>JAPLTV010000091.1 GCA_026397955.1 Verrucomicrobiota bacterium | reverse complement strand
AAGCGATGGTTCGTCATCGACTCGAGCTTGTGCGCGGCCCAATGGCCGAGGTCGAGCGGACGGGCGCTGCCCAGCTCGAAGGGGTCGCCATTGCCGGCGATGTGCTTCGCGTGCAGTTCGGCGGAACGACGGACGGCCCGGTCTCCTCGGTGGTGCTCTTCTCCCTCGATGACCGCCGTATCGCCCGCCAAGGCGCGGTCGTCTACTCGGGCGAGACGCCCGTCGGTGAAGTGCTCTCCGGCACGCAGTCCCCGGTCCTGGGCAAGCCGATCGGCACGGCCCTCGTCGCCGCCGGCCACGCGGCCTCCGCCTCGCTGACAGTCGACATCCGCGGCCACCGGATCCCTTTGCGCCTCTCGGCCGAGCCTTTCGTGAAGTGAAGGGTTGAAATAATCGCCACCCGCTTTACCCAGAACCTATGAGCAACGTCCCTGCCGACCTCCATTACACCAAGGACCACGAGTGGATCAAGGTCGCCGCCGACGGCACCGCCGTCATCGGCATCACCGACCACGCTCAGGCCGCCCTCGGCGACGTGACGTTCGTCGACCTCCCGAAGGTCGGCGCGTCGTTCAACCATGGCGACGTCTTCGGCACGGTGGAATCCGTCAAGGCCGCCTCCGACCTCTACAGCCCGGTGTCCTGCGAGATCCTCGAGGCGAACTCCGCCCTGAACGACTCGCCCGACCTGGTGAACCGCGAACCGTACGCCGGCGCCTGGATGATCAAGGTGAAGGTGAAGAATGCGGCCGAGCTGGCCTCCCTGCTCGACGCCGCCGGTTACGCCGCGACGCTCTGAGCGCGCGCCCGCCCTTGCCCTGCGCGATTTTTGGCCCACAGTGACGGGCCTGATGTCGTTCGCCGAAGTCCATGCCGCCCATCCCTGGGACGAAGTCCTGGGATCCGTCGTGGCGAAGACGGAGGCCGACGTGCTCCGCGCCCTCGCGCGCGCCGAAGCCGACTCGGCTGACCTCGAAGACTTCAAGGCGCTGATTTCGCCGGCCGCCGCTCCGCACCTGGAGCGGATGGCCCGCCTGAGCCATGAACGGACGCTGCGACGCTACGGCCGCACGATGCAGCTCTTCGCCCCGGCCTACCTTTCCAACGAGTGCCAGAACGTCTGCACCTACTGCGGCTTCTCGGCCGGCAACAAGGTCCCGCGTCGCACGCTCAACCCGGGCGAGATCCTCCGCGAGGCGGGCGCCCTCAAGAAGCTGGGCTTCGACCACCTGCTCATCCTGACGGGCGAATCCAACAAGGTGGAAGTGCCCTACTTCGTCCAGGCCCTCGACCTCCTCCGCCCGCACTTCTCGTCGCTGTCGATGGAAGTCCAGCCGATGGAGACCACCGAATACGCCGAACTCCGTAAGCACGGACTCAACGCGGTGCTGGTCTACCAGGAGACCTACCACCGCGAGACATACAACGTCCACCACCCGAAAGGTCGTAAATCGGACTTCCTCTACCGTCTCGACGCCCCGGACCGCGTCGGCGCCGCCGGCGTCCACAAGATCGGCCTCGGCGCACTCTTCGGCCTCGAGGACTGGCGCGCGGAATGTTTCTTCACGGCCCTCCACCTCCGCTGGCTCGAACGCAAGCACTGGCAGAGCCGCTACAGCGTCTCTTTCCCGCGCATCCGTCCCCACGAGGGCGAGCTACAGCCGAAGGTGGAGATGACCGACCGCGACCTGGTCCAGGCGATCTGCGCCTTCCGCCTGCTGAGCTCCGAGGTCGAACTGACGCTGAGCACCCGTGAGAGCCGCAAGTTCCGCGACCACGCCTGCCGCGTAGGCGTGACGGCGATGAGCGCGGGCTCGCACACGAACCCCGGCGGTTACGCCGAAGGCCGCGAGGCCTCGCTCGAACAGTTCGCGATCGAAGACGACCGCTCACCTGACGAAGTGGCGGCGATGCTCCGCGCCCACGGCTACGAGCCGGTCTGGAAAGACTGGGATCCTTCTTACGACCGCCCGGTCGCCCTTGCCTGATGAGCCCGCTCCGCGCCTGGATCGACCACGAACAAGCCCCGGCCTGCAAGCCCGGCGCCCACGTGAAGCTTTCGGCCGACGAATCCGCCCACGTGGTCCGCAGCCTCCGCGCCCGCCGCGGCGACGCGGTCGTGCTTCTCGACGGCGAAGGCCTGGTGGTCGAAGGCAAGCTCGCCTCGGCCGATGGCGATGGCGCGATGGTCGAAGTCATCCGTGCGCGCACAGCCGATCCGCTATCGCCCGCGATTTACGTAGCCCAAGGCATGCCCAAAGGCGGCACGATGGACGACTTGGTGCGCATCTGCTGCGAAGCCGGCGCGGCTGGGGTCATCCCGCTCGAGACCGCGCGTTGCGAAGTGAAGCTCGACGCCGACCGCGCCCGCACCCGCCGCGAACGCTGGCAGCAGCAGGCCGTCGAAGCCTGCAAGCAATCCGGCCACCCGTGGCGCGCCGAAATCGCCGCCCCGATGCGTTTCCGCGAATGGATCGAACGCCTGCCGGCCCTGGTCGAGGGCGAACTGCGTCTGACCGGTTCGCTGGAATTCGACGCCGAACCGGTCGCGCACCTCGATTTCACGAAGGCTTCGAAAGTCACTTGGCTCATCGGCCCCGAAGGAGACCTGACCTCCGAAGAATATGCCGCCGCCCGCGCCGCAGGTTTCCGTGCGGTAGTGCTCGGACCCACGGTCCTCCGCGCCGAGAACGCTGCGCTAGCCTGCGTAGCGATCACGCAGGCGCTCGCGAAGCGCTGAGTCAGGCCTTCCGCCGACCCGCCTTCTTGGGCTCGACGAGCACGTCATCGGTGGCCCAGTCGGGCCAGGTCTCGCGCGCATAGCGCTGCAGCTCCAAGATGGTATCGCGCAGAAGCGGCGTCATCCCGCCGGTCCAACGCAGACCGGTATCCAACGTCGCGAAGCCCTCGAGCGGCAGGGCGCGCACTCCGGGGTCGGCGATGGCTTCGGCGATGGCCAGGCTCACGCCCAAGCCGGCGCCGGCGGCGACCTGAGTCGTGACCGCCTCGATCGAAGGGGCTTCGACTGACGGTGCCCACTGGATGCCCAATCGGCGGAGGTCGCGCTGGAAGCTGCGCGTGACGCTGGAGGCGCCCGGCAAAGCGACCAGCGGCTCGGTGATGGTCTTCTGCTTCCAGAGCTCGGCGGCGCTCTTCCATCGCGACTTCTTGGGGACGAGCAAGACCAGAGGGACGCGGGCCAGGCGGAGTTGGCTTTGGCGGCCTTGCGCCTTCGCTTCGAGCGGGACGATCGCGAGGTCGATCAGGCCTTCGCTGAGCCAGGTCTCGAACTGGACCTGATAACCCGGCGTCAGGCTGAGCTGGAGTTTCGGATGACGCGACCGGAGGCGCTGCGTGACGGTCGGGATGTGCAGACGCAGGACGAGTTCCGAGGCGCCGAGCCGCAACTCCGGCCGGTCGGCATCGCGCAACTGCGCTTCGAGTCCGTCGAGCCCGGCGAAGAAGGGCTCGATCTGCGCGAAGAGTTTCCGGCCCGGCGAAGTCAGCCGGAACGGTACCCGCTCGAAGAGCCGCACTCCGAGATTAGACTCCAACGCGAGCATCTGGCCGCTGACGGCCGGCTGCTGGATGCCGTAAGGGATGTGCCGCACCGCGGCGCTGATCCCCTGATGCTTCGCCACGTAATAGAACAACTCGAGGTGATGGACGTTCATGAACGGAGCGGAAGCCATGGTCACCGAACCCGGAGCCAAGGCAACCCCTGACCCGGCCTGACCTTGAGCTCGGCTCAGTTCCCTTCCTCGGGATCGACTTCGACCGCGCCGGCCATGCGGACGATGCGGGGATGGAATTCGGCGAGGATTTCGACGAGGTCAGCCTGTGCCCCGATCACGGCGCGAATGTCCTTGTAGGCGCCCGGAGCCTCGTCGAGGCCGCCACCGAGGAGTTCGACCTTGGCGGCGCTGAGATGCGCGTCCCGCTGCGCCGCAGTGATATCGTTCAACGCCTGCGTGCGCGACATCTGGCGCCCGGCGCCATGCGAAGCCGAGGCCAACGAGTCGGCTGCTCCGCGTCCACGGACGAGGAAGCCCGGAGCGCCCATCGATCCGGGGATGATGCCGAGCACGCCGGCACCGGCAGGGGTCGCGCCCTTGCGGTGCACGAGGACTTCCTTTCCGCCATGGGTCTCCTTCCAGGCGAAATTATGGTGATTACTGATGGCGCGGACGGGGCTCAGGCCAGAGAGGGCCACGACGGTATCATGGATGACCTGATGGTTGGCCGCGGAGTACTCTCCGGCGACTTCCATGGCGTCCCAGTAGGCCCGCCCTTCCTCGGTATCCATGGGTAACCAAGCAAGCCGCTCCAGCTCCTTGGGCAGCGGCGTCAGGCGCTTCGCGAGGGTCGAGAAGTGGTTGGCGATATTGTAGCCCAAGGCACGCGAACCGGAATGGCTCAGCAGGGCGAGCCAGTTACCGGCGGGAATCCCTTCCGCCGCTTCATGGAGCCGAAGCTCGCCGAATTCGACGAAGTGATTACCTCCGCCGGAAGTGCCGAACTGCAAGGCCGCACGGGAGCGCAGGTCCTGCTTCTGCAGCCGACGCTCGGCCCCCGCCAGCCGCGGGTCGTCGAGCAAGGGGTGATCAAGGGCCTTCGGCCGGAGAGCCCGGCCGAAATGCGTCCCCTTGAGGATCGATTCGCGGAGCCGGGCGCGCAGACGCTCGAGATCGCCCGCCGGCTCCCGGAAGACGGTGAGGTGCATGCGGCAGCCGATGTCCACGCCGACGGCGTAAGGGATGACGGCGTTCTCCACGGCGGCGACGCCGCCGATGGGCATGCCATAACCGACGTGTGCGTCGGGCATGAGCGCGCCGGCGACGACCGGCGCGAGGCGCATGACGTCTTCCATCTGCTTCCGGGCGGACTCATGGATGGCTTCGGGCCCGTAGATGCGGTAGCCGAGTGGCGCGGTGCGCGGCGTCAGCAGGCGCTGGCGCTGACGCGCGGACAGTACCTCGGCACGCAAGGGTTCCAGCTCAGCCCAAACGGTCGCCAAGGGCGACTCCGGGGAGGCGACCGTGGCGGAGATGGCCTCCAAGAAGCCTGGCTCAGCCGCGCACTGCATCCGCAGGAGGCGGCCGGCCAGGCGTTTGGCGACGTGCTCATCGAGGGATTCAAGACGAGCCAGGATGGTGGCGTAGTCGGGAGTCATGGTCGTAGTATCTTGGCTTTATTGTAGATTTAAAGCCAGTTCCGTGCGCGATGACGCTCCAGCTCGAAGGCTTCCTCGATCCGATCAGCGGCGAGTCGGCCGAGTTCAGATTCAGAGAGGCCCCGGCGATCGCCGGTGAGTTCCGAGATGAACTGGTCGAAGGTCAGCCGACGGAGGTCGAGATGATGCTCGCCCTCTTCCCTCCGGATCTGGAGCTTTTCAGCGCAGAGGCGAGGTATCTTGGCGAACGTCTTCCAAGTTTTGCGCGCCAGGGCGACGTCTTCCCTGAGCAGGGAGGCGTAGGCAGCGACAGGCAGGATGACGGCGGCGAGCATGTTGCAGATGCAATCCTGGCCGGGACGGAGGCGATCGCCCAGGAGCAGCGAAGCGCCTTTCAGGAAGGCGACCCGCTCTTGGAGCGAGAGCTCCTCGACGTCCGTGGCGCGGAGATCGCGCTCGACGCCGAAGCCGCGGGGGATGAGCCGGTAGAAATCGTTGTGGCTATCGTAGCGGCCTTCGTACGCCGCGAGGAGCTCGGAGCGAGCGCGCGAACGGGGCAACTGGCCGATGACGATCAGGGCGCGCAGGAGAGCGCGGGCGCTGAGCCGCAGGCGAAGATCGCCGCGGGTTTCGTTTTCTTGGATGATGTCGTTGAGGGAGATCATGGCGGTTTGTGTATATTAAGTGAATTTGGAAAAGGGTCATACCCGCCGGAGCGGGGCCAGAAATCAGAAGTGAGGTCTCTCTATAAATAGAAGAGGCCGGACCCCGTGACGCGCGTCGCGGTTTCCGGCCTCTGAATGCGGACTAGATCTCGCCTTTGGCGAACTTCGCCATGAGCGCGGGAGTCGCGCCGTCGAAACCGACGACGTCGAGCATGCCCGCGTCATCGGGATCGGCGATGGTGAAGCCGGTGGAGGTCATGCCGACGACGATCAGCTTAGCGCCGATGCCGGTGGCCTGCCTGTACTTCTCCAGCGCCTGAACGGGCTGGATATTGCCGGCCCAGGTTTCGTTGTCCGTCATCACGACGAACGTATCGACCTGGATCTTGTTCTGGAGCGCCCAGGTCATGGGCAGCGACGCATCGGTCGAGCCGAACGTGAGTCCGGAGACCTTCCTCGTCGCGACGTCGACCCTGTCCTTGGCGGTGATGCCAAGATTTCTGAACGAGTCAGCGAAGCCCATGATGGCCGTCCAGGGTTCCGTCCTCGCCGCGACGACCGCAAGGGCCGCCGTGGCCGCCGA
The DNA here is from genome assembly GCA_026397955.1 of Verrucomicrobiota bacterium. Taxonomy (GTDB): domain Bacteria; phylum Verrucomicrobiota; class Verrucomicrobiia; order Opitutales; family UBA953; genus UBA953. The sequence continues at coordinate 11,767 of JAPLTV010000091.1, read as the reverse complement.
GGGCGAAAGACCGGGGACACCGGCGATTTCGCCACCCGACATCGAGCCGGAAACGTCCAGACCGAGGAGATGCCTCGTGCCCGCGGGTTCGACCGCGCCGAAGGACAGCTCGAACGCTTCGTCGAGAGCTTCGACGACCTTAGTCGAGACGTTCCAAGAGGCCGCCGACCTGACACCCCTGCCCGAAGAGTACGTCCTCAGGGCAGAGAGAACCTGGATGGGATGAACCTTGGCGCCCCTGAGCCTTTCGGCATCGGTGAGTCTCTGGAAGACCAGTTTCTCGGCGTCGGAGAGGGGCTTGAGGAGGCCGATCTTCGACATGGTGCCGAGATTCCTGATCATCGCCGTCATGGGCATCTCCTGGAGCAGCGCCTCCCAGACCTCGACCTTGTTAAGGGCTTCGGTGGGCAGGGCTTCCCTGGGGAGCCTGTAGGTGACGATGAGGTCGACCAGCTTCTTGACCGAGGCCTGATTGGCTTCGGCGAGGATCGCCTTCGCTTCCGCGGTGTCGGCCTGTTCGGCGACGAGCTTCAGCTGGGCGGCCTGTTCGGTCGCCCAGACGAAATCGAGGGCCTTGTCGCCAGGGGCGACGGGAGCTTTCGCCCACTCAGCTTTCTCGTTCTTCGCGGTCCAGCCGAAGAGCTTACCCTGGACTTCCGTCTCAGGGACAGGCTTGGCGAGTCTCAGGACGTCCTTCATCGACCAGCCTTCCCTCTGCTTGTACTTAACAAGCTGGAGGGCGAGCGTCTCGTTCTTCCTGCCCTTGAACCAGAGCTGGATCGCCTTCTTGAGGCCCCTACCCCAGCCTCTCAGGCCGTTGACAGAGTCGACGAACTTGAGGAGATGGGTGCCCGTCTTTAGGGCGGAGGGAACCGCGGCGAGGGCGGCCTTTCTGGTGGCGTCGTCGCCCTTGGAGGCGGCGAGCGCGAGGACGAAGATCGCGACGTCGGGCTTGGGGGCCCTGCCGGACTTCAGGATCTCGACGGTCTTCTCGACGACTTTGACGCCGTCCTTCTTGAGAAGGAGCAGGACCTTGTTCGCGTTGTCGGCCGACAGCTTCTTTTCGGAGACGTAGAACGTGCCGCCCTCGGAACCGAGGATGAGGAACCTTTCCAGCTGTTTCCATTCGTCGAGCTTGAAGACGAAGCCGCCGGCATTGTTTTCGACCATGTCCCTGCCGGGGATGGGGAGACCCTGGGAGGTCTCGGTCGCTTGGAGACCCGTGAGGGCCTGCCTGATGTTCTTTTTCATGTTATGTGGTGCCCGTGAGGGCGGTTTTGGTGTTACTGCATTTTATTGCGTGGTTGGTTTGGGTTGGAAAAAGGATGGCCTCGCCCGGGAGCCTCCGTGACGAACGAAGGCCCCCGGCCGCGGGTGCGTAAACTGGAGGCAACGGACGAATTCGAACCGTCTCGGACGGCTTATGAAACCGTCGGCCAACCTATGGGCGCTGCCGATGAATGGTGGAAGATCGGGAACTCGAATCCCGTCCGGGTCCTCGCCAGAGGCCCATGCTACCGTTTACACTAATCTCCCGTTGAATGGTGGACCATAAGAGGGTCGAACTCTTATCTGCCGGGTGCAAATCGGCCATTCTGCCTTTGAACTAATAGCCCATTAAAAGTGGAGGGGGCAGGATTTTCACCTGCATAACCGAGTTTGCGTATAACCCAACAACGGTCGGCTCTGGTTACCCGAGCAAGATGGGTGCGTTGGATGTTTTTCGCGGGGCCTTAGGATTAGGCGACCCCTCCGTTGAAATGGTGCGCTCGACCGGACTTGAACCGGCAGCCACCGCCTTGGCATGGCAGTGCTCCGCAATTGAGCTACGAACGCATGATCTTCTTCTGAATGGAGCGCACGACAGGAATCGAACCTGCGTATCATCGTCGGCGATGACGCACTCTGCCATTGAGTTACGTGCGCATTGAAATGATGAAGGAGGCGGGAATCGCACCCACAACTCCGAGTCCCGTGTAACCCAATTTGCGGCGGCTCGTTGGCACGAGCAAGGTGTGCACTGGATATTATCGGCGCTTTGAATTAAGCTACTCCTTCAGAAATAGTCAGGTAAAAGGGAGTCGAACCCTTGGCCCAAATTAAGACACCCAGACTTAGGCCTGGCCTTGTTACCTGAAATGGTCGCGTCGGCGGACGCACGAAACGAGCAAGGTGTGACCGAGAGGGTATGTATGGCGTATATAGTAACTCTCGATCTTCGGCTCGAAATGGTGTTCGGAGAAGGACTCGAACCTTCATCTGCCGGCTCGTAACCGGCTATCCTGTCCTTTGGAGAAGATCCGAACTGAAACGTTGTCTCTTGTTATTTAGTAATGCGGGAATTGGTCACCCATGGAGGACTTGAACCTCCACCCTCTCGGTCCCAAACCGAGCGCGATACCGTTACGCTAATGAGTGATGAAACCAAGCTTTGCCTGGGAGATTCGAGCAAGGATTTGCCGTCGGGATATTGCCGATGAACCGGTTGCCCGGATCGCCACGCTTACGCGCATCAGCTGGCGATTTTATACTTGGATGTATGCGTGATAACCGACGACGGTCGGCTCGAAAGGGAGGGGAGGAGCGAGGGCTTCTCCAAATTGGTCAGGAAAACGGGCTTCGATCCCGTGGCCTCGTGCACCCCGAGCACGTGCTCTGCCTGGCTGAGCTATATCCTGATTAAAAAATGGTTGGTGGGGTGACCAGCGGGAATCGAACCCGCATCCCCGCCATCACAAGGCGGTGTCCTGACCATTGGACGATGGACACCGTAAACGGGTGGAAGAAACCGGAATCGAACCGATGACTGCCGGGCTACACCCCGGCCGTTTTACCGCTAGAACTATCCTTCCAGATGATGAGCAAGTGGGTGACCTCGCTGAAGTTCAGCGTGTCGTTAGGGCTAGAGGGTTATTCACAGTAACCTAGCCCCGATCGGCTCAAAATGGTCGGTAGTGCTGGAATCGAACCAGCTATGCATAAATGCAACGGGTTTACAGCCCGCTGTCACGCCATGTGACATACTGCCGATAAATGTGTCCGGTTAAACCGGGATCCGCCGCGCGACGCCGACCGGCGCTTAAGCAAAGTCGGGGATGTCGCACGACGGACCCAGGCGAGCCCGACGCGGGAACACGTCGGCGGGCTCTTTGGTCCGGACTGTAAAGGGGACGAGCTAGTGGACTGCCTTGGGATGTTCGTGCAAGAACCCAGGGCATTCGGCTCGAAATGAATCCGGCTTTGCCGGAGTGAACTGGAGGTATGTGCGGGATTCGAACCCACGTCTCATGGTTTGCGGCCATGCGCATGGCCACTTTGCTAACATACCATTGATTGACTTGAAAGAGATCCGAGCAGGAATCGAACCTGCATGTGACGGGTAGAAGCCGTCGGTTCTATCCTTTGAACTATCGGATCAAAGTAGAATCGAAGGGACTCGAACCCTTACGCCTTATGGCAGCCCATCTTAAGCGGGCGGTGTCTACCGTTCCACCACGACTCCGTCTCAGAAGGTCACGACCGCCGGTCATTCTCCGGCCTAACGGGGGTCTACAGCCAGTAATCGTCATCGGACGGTCCGCGTGAAGCAGACGAGAGATTGAGGACGAAGATTTACCCTGCTTTATTTTGCTAAGCTAGGTCGTGTTACTAAATTAAGTTCTTCCACGAATCGCTTGATTCGAAGAAAGCGCTTGGCTATGACTCTCGCTTCGTTCCTTTGCACGCGAGTCCTAGCGTTTAAATTGATCCCAGGGCGGGGTGATTCCGCCCGGCGATTTTATGGTCGTTCAGGCGGTCCCACCCTGGGGGTGAAACTAACTTCTGTTTCTGGCAACCGACCTTTCGACCGGTTTATGGCAAGGAGCTGATGAATGTTCTGCGCTAACCGACATCGATGTCGTTGCCTTGAGGCTGTTAGGCGTGAGCTCATTCGCATGGAGAACAACATGAGGGGATATTGCTCTCAGTCAATAGAAACTACCTAACTGTTAGTTGTTTTGTCGTAACTCCTTCTCCATCAATGTAATAATTTTAGGTTTTTTTCATTTTAGCCCCCTAAAAACACCCCTTAAGGTGGCTAAATCCACTCCATTCCTCGCACCTACTGAAGGTTACACACTTCCTACTTCACCAGCGGGACCTGAGAATTGCCCATGAGATAGGCGAGGAGGTCGCGCTGCTGCTCAGGTGTGAAGGCCTGGAGCAGCGCTTCCGGCATGAGCGAGACGGGCAAGGTCTCACGTTGGGTGATGTCCTGCTTGTCGATCACGGTCTCTTGCCCGACAGAACGCAGCGTGAGCGTGCGTTCACTCTGCGCGCCGACGATGCCGCTGAGGACGCGTCCGTCCTTGAGCGTGATGCTGTTGAGATAATACGCGGCGTCCACGACGGCGCTAGGGTCGACGATGTTCTCGACAAGATAGTTGAGGTCATGACGTCCGCTGCCGGTGAGATCCGGCCCGAGCGCGCCGCCTTCACCGTAGAGCTTGTGACACTGGCCACACACGGCCGCATACAACGCCCTACCCTTGCCTTGGTCGGCCTTGGCCAAGAAGTCGGCGGTGTGCCGCGCCTTGAGTTCGGCGACGAGCTTGAGCTTGTCCGCCGAGGTCTCACGCGTCTCACCCCAGACCTTCGTCAGAAGAGCGTTGAGCTTGGCGACATTGAAAGCCCGCACCTGGCGCGCGGCGGCCGGACCGAAGTCAGCCTTGGGAATCTTGCCGGCTTCGACGGCCTTGAGGAGATCCGACGCGAACCGCGGACGCGAGACGAGCGCCATGATGACCTGCGGACGTTCATGCGGATAGAACTGCGTGTAGCGGTCGATGATGCGCTGAGCGACGCCGTCCTGGTCGAACTGGGTGAGTCCCTGGATGGCCTCCATGTTCACGCCACGGACATAGATGAGCTTCTCGCACACCTGCTTGAGCTGCTTGTCCTTGGCGTCGATGAGCGAAAGCAAGGCGGCCCGGCGCTGTTCCATGAGCGCTTTGTCATCGAGGGCGATGCGCCGGATCTCATCGAGGGCCTGACCGTCGCCGAAGATGACGTTGAGCTGACGGGCCTGGTCCTGGGCGGACGCGAGTTCCTTGGGAATCGAGGCGACGAAGACCTCCCAAGCGGCCGGCTTGGGCGCCTTGCGCCAACCGCGCAGCGCGGCGGCGACGCCGGCGACGATCTCGGCCTGGCCGTCCGGCATGGCGGCGGCATTCGAGAGGAGCTGGTTCAGTGCCGTCGGGTCTTTGTCGGCGCCTTCGGCGATGCGCCGGGCGATGAGCTGGGTGACCTGCGGGATGCGGCTGATGTGCGCACAGTCGATAAGATCTGCGAACGGGAGCTCACGGAGGCCGGTCCAGACGAGGAGCGGCAAGTTATGGTCCGTGGCGTCTTGGTCGAAGCGCAGCAGGTGCTGGGCGACGAGCGAGCGCACGGGGACGCTGAGATGCGGGAGCGCCGACGCGAGGGCGAGACGCACGCGCTGGCCACGGGCCTCGCCCGAGAGCTGGAGCAAGGCAGTCTCCTGTTCCTCGCACGCCGCGATGAAGCCGGTATGGTTGGCGAACTTGGCCAGAGAGTTGTTCCGGCGGACCAATGGCTCGGTGAGCTCGCGCTCGATCAGGCGCGCGAGGACGTCCTGACGTTTCTCGGCGAGGATACCCGCGATGCCGTAATGCTTGGCATGCTGGGCAGCGAAAGGCTGGTCGCCCGATTTGACGGAACGAATCGCCAGCAGGGTCGAATGGGCGTTGAGGGCGAGGACGCTGTCGGGCTCGGCGGCGAGCTTCTCCCAGGCAGCGATGGCCGAAGAGAGGTCGACGCCTTTCCAGGCGCGCTCGCGGAGTTCCCAGCGCGCCATGCGCACAAGCCATTCGTTCTTGCTACGCTGGAGCTCGACGAGTTCGGCCGGCGTGGCCTGGGCGAAGTCGACGCCGGGCTGCTTGGGGTCGCCGTGGCTGACCTTGAAGATACGTCCGGTCGAACGGTGGATGCCATCCTGGTCGTGACACTCGCCGATGTCGCTCCAGTCGAGAAGGGTGACGGCGCCGTCAGGCCCCTGGCTGAGTTCGATGCCGCGGAACCATGGATCGTCCGACTTCAGGATGTCCGGCTGGTGCTTCATGACGAGCGCGCTGCCCTTCCGCTCGATGGCTTCGACGTTCACGCGCCGCCCGTGCATATTGAGCGTCATGAGCTTGTCGCGATACTGCGAAGGCCAGTTGTCGCCCTGATAGATCATCATGCCGACGTGCGCGTGGCCGCCGCCTAAGCTGTCCGCGCCGCCGCGGCCGCCGTCGGCGTCGTTCCACTTCTTGCCGGCGTCCCAGTGATAGTGGTCGGCCTGCTGGTCGATGAGTTCGTAGATGAAAGGGTACGGGTCCTCGCCGTGCATGCGCTTGAAGTGCGCACCATGGATGCCCTGCCAGCCATGTCCGATGACGGTATTGATGAAGAGCAGCTCGTGGTCCTTGGTCCAATCGGAACCCCACGGGTTGGTGGTACCGTGGCAATACGGCTCGAAGACCTTCGTCACCGGGTGATAGCGCCAGAGGCCGCCGGCGGTGGGCTGGCGCTTTTCCTTGGGCACGCCGGGTACGTCGACCCACGAGGTGCTCGAGATACCGACGCGGCCATAGAGCCACCCATCAGGGCCCCATTTGAGTCCGTTGGCGAAGGTGTGACGGCTGGCAGCGGTGGTGCTGAAACCGTCGAGGACGACCTGGGCCGGACCGGCGGGCTTATCGCCGTCCATCGGGATGAAGACCAGGTTCGGCGGGCAGACGGCCCAGACGCCGCCGAAGCCGCGCTCGATACTGGTGAGCATCTGGATCTCGTCCGTGAAGACGGTCCGCTTGTCGAACTTCCCGTCGTGGTCGGCGTCCTCGAGGATGATGATCCGGTCGCGGAGGTTGAGGTCGAAGCGCTCCTTGCCGTCGGCGTAGGTATAGTTCTCGGCGATCCACAGGCGGCCGCGCTCGTCCCAGCACATCGCGATCGGCTGACGGACATCCGGTTCGGCGGCGAAGAGCGTGGCCTTGAAGCCCTCGGGGAGGTGCAACTTGGTCAGGGCATCAGCCGGCTGGAGGACCGGAATATTCTCCTTCTGGTTATCATGCGGCTCCGGGAAAGGCGCGGCGAAGGCCGCGACGCCGAAGACGAGAGCAAGACAACGGGCTGACATGGGGGTATGACCAGCCTGCGCGACCGGTGTTCCGCTTCAACCTCAGACCCGCTCAGAAGCCCTGCGCGATCCGGCCGTAGACGTCGGTCGAGGCGATCTGCGTGGGCAAAGCGGCTCCCGCCGGCGCGATGAGTACCGGCCAGTCGAGCGGGTCCTCCGGGATGCGGCCGTGCGAACCCTTCACGAGCGAGGCGTCCTGCGAGATGACCTTCATGAGCGCCTTGAAGCCGAGCTTCTTCTTCAGCAGGAACCAAGCGATGCTGAGCAGCGAGAAACGGATCTTGGGGTCGATGAACAGTTCCACGGGGTCGTACCCCGGCTTGCGGTGGATGTCCACGGTACGCGCGAAGTCCGGCTCACCTTGGCCCTCTTCCCACCAGTAATAGGAGAACCAGCTGTGGTCGTCGGCGATGACGACGAAATCGCCGCTACGCACGTGCCGGATGCCGGCCGCGGCCTGGCCTTCGGCGTCGAGCACCTGCGCGACACCGGGCGTAGCGAGCAGGACCTTGCGCACGGCTTCGCGGACCGACGGGTCGAGGACGACGACGTGCGCGACCTGGTGATCGACGACGGCGAAGGCCTTCGAATTGAAAGTGTCGAGCGTGAGGCTGCCGTCCTCGGACTTGAGTTCGAGCCAGCCCTGCGCGCGCAGGACCTTGTTCAGCGGGACGGCGCGGTCGACGGCGGTGATGGCGTATTCCGAGACGATGAGGACCTCGACGCCCCGGGCTTCGAGGAATTCGGCGAGGTCGCCGACGAGCTTGTCGACCTCGCCGCGCGCCTTATCGCTACGCGGGTCGGCCGGGCCGAAGCGCTGGAGGTCGTAGTCGAGGTGCGGCAGGTAGACCAGGCTGAGGTCCGGCCGCTCATGCTCTTCGATCCAGCGGGCGGAGTCGGCGATCCACTGCGACGACGGCAGCCCGGCGCGCGGACCCCAGAACGAATGGAACGGGAAGTCGCCGAGGTCGCGCTTGAGCAGTTCCTTGAAGCGCTGCGGGTAGCTCGCGATGTCGAAGATCTTCCCACCGTCGGCCTTGTAGACGGGGCGCGGCGTGACGGAGATGTCCGCCGCGGTGCCCATGTTATACCACCAGAAGAGGTTCGCGACCTTGAGCTTCGGGTTCTTGGCGTGGAGTTCGTCCCAGACCTTCGGCGCAAGCACGACGCGGTTCGACTGCTTCCAGAACTGCACCTCGCTGAGCGTGCGGTCATACCAGCCGTTGCCGACGATGCCATGCGTACTCGGCTGCTTGCCGGTCAGGTAATCGGACTGCGCGGTGCAGGTGACGGCGGGGAACGCCGGACGCACCTGGGTGACGCTGCCCTTCGCGGCGCGCGCGGCGAGACGTGGCATGACGCCGGAACGCAGGTCCCGGGCGGAGAGGCCGACGACGTTCAGGACCGCGCGGCGCATGGCTGCTGATCCCGCGCCCGCAGTTCGTCGGCGGCCTTGCGCACGACGGCGGCAGGCATCACATGGACCTGGGTGCACTTACCGATGGCGGTCGGCAGGACGAGCGTGAGCTGGCCGCCGAGGTGTTCGCGGAATTCTTCGAGGCCGGCCAGCATGGGCGCGCCGCCGTCGAGATGCATCTCGGGCGAATAGATCCGGAAGCCGAGGGCGACGAGCAGGTTGAGCGAGCGCTCGGTCTCTTCCTGGCCGAACAGGCCGAGGTCGCGGGCACAGAGCAGATCGAGCGCCAGGCCGACGGCGACGGCCTCGCCGTGCGTCAGGCGATGGTTGGTCATCGACTCGAGCTTGTGCGCGGCCCAGTGGCCGAGGTCGAGGGGGCGGGCGCTACCGAGTTCGAAGGGGTCGCCATTGCCGGCGATGTGCTTGGCGTGCAGCTCGGCGGAGCGACGGACGGCGCGGCCGATCGCGGGGATGTTCCCGGCGGCGAGCAGCGCGGCTTCCTTCTCGAGGTTGGCGAAGAAGACCGGATCTTTGAGGAGCGAGACCTTCACGGCCTCGACGAGTCCGTCGCGGAGGCCGCGGGCGTCGAGCGAGGCGAGCAGCGCGAGGTCGTTGACCACGGCGGCCGGGACGGCGAAGGCGCCGGTGAAGTTCTTCTTTCCGAAAGTGTTGATGCCGTTCTTCACGCCGACGCCGGCGTCGCCCTGGCCGAGGGTCGTGGTGGGCATGCGCACGAGACGCACGCCACGGTGGGCGGTGGCGGCCGCGAAGCCGACAGCGTCGAGGAAGGCGCCGCCGCCGATGGCGAGGACGTACGAGTGGCGACAGATCTTGTCGGCCTCGATGGCGGCCAGGGCGGCCTTGACGACGGCGGAGTCCTTCTTGGCGGCCTCACCGCCGGTAAGCACGAGCGGCTCCCGGGTGAAGTGCACGCCCATGGCCTTACCATAGGCGGCGACCTCCGCGGCGAAACCCGGACGGGACTGCGCGAGGCCGGCATCGACGATCGGGATGACCTTGGCCCCGGCGAACAGGTCGGCGAGGACCCGGTTACCCGACGCGAACGCACCTTCGGTGAAGAAGATACGATGGCGGTAGGTCACCGCGAATTCGAGGTCGAGGGAGTCGGACATGGCCCGGGGGAGAGTTAATCAGAATGAGTGAGACGCCGGAGGACAAGCCCAGTTCCCGGAAAACCCGCCCCTCAGGCAAAAACCCTCGTTTACTCAGGTCGAAGGAATCTGCTTCCGCCAGCGCAGGACAAGCCGCATGGCGAAAGGAGCGGTGCCGACGGCGAGCAAAAGCAGGCAGCCCGCGTCGACCAAAGCATCGGGATGCACGCCTTTGCGCTTCACGAGGAGCGCAAGGCTGATGAAGCCCACGTAGCCGGTGGTCATCGCGTCGATCAGCGGCATCGACGCCAGCCGATCGGCCACGCGGGCGCCGACACCTGCCGGCAAGGGGTGACGACGATTCGAGCGGAAGAGCCACCACACGTACACGGCTGCCCACAGGAGCATCCACGGCCAGAAGAGTCCGACCGCCCAGAACAGGGGCACCGGGGCGACGAAGAGCAGTCCTTCGACCCAGCGGCCGGCACCCCCGCCGGTGGCCTCATGGCGCGCGACGAGCGTGATCGCGAACGTGAGGAGCCAGAGACCGAACATGTGCGCCAGCATGATCCAATCGGCGTCGCCCATCGGAATCGGCAACAGGAAGAGCCGCTCGCCGGCGACGAGGAAGCCGAGCGGAGGGAGCAGCGCGCGACACGCACCCATGACCGCCGGAGCCCAGCTCACGCCTTTATGCCAGCGATCGTAGATGAGCACGCAGAGCGCGAGCAGGAGCGCGACGACCGCCACGGTCTTACGCAAAGGCGCGGGCGCGGCGAGGACGGTGAAGACAAAGCCCAGGGCGAGCGCACCCCAGCCGGCGCGGAGCGCATCGCCGACGGCGATCAAGCCGGCGGGAATCGGGCGCGTCGAGCGACGCTCGGCATCCCAGCGCGCGTCGAAGGCGTCGTTAAGGATCATGCCGCCGACGTAAGTCAGCGAAACACCGAGCAGGAGCAGCAGCAGGCCGCCCCAGCCGAGCGGGTCCGGCGCCTGGCCGGCGTATTCGGAACCGGGCGGACGGAGCCGCAGGCCTTGGGCGAGGAGCCAGCCGGCGAGCACGTTGCTCCAGACCGTCGGCAGGTTCGAGCCACGGGTGAGGATCAGCCAGCCGCGCAGCTTCGGACTCATCTCAGAGGGGCTTCACGCCGCGCTGCGCGAGCTCGGCGAGCGTCCAGCGATATTCCTCGGCGATCATGTCGGCGACGTCGGCCGCGCGAACTTCCGGCGGCAGGACCTCCCAGGTATACGTCTCGATCTCGAGTTCGCGGCAGGCGCCGGGCGCCTTGGCGATGACGTCGAGCGCGGCGCGCAGGTGGTCATTGGTCGTGGAGAGTTCGTCGGACAGGCGGTCGGCGTTGACCGGCACGTGGAAGTGCACGCGGAGTTCTTCGAGCGCGCGAAGCTGGTCGATCGCCGCCATGGCCAGCGGGATGTCCTTGAAGCGCACGATCGAGCCGTCCTTAGCCCGGCCCATGGTCTGGTGCAGGTAGGTGGGCTCGTGCATCTTCGCGAGGCGCGCGAGGGCGACCTCGGTGGGCTTGAGCTTGAGCGCGGAGCTGAGGTGGAACTTGAGCACCGGCGCGCCGCCGGCGTTGAGCCGCGCGATGGCCTCATGGGCTTCTTCGTATTGGAGCGCGAAGTGGCAGGTGTCGTAGGCGATGCCGAGATGCGCGTCGACGAGACCTTTGGCGGGTTCTTCGGCGCGGAGCTGCTCGAAGAGACGCAGGGCTTCCGGCGTATTCTCGGCGTGGCCGATCGGCTCCGGCTCCAAGGCGAGGCGCAGATGCGTGCCGGTGCAGTCGCGCAGGCGGGCGAGATGTTCGGCGCACGCGAGCAGGTTGCGGCGCATGACCTTGAGTTCGTCCGGAGTGCGACCGAAACCCTTGAACGAACCGGGCAACGTGCTGACGGTGCCGACCTGGTCCGGCGGACCGAACGCGGCGAGGAGATCGAAGAGACGGTTGGTGTATTCGAGACGCGGGGCCTCGCACCAGTCCGGCGCGAAGACGTTGTCCTTCACCGCCTGGCCGTGGAACGGACCGAACGGGAAGCCGT
>JAPLTV010000017.1 GCA_026397955.1 Verrucomicrobiota bacterium | reverse complement strand
CCCGTCCAGGCGCTCGTGCCCGATAGCGTCAAGACGCCCGAGCCGACCTTGCGGATGACATTACCCGTCACGCCTCCGGCCGCGAAGGACCCGGAGAAAGTCGTCGAAATATTGCTTCCACCGATGACGAAGGTCTTGGACGTGGTGCCGCTGTTCAGGACGGTTCCTGACCCCGAAAGCGCACCGATGGTCGAGGTACGGCTGGAGGTTGTCTCGAAGATATCCAACGTGCCGCTCGCGCCGATGGTCACCGGGCTCGAGCTGCTGCTCACGTTCACGTTAGCGGCTCCCCGCAGGATACCTGCGTTGATGAAAAGGGGCCCCGTGAAGGTGGAGCTGGCTCCGATGATGAGAGTGCCGGGGCCAGTCTTAGTGTAACCCCCTGCCCCGCTGATGGCGCCAGCCAAGGTCAGTTCGGTGGTGGCGCCGGTGACCTCGATGGTCGCGTTACCGCCTTGCAAGGCGAACGTATGGGAAGCGGCACCGGTGGCCGATATGGTCGCGGTCGCGCCGGTGTAACTCAGGGTCGCGCCATCACGAATCGTGACCGCTGTGACTGCGGTCGAGGCACCAAGCTGGTTATTATCGCTGAACTGAAGCTTCCCTCCATTCACGAACACGGCTCCTGTGAAGGTCTTGGCGCCGGCGAGAATGAGGGTCCCGTTGCCTGCTTTGATGAGATTGGTCACGGCGGCGGCTATGGCGCCGTTGTCGGCGATGCCGGCGTTGACGGTTACCGTACCCGTGGAATATTGATGGAAAATCACGTCCCCCGCCGCGCTGAGATGCGATGACCGGAGGACGCCCGTGGAGCCGTTGATGTTCCACCCGTCGGTGCCGTCGATCAGGATGGCGCCCGGCGCGGCGATGGCACCGCCGCCGAGCGTCATGTTGAAGGCCGCGAGGTCCAAGGTCTGCGTGCCGACGCCTGAGGAACTGAGCTTTAGCGATCGGATGGTAGCGGCTGCGGTGTTTTGCGTCTGCGAGGCGGCGAGGCTTGAGTTCGTGGTGCTATCGCCTCCGCCGGCGATGGGGAGTGCGGTGTAACCGGTGAACGCGGCGGTGTCGGTGTTGACGCCGGCGTTGGTCGCCCAGTTGAAGCTGTTCGCCGTGCCATCGTTGAAGACGAGCCGGTTGTTCAGGCCGGCGGCATACGTCGTGCCCATCTGGAAGGACGTGCTCGCCGATGGATCGACGATCAGGAGGGTGGCGCCGTTGGCGGTGGCCGTCACCGCACCCGTGCGTAGGACGGTACCCGCGCCGTCTCCGGCGATCAAGGTGATGGCCCCGCCCGTCGCCCCGACCGTCAGCGCGCCCAGCAGCTGGTTGGCGGCGAGGCCAGCCTTGCCCTTCATGGTGAAGTTGCCGCCCGTGATCTGGAGCGGAGTGGCGGCGAGCAGAGAGGTCAGCGATGCGTTGGCGAAATCTAAGACCAGCCCGCCACCGTTGATGATGGTATTGCCCGTGTAAGTGCTCGCGGCCGAAGGCGCGAGCGTGAGTGTGCCGGCACCGATCTTGGTGATGGCGACATTCGCGGCTGTGGTAGAAGTAATCGTACCCGAGAAACTCGTGGACGTGTCATCCCGACCAATGGTTACGATTCGGGCGGCGCCAGTATTAGTCACATTACCCGCCCCCGCGATTGAACCCCAAGTAGGCTGACCCTTAATCTCCAGCACGGCATTCACATCGATACTGATGGCCGAACGGATTGGGATATCCGACCCGCCGTTCATGATTAGGCGACCCGCCTTGATCCAAGTCGTACCCGCATAGGTCGAGGAACCGTTCGTCTGCATGATACCCGTACCCTCCTTGATAAAGCCGCCGGCGGTAGAAATGGCACCAGTGATGATGGAACCCGCGGCGGCCACACCCGTTCCCGTGAGCGTGACATCCGAAGCCACGGACCTCATGGCGCCCAAGAACGTCAGCGTGCCGCCGCCGGAATTGTTGGAAATGGTGAGCGCGTCGTTGAACAGAATGTCGGCGGAAATCGTGTCCAGGCTGGGAGAGCCGTTCAGCTTGTTAATGGAAACCGCTCCATCCGTATCATCCAAAATCAATAAGCCGTTCGTGCCTCCCGCCAGTGTGTAGCCTGCGGCCGACGAGGGCGTGGATGCCCCGAAATTCAGTTCGCCGAGGGTGATGATGCCGTTGAGGTTCACCGTCTGCGCGCCCGCAAGCGCTCCGCTCAGATTGGCGACATCGCCGATCGCGTTGGGAAAACCCGCGCCGCCCCAGTTGGCTGAGTCGGTCCAGTTGTAAGGACCTGCGCCCGTCTGGTTCCAGGTGAGATTCGCGGCCTGGGCTTTCGGCGCAGAAGACACGGCGACACCGAGCAGCGCGGCGGCCACCATGAGGGAGGAGCGAGAGAGCAGCCGGGCAGGTTTACGGGGCGAAGCAGACATAAAAATAGGGTGCCAATTAAATGGCAGGGGAATCGAGTGCTTGGGGTCGGCACTACTTCCCAAAAAATTGATTATAACCCCCCCCCTCATCAATCTGATTTACCGATTAAGTCGTCACATTGTGTTTTGTTCCACAATCCGAGCGGCCAAAACGCCGTTAAATGAATTGTTATGGTCATTTAGATTTGTAAACTGTTTTTCTATAATGGGATAAGTAGAATAATATAGCGGTTAGCGGTTGGGCAATCTATCTCCCCGAACCTGCACCAGAACCCGAACACCCGTACCTGATACCCGATGGCCGAGACCTGAGACCTGAAAATGTGCCCCGTCACCCGTCACCTGTATCGGCGACTTTGCCTCTGATGTGTTCCCAACCGCCAACCGCTAACCGCTAACGTTTGCACCTTTGCACAGGCCGCAGGCCGGTTTGCACTTTTGCACCTAGGACAGCACGTGGTGCTGTCCCTACCTCCCATTTGCCTTTCCCCTCCTTCCCCCCACCCTATCCCTAAGTCAGCCAACCCCAACCCCTGCCCCTACCCCTTTTCTCACCATGTCCTCCCGTCGCCTCATCCTCGCCTACTTCGTCCTCGTGCTCGTCGCCATGACCTGGGTGTCGTGGTACGCCTGCGTGACGCCTTCGATCTCTTCCCTGGCTGAATACAAGGGCAAGGGCCTCAATGTCATCGGTGGCTACGTGACGGTCTGCTCTGAGCCGTGGGGCCTGGCCACGATGTTCGACGCTTACTTCGGCTTCCTCGCCTTCTGGCTCTACGTCGCCTGGCGCGAACAGTCCATCACCGCGCGCCTCAGCTGGTTCGTCGCGCTGATGCTGCTGGGGAATTTCGCCATCGCGGGCTATGCCCTGCTCTGCCTCTTCCAGGCCAAGGGTGAGACCGACCTTGGCAAGGTGTTCTTCACGCGTAAGGTCGCCTGAATGGGACGCGTCTCCGATTGGCTGCGCCGCCGGGTGCGTGATCCGCTCGTCGCGGAACTCCGCCAAGGAGCGACCCCGGAGGCCGTGTCGGCCGCGGTCGTGGTCAGCTTGGCCATAGCGATCGTACCGTTCATCGGCGTGACGACCGTGCTCTGCCTGGTCGCCGGGCGTGTCTTCCGGCTCAACCACGTGGTGATGCAGATCATCAACCACTCCGCCTTCCCCTTGCAGGTCCTGCTCATCGTCCCGTTCGTCCGCCTCGGCGAGACGCTTTCGGGGGCGCGCCATTTCGCCCTCACCCCGAAGGCGATCATCGACGAATTCAACCGCTCCATGCCTGATTTCCTGGAGAAATTCTGGCTGACCGGCCTCCATGGGCTCATCGGCTGGGCCGTGACGGTCCCGCTCGCCTGCTGGCTCCTGCACCTTATCCTGCGTCGGACGTTTCGCCGTCTCCTTCCCAAACCCACCGCCCCATGTACCCCCTCCTCGAACTCGGATTCGATTTCCTGATCCTCCTCGGCGAGGCCTGCGTCTTCTTCGCGCTCTGCTGGCTCATCGCCAAGAAGATCGACAACTGGTCCATCGTCGACGTCGCCTGGTCCTACGGCTTCGCGCTCGTCGGCCTACAGATGCTCGCCATCCACTTCTGGGTCTTCCCGCTCGGCGGCCAAGGGGTGTTGATGGCTGTCGCGACGGTGCTCTGGAGCCTTCGGCTTGGTACGCACCTCGCCATCCGCGTGCTCGGACATCTCGATAAGGAAGACGGCCGCTACCTCAAGATGCGGGCTGAGCACGGTGAGCGTATGCCGGCTCAGATGGCCTATTTCTATTTCGTCCAGGCGCTGGTCCTGACGATCCTCTGCCTGCCGCTGCTGTCCTCGAATCCCACCGGTGCCGCCGGCCCGGCCCAGGCTATCCACTGGATCGGCCTCGGCGTGGTCGGCCTCGCCCTGCTCATCGAGACGATTGCCGACGCCCAGCTGGCGGCCTTCAAGAAGGACCCGGCCAACAAAGGCCAGGTCTGCGAACGTGGGCTCTGGGCCTGGAGCCGCCACCCCAACTACTTTGGCGAATGGCTGGTCTGGGTCGGCTTCCTGTTGATGAGCTATAATAGCACGTACCGCGGCGTCCCCGGCCTGCTCTGCGTCGGCGTGATGTATTATTTCCTGACGCGCGTGACCGGTATTCCGCTCACGGAGCAGCAGCTCCTCACGTCGAAGGGGCCCGCCTACGCCGACTACCAGGCGCGCGTGCCGGCCTTCTGGCCCCGCCCGCCCCGGCGCTGATTTTCCTCCGCGGCGGATTGCCAGCGAAGGGGTCTTCGTGCACAGTAGGGGTATGCCGCTCATCGATACCCTCATCGAGAAAGACTTCCTGCCGGACAGCGTGATTCGCTGGGGCATCCGCCGTCTGCTCAAGCAGCGCCTCTCTGATGAACGTCCCGACACCGCCGCCGCGCGCTTCGCGAAGGTCGACGCCTTTGCGGCCGAACTGCGCACGCTGCCGGTGGCCATCGAGACCAAGGCGGCGAACGAACAGCATTACGAGGTGCCCGCGGCCTTCTATAAGCTCTGCCTCGGCCCGCGCCTGAAATACTCCTCCTGCTATTATACGCTCGGCGGCGAGACGATTGGCGAAGCCGAAGAAACCATGCTGGCGCGCACGTGCGCCCGCGCGGAGCTCTCGGACGGGCTCGAAATCCTCGAGCTCGGCTGCGGCTGGGGCTCGCTCACCCTTTGGATGGCCGAGAAATACCCGAACGCCCGCATCACCGGCGTCTCGAACTCGGCCTCCCAGCGGGCCCACATCGAAGGCGAATGCGCGAAGCGTGGCTTCAAGAACGTGCGCATCATCACCTGTGACATGAACATCTTCGCCGCCGAGGCGTCGCGCTTTGATCGCGTGGTATCGGTCGAGATGTTCGAGCACATGAAGAACTGGGGCGAGCTCATGCGCCGTATCGCCGGCTGGCTCAAGCCCGGCGGCAAACTGTTCTTCCACGTCTTCACGCACAAGGACATCGCCTACCATTTCGCGGCCAAGGACTCGACCGACTGGATGTCGCGCCACTTCTTCACCGGCGGAATCATGCCCTCCAACTGCCTCGCGAGTCGCTTCCAGGACGACCTGAAGCTCGAGGCGCAGTGGGAGGTCGAAGGCCGCCACTACGGTCAGACTTCGGAGCATTGGCTCCAGAACACCGACCGCCACCGCGAGGAGATCCTCCGGATCTTCGGGCAGACCTACGGCGAAAAGCGGGCGAAGGCCTGGCTGGCCAACTGGCGCGTGTTCTTCATGGCCTGCGCCGAGCTCTGGAACTTCCGGGGCGGCGCCGAGTGGATGGTCTGCCATTACCGCTTCGCCAAGCGCGCGGGCTAAGTCCGCGTTTGCCACCGGGCGGTCGCGGCGTTTGCTTGGGCTCATGCAGAGCTACGAAGAGAACGGCGTGCCCATGGAACGATGGAAGGTCGGTGCCTCGACCTACGAGACGTGCCTGACGCGCGGCGCGCGCCTCCTCCGTTGGAAGCTCGACGTCCCTTCGGGCCACCGCGAGATCCTCTTCTGGCCCGAAGGCGCGCCGATGGACCTCGACAAGATTGGCCCCGTCCGCGGCGGCAATCCGATCCTCTTCCCCTTCATGGGCCGTAACTACGCCGACGGCGAGAAGTTCGCCTGGAAGGCCGCCGACGGCGTCAAACGCCCGATGCCGCAGCACGGCTTCGCCCGTGATGCCGCCTTCGAGATTATCGAGAGCGGCCCCAACCACGCGGTGGTGCGGATGATCCAGGACGCGCGCGGCCGCGGTTGCTATCCCTTCGCCTACGATTTCCGCATTCGCTTCGACTTCCTCGAGCTCTTCCTGCGCATCACGTTCGAATTCGAGAACCGCGACGCCCAGCCACTGCCGTGGTGCGCCGGCCACCACTTCTACTTCACGCTCCCGTGGCACGCGGGCCTCAGCCGCCGCGACTATATCGTGAAAATTCCGTCGAAGAAGCAGTGGCGTCACGCCGCCGACGGCAAGCTGATCCCGTTCGCTGAGCTCAAGGGCGCCGAGGCGATCAGCTTCGACAACCCGCATCTCTCGGACTGCATCTTCACCAACCTCAAATCCGCGACGCTCAGCTTCGGACCGAAGTCGGGCGAAGAAGATATCACCATCAAAGTCGGCGAAGAAGCGATTCCCGGCAGCTGGGCGAGCGTCGTCACCTGGACGCCCGATCCGGAGGCGCCGTATTATTGCGTCGAACCGTGGATGGGCCCGCCCAATAGCCCTGAACACAAGAACGGGCTCCGTTTTGCGGAGCCCGGTCAGGTCGACACTTTCGTTACCGAAGTGTCATTGATGTAAGCCGATCGGCTTACTTGCTGCTCTTGCTGTTGAGGGGCAGCTTGCCCTTAGCCTTGGTCGGGGCGGCCTTCTTGGCGGCGGCCGGAGCAGGCTCAGGCGTCAGGACCGGAGTCACGACGATCGGAGCAGAGGCGGCCGGAACGAGGTCCGAGGCGGCACCATCGGTGACGGGGGACGGACCCTTGGCAGGGCCCATGCAACCGACGACAGCGAAGGAAAGGAGAGAGAGAACGAACAGATTGCGTACCATGGCAGTGAGGTTAGGTTGCGGGAACTCTACCCGCCATGCCCCACCGCACAAGCGCAGATTCTGGCCCCCTCACCCTCTTCGTCTGCACGGGGAATTTCTACCGTAGCCGCCATGCGGAGGCCCTCTTCAACTGGCATGCGACCCGCATGGGGCACCCCGCCCGGGCCTTTTCCCGCGGCCTCCTGACCTCTCTGGTGGCGGATGAGCCGACCCTGATTTCCCGGGATACCGAAAAGCGGCTCCGCGAGCTCGGCATCCCCCTCGACCTGACCGGCCCGGCACCCACCCAGCTCCGCCGGGAGGACCTGGAACGGGCCCACCGAACCATCGCCCTCAAGAAGGACGAGCACTACGCCATGATGCTCCAATCGCACCCAGAGTGGGCCGACCGCATCGAATACTGGACCGTGCACGACATCGACTTCGCCCATCCGGACGACGCCCTGCCTCAGATCGAGGCGAAGGTCCTCGAACTGATGCAGGGACTTCGGTCCTAAACGACTTCGCTTAGGCCGCCGAACCGGCGCCAGCGCGGCGCAGGGTCTCGAGATGCAAGGCCGCCTGATTGAGCAGGCCACGCAGTTCGACCATCGTTTCATGGGCCACTTCGGCCTTGGTCGCGGCGGCTTCCTTGAGGGATTCGGCGCGGACGGCGAGTTCCTTGGCGAGCTCGTGGGCGGCCGCGATCGGCTTGGCTTTGAGTTCGCGGGTGCGGACGTCGAGGCGGGCAGCGAGGGAATCGATATCGCGACCGAGGGTGCGGCTCTTTTCCTTGAGCTCAGCCGCCATGATGCGGGAATCCGGCACACGGCGCAGGTCTTCGGTGAGGCCGACCTTAGAGAGCGACCAGATGATCCACTTGGTCGGGTCAAACTGCCAGCGCTTCACGCCGTTGCGGTAGTCGTGCTGGAATTCGTGGTGATAGTTATGGTAGCCCTCGCCGAAGGTGAGGAGCGCGACCAGACCGCTGTCACGGGCGCTGTGGTCCGTGGAGTACGGCTGGCGGCCGATCATGTGGCAGAGCGAGTTGATGCAGAAGGTGCCCTGCTGGACGACGACCGTGCGGAGGAGGCCGGCGATAAGGAAGGCGGCGAGCGCGGTCATCCACGGATTGGCGTTGAGCGACGCGGGGACGAAGAGGACGCAATAAGCATAGCCGAGGACGGCCGGCATCACGAAGCCTACGAAGGCGCCAATCCACTGGACGTAGCGGTGCTGCCACATGACCAGGGGGTCGGCCTCGAGGTCCTTGACGTTGGTGATGGGTGCCGGCGGCTTGAGGCGGAAGAGGAGCCAGCCGATATGGGCGTAAAAGAAGCCTTTGGAGATATCGTACGGGTCTTCGTCTTCATCCACGTGCTTGTGGTGAATGCGGTGGTCGGCACACCAATCATGGGCCGAATTTTCAAAGGAAGCGGCGCCGAACAGAAGAACGAAGAGCTTCACCGGCCACTTGGCTTTGAAGGAAATATGGGAAAACAGGCGATGGTAGCCCAGGGTGATCCCGAAGCCGGTCGCGTAGTAATAGAACACGAACATCGCCCAGATAAAGCCCCAGCCGTGCACCTTGTTGGCGGCATCAGCTGGCAGGTTGAACTGGGTCAAAAGGAACCAAGGTACGACGGTCAGCGAAAGGAGGGCCGTCAAGATCAGGAAGGTGGAGGTCACCCACTCGATGCGGTAGATAGGGAAGTTTTTGAACTTCATAGTAGGGGGAGAAAGTAGACCAACCCCCCCTCGAGGCGAGAGCAATCAACCGCCCTAAATCGCCTAAAAAGTGCGTCTAAATTCGCTTTTTCCAGAACCTCATTCTGGAAAAGAGGGGGAACCGATTCGCTTAGTCGCGACGACGGCGACCGATCGAATTCTTCACCGGGATGATGCGCACGGGTTCACGCGTCTTAATCCAGAGGTCGCTCTCCTTGAAAAGCTTTCCGGAAATGCTCTGCACTGCGTCGCCGAACGACTCCACCGGTACGCGCTGTCCCTTGGGCGATTCGTTGAAGGCCTTGGCGACCTCGACGATCTTGGCGGAGACTTCCTTGGGGTCATCGTCCTCGAGCAGCTGGACGATCCAGCCGGTCAGATCCTTGGGCAGACCTTCCTCGGGCTCGCTGACCAAGACGAGCATCTGCTTCTTCGCCGGCTTCTCGCGCTCGACGGCGTCCTCGGCCACGACATCGCGCAGCTGGTTGAGGATCTCGGCGGCGAGGCGTACATCGACGCCATTCGACTTCAGGATCTTCTGGACGATTTCGATATCTACCTTGGCCATAGACCCCCAAGAGACTCCAACCACCCCAGCGAGGGAAGCCGGAGTTATTCCCAGCACGCCCAGAGGCGTGCTGGGAGGGCCAGGGCTAGGGCTAGGGCCAGGTTATTAAGGGTGGCTGCCTCGGGTAGGGTCGGGACCGCGTCACGACCTAGCTGTCTTTGGTAGGGCCGAGCATCCCTGCTCGGCAGCGGCCAACCAAGGATGGTTGGCCCTACCCAATCCAGGCGGATGCGATGTCATCGCA
>JAPLTV010000069.1 GCA_026397955.1 Verrucomicrobiota bacterium | reverse complement strand
TTGCGGAGCTCTTCGCGTTCCCAGCGGGTCGGCTGTTCGACGCCGTCGTAGAAGCCTTCGACGGTGACGGCGTTATCGGCGTCGTGCAGCGAAGAGCAGAGTTCGGCCAGCGCCTGGATGGGATTATAGACCGCGCCGCCGTGCAGGCCAGAATGCAGGTCGGACTTCGGGCCGGTCAGGCCGACCTCGAGGCCGATGATGCCGCGGAGGGCCGTCGTGATGACGATCTGGTCGGACGACGGGGAAGCGGTATCGGAAAGGATGACGCAGTCGGCTTCGGCGAGTTCGGCCTTATGGTTATGCAGGAATTCCGGGAAACTCGGGGAGCCGATCTCCTCTTCGCCTTCGATCAGGAACGTGATGCGCAGCGGCAGGTTCGGGCAGCGCTTAAGCAGGCGGGCGAGCGCGACGACCGCCACGAGGTGCGGGCCCTTGTTGTCCGCCGTACCACGACCATAGATCTTGCCATCGCGCACGACGGGCTCGAAGGCCGGCGAAGTCCAGAGATTCAGCGGATCCGCCGGCTGCACGTCATAGTGGCCGTAGAGGACGATATGCGGCCATTCCTTCGGGCCGCGGCGACGGCCGAGCACGATCGGGTGGAGAGGCGTCGGGACGACCTCGACCTCGAGCCCCGCCTGCTTGAGCAGCCCGCAGATATGTTCGCGCGCGCCATCCATGCCCGCCTTGAAGGACGGGTCGGTGGACACGCTCGGGTGCTTCACGTAATCGATGAGTTCGCGGACGAGATCCATGCCTTCATTAGGGAGGGAAGAGAGCAGAGGGCAATAGTTAGAGGCACGGAGGCCCAGAGGCTCGGTTGACCAGAATAACTCATTAGCTGGCAGGTTGACGAGTTGACACGTTGGCAAGGGAGGCAGGAAGAGTATCGAGTATAGGGGGAGTGCTTGTCTTGGGTAGGGTCGGGACCGCGTCACGACATAGGGGCCGCCGCATGGTGGCCGGAGGTAGGGGCAGGACTACGTCATGCCCTCCCCTGAAGAAAGGGCGCGGTAGGGACGGTTCTCCGAACCGTCCGCCCCTTGGATTGCATGATCGGCGGGCTCGGAGAGTCCGCCCTACCTCGAGACAACCCCAGCCAACCATCCGGTCTCCCCCTCGATGCCCCTATGTCGTGACGCGGTCCCGACCCTACCCACTGCATCGCTCGTGCCCTCCGGCCCTGCTGTCCTCGAGTCCTCTAGGCTTCTTCCTCCCCAATACTCCATACTCAATACTCCATACTCTGGAATCTGGAATTTTGTCTTCCCCCTCCCCTCCCCCTTGGGGAGAGTAAAGGCATGTCCCCCGCGGAACAGTTGAAGGTCATGAAATCCCGCACCGAGAAATTCATCGGTGAGGCGGAGATCCTCAAGCGCCTCGAGGCCGGCAAGACCCTGCGCGTGAAGCTCGGCGTCGACCCCACCCGCCCGGACCTGACCTTCGGCCACATGGTCGTCTTCAACAAGCTCCGCCAGTTCCAGGAGCTCGGCCACCAGGCCGTCCTCATCATCGGCGACTACACCACGCGCATCGGCGACCCCACGGGCAAGTCCGAGACGCGCCCGGTCCTTTCGGAGCAGGAGATCGAGGAAAACGCCAAGACCTACCTCGAGCAGGCCTTCAAGATCCTCGACCCGCAGAAGACCGAGGTCCGCCGCAACAGCGAGTGGTTCGGCCAGATGTCGTTCCTCGACGCCCTCCAGCTTAGCCGTCGCATGACCGTGGCCCAGATGCTCGCGCGTGACGATTTCGCCAAGCGCCACGAATCCAATACGCCCATCTCGATCGTCGAGTTCCTCTACCCGCTCCTCCAGGGCTACGACTCCGTCATGCTCAAGGCCGACATCGAGATCGGCGGCAGCGACCAGCTCTTCAACATGCTCGTCGGCCGCGACCTGCAGGAACAGGACAAGATGGCCCCGCAGGCCGTGCTCGGCATGCCTCTGCTCGTCGGCCTCGACGGCGAGAAGAAGATGTCGAAATCCCTCGGCAACTACATCGCTTTCAACCACGGCGCGAAGGACATGTTCGGCCGCATCATGTCGGTGCCCGACGCCACCATGTGGGTCTACTACGACCTCCTGCTGCTCTCGACGCCGGAAGAGCTCGCCACGCTCAAGGCCGGCCACCCGATGGAAGCCAAGAAGCAGCTCGCCACGCGCCTGACGGACAAGTTCCACGGCGCGGGCGCCGGCGCCAAGGAACGCGCCGAGTTCGAGAATGTCTTCTCCAAGGGCGGCGTCCGCACGGATATGCCTGAGTTCACCTGGGCCGCCGTCTCCGGTGGCGCGGCCGAGGTCGGCATCGTCGACCTGCTCGCCGCGACGAACCTCTTCCCCTCCAAGAAGGAGATCCGCCGCCTCATCGAGGGCGGCGCGGTCAAGATCGGCGACGACAAGGTCTCCGACCCGGCCCAGAAGGTCGCGCAACCCGCGAGCGAGCTGGTCATCCAGGCCGGCAAGCGCACCTTCGTGAAGGTCAAGTAAGGCCCGGAATCGGCCCACGGGGCCGCTGTGGACAAGTCGGCGAATAACCCCGCCGATTAATGCCTTCCCCTGCCCTCCGACGGCTCCCTATTATCGCCGTCACGCATGGCCGACCCGGAAACCATCAGCCGAGACTTCGTGCACCTCCATGTGCATACGGACTACAGCATGCTCGACGGCTGCAGCCGCATCGACCGCCTGATGGAGCGCGCGTGTGATATGAACATGCGCGCGGTGGCGATCACCGACCACGGCAACCTCTTCGGGCTCTTCGATTTCTGGAACGAGGCCAAGCAGCGCTCCAAGGGCGACGTGAAGCTCAAGCCTCTCCTCGGCTGCGAGCTCTACCTCGTCTGGGACCACGCGCTCACCGACAAGCCCGACCGCCGCGAGCACAAGTATTTCCACATGGGCGTGCTCGCCCGGAATTTCAAAGGCTACCAGAACCTCACCAAGCTCGTCTCCGACGCGCACGTCCGCGGCCTGCACTACAAGCCGCGCACCGACCTCGAGCAGCTCGCCAAGCACGCCGACGGCCTGATCGGTTTCTCCGGCTGCCTCCAAGGCGTCATCCCCCAGGCGCTGCTCCGCGGCGACTACGAAGCCGCCCGCAAGGCCTGCGGCAAGTTCGTCGAGATCTTCGGCCGCGAGAATTTCGTCATCGAGTTGATGGACCACGGCCTCGAGGAGCAGAAGCGCATCATCGCCGACCTCCTCAAGCTCGCCGGCGAGTTCCAGCTCCGCGTCGTCGCCACCAACGACGTGCACTACGTCGACGCCGGCGATTCCGTCGCCCACGACGCGATGCTCTGCATCCAGACCGGCGCCCGCCTGGCCGACGAGCGCCGCATGCGCTACTCCGCCACGGAGTTCTACCTCAAGAGCGAAGCCGAGATGCTGCGCGTCTTCGGCGAGGTGCCCGAATCCATCAAGAACACCGTCGCCATCGCCGAGATGTGCGACGTCAAGCTACCCGTCGGCCAGAACAACTACCCGGTCTACATCTTCAGCGAGGGCGTGAAGCCCAAGGCCTCCGACAAGATTGATGAAATCCTCGACGGCTACGAGCAGCTCAAGAACGGCCTGCTCGTCTCCGCCGGCAAACCGGGCGACTTCGTCATCGAAGCCGAGAAGCGCAAGGCCATGCGGGCCAACGGTTCCTACCTGCTCGAGCAGGTGAAGGCCGGCCTGAAGGAACGCTACGGCGTCGATTACGACGACCCCAAGGCCTGGCTGGACGAGAAGATCCCCGGTCCGGGCAAGACCAGCCCCGCCGAACTCTGCCGCCGCGTCGACTACGAGATGGGCGTCATCGCGGGCACGGGCTTCGTCGACTACTTCCTCATCGTCTGGGACTTCATCGACTGGTCGCGCAAGCAGGACATCCCCGTCGGTCCAGGCCGAGGCTCGGGCGCCGGCTCGATCGTGGCTTATTGCCTCAAGATCACCGACATCGACCCGATCCGCTTCGGCCTGCTCTTTGAACGCTTCCTGAATCCTGAGCGCGTCTCCGCGCCCGACTTCGACATCGACTTCTGCATGCGCCGCCGCGACGAGGTCGTCGGCTACGTGCGCAAGAAGTACGGCGAGGACCGCGTCGCCAACATCATCACCTTCGGCACGTTCGGCGCCAAGATGGTCGTCCGCGACCTCGCCCGTATCCGCGACCTGCCGTTCATCGAGACCAACCGTCTCGCCAAGCTCGTCCCCGACGACATCAACATCTCGCTCGAGGACGCCCTCAAGAAGTCCAACGAGCTCCGCGAGGAGGTCGCCATCAATCCGCAGGCCGCGAGCATCATCGAGACCGGCCGCGTCATCGAGGGCATGGTGCGCAACTCCGGCAAGCACGCGTGCGGCATGATCATCGCCGACCGCCCGCTCACCGACATCATCCCGGTCACGATGCAGGAAGGCGACCTGACGACCCAGTACGCCAAGGATCCCGTCGAGAAGCTCGGCCTCCTGAAGATGGACTTCCTGGGCCTCAAGACGCTCACCATCATCGACGACGCCCAGAAGCTCGTCCGCAAGCATCGCGGCCAGGCCGACTTCGACATCGAGAAGCTCGGCTTCGACGACAAGGCCACCTTCGCGCTCCTCAACGAGGCGAAGACCATCGGCGTGTTCCAGCTCGAATCCGGCGGCATGCAGTCGCTCTGTCGCAAGTTCCGCATCTCCGCCATCGACGAGATCGTGGCGCTCATCGCGCTCTACCGCCCGGGCCCGATGCAGTTCATCGGCGACTACATCAAGGGAAAGGACGACCCTAGCTTCGTCAAATACGCCCACCCGCTCCTCGAGAAGGTCGCCAAGGAGACCTACGGCATCCTGGTCTACCAGGAACAGGTCATGGAGGCCGCCCGCGTGATCGCTGGCTACACCCTCGGCGGCGCCGATATGCTCCGCCGCGCGATGGGCAAGAAGATCCGCGAGGAGATGGAGCAGCAGCGCTCCATCTTCGTCGAAGGCGCCAAGACGACCAACAACATCGACAAGAAGAAGGCCGAGGAGATCTTCGCCACCCTGGAGAAGTTCGCCGAGTACGGCTTTAACAAGTCGCACTCCGCCGCCTACGCCATCCTCTCGTATCGCACCGCCTACCTGAAGGCCAACTACCCGGTCGAGTTCATGGCCGCCGTGCTCACCTCCGAACAGGGTAACGCCGACAAGCTCGCCGAATTCATGGGCGAAGTCGAAGCCCTTGGCATGAAGGCGCTCGGCCCGGATGTGAACCAGTCCGACACCGACTTCACGCCGGTGGTGAAGGACAACGCCATCCGCTTCGGCCTCGGCGCCATCAAAGGCGTCGGCGAACAGGCCGCGCGCAATATCGTCGCCGAACGCGAGAAGAACGGCCCCTACAAGGACTTCGGCGACTTCGTCGGCCGCCTCGGCGAGTTCGACCTCAATTCCCGCACGCTGGACTGCCTCGTCCGCGCCGGCGCTTTCGACTTCACCGGCGAAGACCGCCGCCACCTCGTCGACTCCATCGAATCCGTCCGTCGCCACTTCGCCGGCGAGCGCAAGGAACGCGCCAGCGGCCAGGGTTCGCTCTTCGACATGCTCGGGGCCGAAGACGCCGGCGCCGCGCGCCCGACCGACCTCGTCCTGCGCAAGTCGGAGAAGATGCCTAAGCTCGAGATGCTCAACAGCGAGAAGGCCCTCCTTGGCTTCTACCTCAGCGGCCACCCCCTCGCCGACTACCACGGCCTCGACGAGGCCATCGCCACGCTGACCGTGACGCCGGACCGCATCGAGCTCGACAAGAAGGAGCGACACACCGTCCGCATCTGCGGGATCGTCGGCGCCCTTGAGAAGAAGATTTCCAAGAAGGATAACCGCCCTTGGGCGCTCTTCACCGTCGCCTCGCGCTCCGTGACGATCCCCGTCATGATGTTCTCCGACGCCTACGATGCCGCCGCGCAGATCAAGGACGGCGAACTGCCGCTGCTCATGGACGGCTCGCACGTCATCGTCGACGCCCGCCTCAACTTCCGAGAAGAACGTGGCGAGTGGTCGCTCAGCGCCCACTCCGTCACGCCGCTACGCCGCGCCCCTGGCCTCATCAAAAAAATCCTCTTCGCCCTCAAGCCCGGCCCCGAAGCCGGCGACTTCCTCGAGAAGATCGTGGCGCACACCCGCAAGGTGGACGGCACGACTATCGTCCAGGTCGGCTTCATCCAGCCGGACGGACGCGTCCTCGTGGCCGAGGCCGCCCGCGGCATGACCACGCGCTTCGACACCGAGACCTACGGCACCTTCGGACGTCACCCGGCCTGCGCCGGCGTCCAGATCGAACCCGT
>JAPLTV010000038.1 GCA_026397955.1 Verrucomicrobiota bacterium | reverse complement strand
AGGGGGCGGGAAAATTTTCGGGAATTTTCCGGGCTTAATGGAGGGTTAAGGTTCGCATGTGCGAAGCACATGTGGGGGAACTCCCGGCATGTTGAACGGCTGCGAAGCAGTGCGACGAGAGTCGCAGGGGACACGTGGGCAAGGTGACACGGGGGCAAGTAGAAGGCGTGCAAAGGTGCAAATCGGAGCGGTGCTCCTGTGCAAAGGTGGAGGCAACGCGACCGTGGCCGCGTGGGGATCTGCTGGCATGCTGGCAGGCTGCGAAGCAGATACATCGTTTCGGGTGGCGGGTGGCAGCCCCGGGTGGCAGGTGGCGGGCATATCCATTCCGCACTCAATTCAGACCTCCACGCTGTCCTCGATGCAGTCCTCCACTCTGAGAGGCGCTATGTCGTGACGCGGTCCCGACCCTACCTAACGCGGCGGAGCCGCGCAAACAGTTGATCGGTTGATGAGTGGGCCAGAGGGGACACTCATCGAGGACACGCGGGCCGGAGGGCATGTGGGCCGGACAAGCCGCAGGGCTCAAAGGGGAACCGGAGACCGGGATGTTTGCTGCGGGCATTGGGTAGGGCTGACCATCCTTGGCCGGCCGCGGTCGAGCAGGGATGCTCGGCGCGGCGGAGCCGCGAGGTGGTGGCGTATGGCGGTTAGCGGCTGGGAACGGCAGAGAGGCAACGGCCGACCAAGGATGGTCGGGGCCGCCTCCCTTCCCCGCCCGGGGTTAATCTGCGCCTTCCGACGTACGCGTGCCGCCGTCGGATGTTTTTCCGCACGCACCCACACTCACTCACGTGAAAACTCACCAACATAACGAAGGCATCGTCGCCCTCCTCCAGCAGCTCGTCGCCCAGAACGAAGAGCTCGCCAGGGAAGTCGCGGCCGTGAAGGCCAAGCTCGTGCTCCTGGAACACAAGATTGATACGATCGCCGAAGAAGCGGGATGGATCTGAAATCCGCGGCGAAAGCCGCGGATTTCAGATCGGAGTATCGAGTATGGAGTATCGAGTATAGGGTGCCGCCGCAGGGCGGCTGGAGGTAGGGGGCGTGCGGCCTGCGCGCCCGCGGATGACCGGGCCAGTCATCCCTACCTAGCTACAGAGGACAGCACGTGGTGCTGTCCCTACCTCAAGACAGCGGCCGACCAGGGATGGTCGGCCCTACCCTTAGGAGAGCTTCTTGAGTTCGCCGGTGCTGTCGCCGAACTGGACGTCGCGGATGTCCATGCGGTTGAGCATGCTGACCCAGAGGTTATTGATCGGGGTCTCCTTCTGGTAGACGATGTGGCGGCCCTGCTTGATCGTGCCGCAGCCCTTGCCGGCGAGGAGGATTGGAAGGTCGTCATGATTATGACGGTCGCCGTCGCCGTTGCCGGAGCCGTAGACAATCATGGAGTGATCGAGGAGGTTGCCGTCGCCTTCCTTCACGGACTTGAGGCGTTCGAGGAGATAAGCGAGCTGCGTCGAGTGGAAGACATTGATGTCTTGGATCTTCGACAGCTTCACCGGGTCATGGCCGTGGTGGGAGATACTGTGGTGGCCGTCGCGCACGCCGATGAACGGGTACGAACGGTTGCTGCCTTCGTTGGCCAGGACGAACGTCGCGACGCGGGTGGTGTCGGTCTGGAAGGCGAGGACGATCAGGTCGGCGAGCAGGCGGAGGTGTTCCGCGTAGCTTTCCGGGATGCCTTTCGGGGCCAGGGCGTTGGCGGGCAGCTTCGACTGGCCGGCGGTGCCGGACTTAGCGATGCGCAGTTCCATCTCGCGGACCGCGGTGAAATATTCGTCGAGCTTGCGCTGGTCTTCGACGCCGAGGCGCACGTTGAGTTCGCGGAAGTCTTCGCGGACCGCGTCGAGGACGGACTTACGGGCGGCATCGCGGCGCTGGCGTTCGAGGTCGGAGCCCGCGCCGAAGAGACGTTCGAAGATCAGCTTCGGGTTCACTTCCTTCGGCATCGGCTGGGTGGCCGAGCGCCAGGAGATGTTGGACTGGTAGATGCAGGAGTAGCCCGAGTCGCAACCGCCGGCGAGCTTGCTGGCTTCGGTGCCGATCTCGAGGGAAGCGAGGCGCGTGCGGTCGCCGATGCGGGAAGCGGCCATCTGGTCGGCCGAGACGCCGGAGCGAATATTGGCGCCGTCGGTCTTCCGAGGCTGAGCACCCGTGAGGAAGGCGGACATCGCGCGGGCGTGGTCGCCGCCGCCGTCGCCGTGGGAGCGGGCCTTGTCGGCTGCGAGGCCCGTGAGGACCGAGAAGTCGCTGCGGACGTTGTTGAGCGGCGCGAGGATCGGCGGGAGCTTGGAAGGCAGCGCGCCTTCGGCGCCGACGCGCCAGCCGTCCATGTTCACACCGTTGGGGACGTAGAGGAACGCCATCCGGTTCGGCGCGGCGTTCTTCGCGGGCGTATTGCCCGCGGCCCAACCGGTCTGGAGACCCATCGCCTCGAGCCACGGCAGGGCCATGACGGCACCGAGTCCTTTCAGGACGGTACGGCGAGGAATGAGGTCGGTCTTCATGACGGGGGTTATTTCTTCTTAGGGGATTCAGACCCGCTTTCAACCTGCGATGTTCCCCGACGGAGGCGGAAAGGGTCGCTCATCACCACCCCCAGGACGAGGGCGGAGAAGCGATTGCCCCCTTTCATGGTCGAGTCGGTGATCTTGTCGACCGCCGGACCGTCGTAATAGTCGAGCCCGCGGCCGAGTCCGTAGGTCAGCAGCTTCGTGGAGAGGTTGCGGACGATCTTCGTGCCGTCCTTGCGGAGTACCTGCTTCAGCTCGCCCGCGCCGGCGAAGGAGCGGCCGTCGGAGAGCTTGCCCGAAGGGTCGATCGGCTTGCCCTCGTCGGTCGTGCGCATGAGCCCCACGCCGTCGAATTTCTCGAACGCGAAGCCGATGGCGTCCATGCGCGAGTGACAGGAAGCGCAGGCTGGGTCGCGGCGGTGCTGCTCCATGCGTTCACGGAGATTGCCCTTCAGCTGCTGGCCATCGAGCGTGGGCACGGAAGGCGGGGCGGGCGGCGGCGGCGTGCCGAGGATCTGTTCGAGAATCCACTTGCCGCGTTTCACCGGCGACGTGCGAGTCGGGTTGGACGTCGCCGTCAGGATCGAAGCGTGGGTGAGGATACCGCCGCGATCGCCTTTAGGTAGCGTCACGCGCACGAATTCACCGCGGTCACGGGCGCGAGAGAACTCGGCGTTGAGGCCGTAGAACGTGGCCAACGTGCGGTCGACGTAGGTGAAATCGCCGTCGATGAGGTCGAGCACATCGCGGTCTTCGCGGACGACTTCGGCGAAGAAGAGTTCCGTCTCCTTCATCATCGAGGCGCGGACCGCCTCGCTGAACTTCGGGTAGAGCGTCGGGTCGGGCGAGACCGTCGAGAGCTGGCGTAGCTGGAGCCACTGGATACCGAAGCCTTGCGTCAGGAACTGCGCGCGCGGGTCCTTGAGCAGGCGGCGGGCTTGGGCTTCGAGGTTGGCGGAAAGCTTGCCCGCGTAGGCGAGCTGGAAGAGCTCGTCATCGGGCATCGAGCCCCAGAGGAAATAGCTTAGCCGCGAGGCCAGCGCGAATTCGCTGATGGCATGGGCTTCGCGTGCGGTCGGCTTCTCATCCTGTTCGCCGCGGAAGATGAATTTCGGAGAAGCCAGCACCACGGCGATCATCGCCTGGGCGCCGGATTCCCAGTTGGCGCCGGACTTCTCACCCTCGAGGAAGACCTTGGCATAACGGGCGATTTCGGGGCTCGTGGCCGGGCGGCGGAAGGCGCGGCTGACGAACCAATTCGCCACCGCCTTCGCGCGGACGTCCCCAGTCGTGGTGCCCACCACCACGGCGAGCTTACGCTGGAGTTCGGTGCGCGTGTCGGTCGGGCCGAGCAGGCGGAGGCGGAGGCCGGAGAGCGTGCGGGCGTTGCCGGAGATCTTCGCGGGCGGGTTGAGCCACTTCAGCGTGAACTCGTGCTTGCCGGCCTTGAGGGCCGGGACCTTGACCTCGGCCACTTCGGATTTCTTGACCGCCTTGAACTGATAGGTACCGACCTCCGTGCCATCGACGAGGAAGGCCACCTTCGCGGCTGGGTCGCTGGCGGGACCCGTGGAGCGGAGGCTGACTGAGATAATGTAGTCGCCGTCGCGCGGGGCGGTCATCGGCCCCGTGAGATACGGAGCCGGATCGAAGTAGCGCTGCTGCTCTTCGCGGCGGCCCTTCGGGAGCATCTCGATCATCGCGAAGCCCGTGCCGTCGAGTTCGTTGGGCTTGGAGGGCATCGCCTTGGCGGCGATCTGTTCGCCCACCGAGAGGAAGCGCTCGAGGTGCACCGGCGAGAACGTGAGCACGTCACCGATGTTGTCGAAGCCGTAGCCCGTGTCGTCGGCCGGGAAGTCGGCGGAGAAATTCTCTTCCAGGTAGCAGAGGTCGCGGATCGTGTTATTGAACTCCATCCGGTTGAGGCGGCGGATCGTGACGTCGCCTGGGTCCGGCTTC
Organism: Verrucomicrobiota bacterium; assembly: GCA_026397955.1. GTDB lineage: Bacteria > Verrucomicrobiota > Verrucomicrobiia > Opitutales > UBA953 > UBA953. The sequence continues at coordinate 24,819 of JAPLTV010000038.1, read as the reverse complement.
GCTTTCGCGATGGCGTTGGCGAGGAGCTTATGGACGGACGTCTGGAGCGCTTCGACTTCGGCGGGCGAGGGGCGGACCTTCTTTTTCACCGGAGGCATCTCGCCCGAGGTGACTTGGCTGACCACCTCGCGCCAGACGCGTTGGTCGCGGAAGAAACGGGAGTCGTCCTTGAAGCCCTCGAGGTTGAGGTGGCCCTTGGCCAGTTCGGCGTCGTGGCACTCATAGCAGTACTTATTCAGGAAAGGCACGATGTCCTTCTGGAAGTCCTGGGCGGAGACCGGGGTGACCAGGGCACAGACGACCGCCCCGAGCATCGCGATGATCGGGGTGGGCCAAGCTGCGCGAGGGGCCGAGAGCTGCATCCGTTATTTAAACATAGCGGGCGGGGCTAGGTTGCAAACCAAAGGCCTAAACCGTCAAAAAGTTGTCAAAAACTCGTAAAAGGGCCTAAACGGCTGACTGATAATCGATTGGATAGGCCATTTCGGACGCTTCTTGGGGCTTTTAGGCTCAAAATAGGGTGAAAAAGGCCAATTAAGGCATTATTCCTCGATACGCCTCGGAGGGGCGTCCAAGATGGCGATGAAGTTGGCAACCTAACCCCTTGCTTGGTGTTTTAGAGATACCCCACCCCTTTAATATGATGCGCACCCTCCCCCGAATCTGCAGCACCCTGCTCACCGCGGCCATGATCGGCCTTGGCACTGCTTCGGCGGTCGACCTCGAAGGCCTCGTCAAGAATTCGCCCTTCGGCGGCACGGGCGCTCCGGTCGGTCCAGGCGTCGCCCCGAGCACGCTCGAGTTCCGCGGCATGTATGCCGAAGGTGGCGTGAACTACTACAGCATCTACAACACTCAGACCAAGCAGTCGAGCTGGGTGGCCGAAGGCGAAGCCCCGTCGACGAACGTACCCGTCGTGGTGAAAGGCTTCGACGCCGCCAATGAATCTCTCGTCATCGACAACGGCGGCCAGCCCCAGCAGATGGCGCTGCACCAAGCCGTCGTGATCGCGTACCGCGGTCCGAGCGCCGCGCAGCTCGCGGCCGTTTCCAACGCCGTCGCCCCGCAGGGTGTCGCCGGGGCACCCGGAGCCGGAGGCACCGCGAATCTCACCCCTGAGCAGGTCGAAGCTTTCCGCCAGTCCATGCGCGACAAGTTCAGCAAGGGCCGCGGCCAGGACGGCGGCAACGGCGCCGCCAACGACGGCTCGCAGCGCCAGCGCGGCGGCGACGCCACCAACGGCAAGACGCCCAAGACCCCGACGGCCGTACCCGCCACGACGACCAAGACCCCGAAGGCCCCGAAGGTCCGCTGAACCCTTACTTTCCCACTCCCATGACCCCCGTCCAAAAGACCACCGCCCGCCGTCTGCGCAAGGGCTTCACCCTGATGGAGATTCTCGTCGCCGTCGCCATCGTCGGCATGCTCGTCGGCCTCGCCGTCACGAACGTCGGCAAGATTCTCGGCGAAGGCCAGGAGTTCTCGGCCAAGACGATGGTCAACGACTCGATGAAGACCGCGCTGCTGAACTACCGTCTGGCGGTCGGCGATTATCCTTCGACCGAAGAAGGCCTGAAGGCCCTGGTCGTCGCCCCGGAAGGCAAGACCGGCTGGCGCGGGCCGTACCTCGACGCCAAGGGTGGCCGCGTGCCGGTGGATCCGTGGGGCCATGAGTTCCAGTACCGCTACCCCGGCACCAAGAACACCGACACCTCGTCGACGCCTTACGACCTCTTCTCGATCGGCAAGGACAACAAGCCGGACACCGAAGACGACATCGGCAACTGGTGAACCAGGCTCCGCAGCATCGATCCGGCTTTCCGGCGCGCCGCGGCTTCACTTTGTTGGAGACGCTGCTCGTCCTCGGCCTGATGAGCATGCTCGCGGCCGTCATGATCGGCGGTTCGGCGCAGCTGCTCAAGGGCACCGCGCGTTCGGATCCGGAAGACGCGCTGACGGCGCTGCTGCAGACCATCCGCCGCCAGGCGGTGGAAAAAGGTAAGGTCCTCGAGCTCGCGCCCAAGGAGGCCGCCGACGAAGACGGACCCGATTTCGAGTGGGGCGAGGAGAATGCTGACGAGGATCACCCGCGCACCGAGGAAAAGCTCCCGAAGCTCGAAGGCGTGAAGGTCAAGATCCTCGCGCCCGAGAGCACCGGCGCGATCCTGCTCGGCGGCGTGGCCTCCGAGAAGGCCCTTGCCCGCATGCGCTTCTATCCGGACGGCACGTGCGATCGCGTGCGCCTGGACGTCACCCGCAATGAAAGCCGCGTGGTCATCCCAATCGATCCGCTGACCTGCGCGCCGTTACCGGCCGTCGCCCCCAAATGAGACACCGCGGCTTCACCCTCATCGAGGTCTTGGTCAGCCTCGCCATCTTCGCGCTCGCGGCCGTGAGCCTCGGCGCCGCCTATTCCAACGTCATCCTCGGCCGTATCGCGCTGCAGCAGGACGAGCAGCGCCTGGACGACATCGCGCGCTGCCGCGCCGCGCTCATGGAGACGCCCGGCTTCGACGACGTCGAGAGCGGCGGCGACATCCACCTGCCCGGCGGCCGCACCGCTCACTGGAAGGGCAAGATCGAAGCCACTGCGGTGAGCGATCTTTTCGCCGTGCAGCTCACCGCGGAAATCGAGCCCACGAACGGCGGCGAAGCCGAGGAGGTCACCGAGACGCGCATGCTCCTGCGGCCCACGTGGTCGATCCCGTCGGACCGTCAGAAGATCCGCGACGAAGCGCGCCAGCGCCTCGAGAAAGAACGCGGCTACAAGGAAGCCGACGGCAATTCCGCTTTCATCAGCGCGCCCACGCGCGGCAAGAAGCTCGTGCCGGGCCAGACCGGCGCCAACGGCAAGGGTGGCAAGGGCCAGCCCGCGACGCCGACGAACGGCAAAAACGGCCAGCCCACCAAGGGCGGACAACCCGGAGGGCAGCCCGCCGCACGGCCGGCCAAGCGATGATCCGCCGCGGCTTCACGTTGCTCGAGATGCTCGTCTCGCTGGCCTTGCTCGGCATCCTGATGGTCTCGCTGAGCTCTTTCCTCTTCTCGATGACCGAGCTCTGGGGCGGCGGCCGCGATAAGCGGCTCTTTGAACAGCATGCGCGTGCCGCGACGGGGCTCGTGCGTAACTCCTTCGAGCTGGCGACCTACGGACCGAGTTCCTCGGGTGTCGCGCTCAAGGACGTCGACGACGGCGCGGGCACGACCAAGCCGCGCCTCAGCTTCTTGCTAGCCGACGCCGGCCGCCTGGCGGACTGGCCCGAAGCGCCGCTGCCCGACGTCGACTTCAGCGTCTTCGTCGAAGAGGGCCGCGGGCTCGTGTTCCAGTGGCAGTCGCGCCTCGAGATCGAACGGGAAAAGACCGACAAGCACGACACCGTGATCAGCCCCTTCGTCACCGCGATCCATTACGAATATTACGACGTCGAACTCAAGGAGTGGAAGATTGAGGAGGAGCCCGTGAACGAGGCCGGCAGCACCGCCTGGAAGAAGCCCGCGCGCATCCACCTGCTCTTCGAGCGCGGCACGCTGAAGGCCACCAAGGTGATCAACCTTCCCATCAAGCGCTCCGGCGCGTCCACACCATGACCGTGAAGAAACGCCGCGGCTCCGTCATCATCGTCGTCCTTGTGCTCATCACCCTGGCGGCGTTGCTGCTGGGGCGGTTCATGGAGGACAACTCCCTTGAGCTCTCCATCGCGACGCGCGACGCGGACCGTCGCCGCCTGCGGGCCGACGCGCAGTCGGAACTCGAGCTCGCGCTGGCCGTCATCGCCGAGATCCGCTCGATCGACCTCAACAAGATCCACGCGCCCACCCAAGGCTATGACGACCCGCACGCCTACGCCGGCTTCCCGGCGCGCGACGGCCTCGACGTGAAGTTCGAGTACGAGGACGAGACCGCCAAGCTGCCGCTCAGCGTCCTTTCCAAGAACGATGTCATCCAGCTGCTCTACTCGCTCGGCATGGAGCAGCGCGACGCCGAGCGCGTCGCGGACGCCATCGTCGCGTGGCAGAGCAAGTCCTACGAATCCATCGAGGAGGAAGCCACGGACGCCGCCTACCAGCGCAGCACGCTTTCGTTCCGACCCGCGCGCCGCCCTATCCGGAGCTTCGAGGAATTCCGCTCCATCGGCGTCGCCAAGGAGCAGTTCTACGACGAGCTCGGCCGACCGACCCCAATCTTCGAGGCCTTCAAGGCCTGCGTCAGCCTCTACACCTTCCCGCAGGCCAACATCAACACTGCCTCGGATGCCGTGCTCCTGTCGCAGGGATTGGACGAGAAGCAGGTGGCCCTGATCCGCGAGCACCAGAGCGAGATCGGCAAGCGCATCGTCGGCACCCCGCCCTATTTCCGCGTCACCAGCGAAGTCCGTCAGCTCGTCGGCGGCGGGATCAACATGGCCAAGTTCGACGACGAGGTCATCCTCATGTGGGTGCGGGTGACCGTGAAAGAAGGCCTGTCCAAGTGCCGGGTCAGCGCCTTGGTGGCCATCCGCGAGGACGTCGCCTACCCGACCGCCGCGGCCAACCCTGATACCGACCCGAGCATCGGACTGACCCGGACCGGAGGAACCACGCCGACCGCAAGAACAACGGGAACCTCGACAGCCGTTCCGCGGTCGACTACGACGAACACCTCCCCCTACCTCACCCCGGGAATCGAAGCGCCGGCCACCCTCGGCAAATCGACCATGAGCGGACGCGTCGCCAGCAAGACCATCGCGTACCCGTTCCAGATCCTCGCCTGGGAAGAAGACAACGGCGCCCCGCCCGCACCCAAGCCCCGAGCCGACACCGACGAACCCTCGGCCCCCTCCGAACCCTCCGCCACCCCTGCCCCCCGGGCCACGAAGCCACTCACCAAATGACCTCCCTCTCACGTCTCTTCAAGGACGCCCAACCGCAGGAAGCCGCGATGCTTCCCGGCAACCGCTTCTTCGTCCGTCGACTCACCGTCGAAGGCGACGACGTCCCCGGCCAGGTGAACCTCGCCCTCGAGGCCATCTCCCCCTTCCCGCTCGAGCAGATGCTCGTCGGCTTCGTCACGTCCGCCGACGGCAAGCAGGTGCTCGCCTACGCCGCGCATCGTCGTCGCTTCACCGCGGAAGAAAGCTTCGCCTGGCCGGAAGACTGTCCGGTCATCCCGGAATTCCTGGCCTTGTGCGGCCATCGCCCCGCGGCCAACGGCATCGTCGTGCACCGCAGCGATGAACGCCTCACCGCCCTCGCCTGGAAGGCCGGCGACGAGCTGCCCTCCGCGATCGTCGTGGCCGAGCTCGCCGATGCGGACGAAGCCGCCATCGCCCGTGAAGCCGCCGCCCGGGCCGACCTCGCCGCGGACACCACGGTCGAGAACCTCACCGGCGCCCTCTCCGGCGCGATCGTCGAAGGAGACCTCGTCCTCAAGGGCGAGTTCGAAGGCGCGTTCACCATCCCAAAGAAAGGGCTGGATGACTCCGACATCCGGGACAGCGACTTCCTCACCGAGCGCCGCAAGAAGGAGCGCCTCAACCTCATCCTTTGGAACTCCGCCCGCGTCGGCGCCGCCGTGCTCGTCGTCTCGCTCCTCCTCGACATCGCCGGCATCGTCGTCGGCATGCGTTCGCATTCGCTGGAAGAAGCGAACGAAGCCCGTCGCCCGGTCGTCGAGGACATCGAAGCCTCGCAGGCCATCACCTCGGGCATCCTCGAGCTCGGCGTCAAACGCCTCCTGCCGATGGAGATGCTCGCGCTCGTGAACGAGAAGCGCCCCGCCACCGTCGAATTCACCAACATCCACTGCGAGATCAAGAAGGCGAAGGACAGCGCGATCGCCAAGCCGATGATGACCGTGGACGCCAAGACGCCGAATGCCGGCGATATCTCCGACTTCCTTAAGGCCGTGCAGGCCATGCCGGAAGTCGAAGCCGTCACGCCCGGCGAGCCCCGCGTGCGCGAGACCTCCACCACCTTCCGCCTCGAGATCACCTTCAAGCAACCCGCGCTCCTCAAGGCCGTCGAGACCATCAAACAATGAAACACTTCTTCTTCAGCCTGAAACCCCGCGAACGCTTCATGGCGCTCGCCGCGCTGCTCGTCGCCGCGCTGCTTTGGTCCACCAGCGCTTGGACCCGAGTCCGGGGCGGCTGGGATGACTGGCGCGCCCTCGAAGTGACCGCACTGGACCAGAAAGCCTGGCTCGCGAAGCAGACGGAGGTCCGCAACGCCACCGCACTGGCCGTGCAGGGACTCGATTCCGGCCATGGCTACGATCAGGCCAAGCTCGTCGCGGAAGCCGTTAACGCCACCAAGGAAGCCGGCCTCAACGCCAACACCGAATCGCCCAAGACCACCAAGGGCGGCAAGTTCGCGATCCACTCGCTCCAGATGAGCTGCCGCAAAGCAGACCTCGCGAGCGTGCTGCGCTTCTACGAAAGCGTGAAGTCGCGCGCCCCATACCTCGCGATTGGCAATCTCTCCATGACGGTAGACCGCGGCAGCGCGGGCACCGTGACCCTCAAGGCGACCATCACCGCGTTGGAACTCCTCGGCGAACTGCCGCCCGGAGTGAAGCCGGCGGGGACGGAACCCGAGAGCAAATAAGAGGGCACGAGGACCGGAGGGCCGGAGGGCGCGAGGAGTGAAAGGCATTGCAAAGGTGCAACTGCGGCGGAGCCGCGTGCAAAAGTGCAAAGGTGAGTGAAGGGGTAGGGGTAGGGATAGGGGTTGGGGCAGGAAAACATTTCAGGTGGCGGGTGGCGGGAAGGTGGGCCGCCGCAGGGCGGCCGGAGGTAGGGGCGTGGCTTCGCCGCGCCCTCCGGCAAAGGAGTGCACGATGAATCGTGCCCCTACCTGGTTCGCCCTTCGGCGAACAGGGGAACCGGTGACCGGATAATTGGCGGCGGGCCTTGGGTAGGGCGGCGATTGCTATCGCCGCCGTTCGAGCGCCGAGGACGGGGAGTCATCGGATCTTAGCTAGCCACATTGAAGCCGCACGTCCGTCCGCGAACGGACGTGATGGCAATCACGTCCCTACCCGAGGCAGCACTGTCGTGACGCGGTCCCGACCCTACCGAGATACAGAGGACAGCACGTGGTGCTGTCCCTACCTAGAGACAGCGGACGCGTCGCCGACGGGTCCCTACCCTGCTTCGCAGCGGTTCACCATGCCAGCAGTTCCCCCGTGCGACGCAGATGCGTCGCTCAGAACCGGAAGCTGGAGCTGACTTCGAAGACGGCGGCGATGATCGCGAAGGCGATGAAGCCGACGAACGAGAAGGCGGCGAGCAGGACCGAGGTCGAGATTGTCTGCGAGACCGTGTCGAGCCAGCGATCGAGCTCGGCGCGATAGGAGCGGGAGATATCGCGGAGGCCGGGCGCCAGGTTGCCGGTCTGTTCGGAGACGGCGACGCGGTCGAGCAGCAGGCGCGGGAAATAGCCCGTGCGGGCGAGAGCCTTCGACAGGCTGTCGCCTTCGAGCACGCGGTCGGTGGCGGCGCGGAGCTGCTGGCGCAGGGCGCGATTCGGGGCGGTCTTCTCGGCGAGGCGGAGAGCCTCGGCAGTCGTGATGCCGTTCTCGAGGAGCACCGCGAGCGTGTGGCAGAAGTTCAGCACCGAGACGCGCATCACGAACGAGCCGGCGAGCGGCACCTTGAGTAAGAGCGCGTCGGAAGCGATCTTGCCTTCCTCCGTCTTGCGCCAGCGGGCGATGCCGATGACGGCGAGAATGAGGGCGACGAAGGCGATCGGGGCGACCACCACGAACACGCTGGAGAAGTTCATCAGCAGCTTCGTCGAGAGCGGCAGCTTGCCGCCCAGGGAACTGAGGAGCGTCTGCAGGCGAGGCAGCAGGAAGAGCACGAAGAAGATGACGACCCCGATGGCGACGACGCAGATGAAGAGCGGGTAGGCCATCGCGCCGACCAATTTACGGCGGAAGGCCGCCTGTTCCGTGAAGTGCGAGATCAGGCGCTCGAGGACGTCGCGGATGTTGCCCGTGGCTTCGCCCGCGGCGATGAGGTTGAGCGTCTGGCCGTCGAAGACCTTCGGATAGGAGGCCAGCGCGACCGAGAGGCTCTGGCCTTCGCCGAGTTTGGACCAGATGCCGGCGCAGAGGATGCGCAGGCGGGATTTCTGGAGACGGAGCGCGAGGAGACGGAGCGCTTCGCCGGCGGACATGCCGGAACGGACCAAGTCGGCCATCGCTTCCAGGAAAGGCAGGCACTCGGCTTGGGTCGGCTCGAGGTCCTTGTCGGAAGGACCCCCTTCGCGGACGGCTTCCTTGGCACGGACGGCGGCGCCGGCTTCCTCGACCTTGGTCGGCTTGAAGCCGCGGGCCTGTAGCTTGCGGAGCGCCTCGCGGCGCGTCTGCGACTCGATGGTGCCTTCGGTCACGGCGCCGGCGGCGTCGCGCGCGGTGTAGTTGAAGACGGCCATCGCGGCTTATTCGTTCGAGCTCAGGTTACGGACCAGTTCGTCGATGGTCGTGAGACCGGCGGCGACCTTGATCCAACCGGCCTTGGCGAGGGGACGCATGCCCTGCTCGATCGCCTTTTCCGTGAGCTCACGATTGGAGACGCGGCCGACGATGAGGTCGTGCAACGGCTTCGGGTGGAAGATCTCGAAGACGCCGACGCGGCCACGGTAGCCCGTGTTACGGCACTTGCGGCAGCCGACAGCTTCCTTGAGCGACATCACGTCCTTCAGGAAAGATTCGTCCATGCCGAGGGCCTCGAGGGCGGGCAGGATTTTCTTGCGGTCGACCGGGACGGTCTTGGCGCAATCCGCACAGAGGCGACGGACGAGGCGCTGGGCGATGACTAGCTCGACGGCGGAGCCGACGAGGAAGGGTTCGACACCCATGTCGACGAGTCGCGTGATCGCGCCGGGCGCGTCGTTCGTGTGGAGCGTCGAGAAAACCAAGTGGCCCGTGAGCGAAGCGCGGATCGAGATCTCGGCCGTCTCCAAGTCGCGGATTTCACCGACCATGATGACGTCCGGGTCCTGGCGCAGCGTGCTGCGGAGAGCGCCGGCGAACGTGAGCCCGATCTCCGCGCGCGTCTGCACCTGGTTGGCGCCGGGCACTTCGTATTCGATCGGATCTTCGATCGTCACGATGCGGATATCGGGGGAGTTGATCGCCTGGAGGAAGGCGTTGAGCGTGGTCGACTTGCCGGAACCCGTCGGGCCCGTGACCAGGATGATGCCGTGCGGGTAGTCGAGGACCTTGCGGACCGCGGCCTGCTCGTCGGGGTTCATGCCGATGCGGTCCATGTTGTAGGCCTCCTTGCGCTGGTTGAGGAGACGCAGCGAGACCGACTCGGCGTAGATTGTCGGGATCGTCGAGACGCGGATATCTAGGACCGTCTTACCGTCGCGGAAGTTGATGCGCCCGTCCTGCGGGAGGCGGCGTTCCGAGATGTTGAGGCGCGCCATGATCTTCAGGCGCGAGATGATCGCGTCCTGGAAGCGGGCCAGATTATCCGGGAGCGGGATCGCGATCAGGATGCCGTCGACGCGGTAGCGGATGCGGAGATTATCTTCCTGCGGCTCGAAGTGGACGTCCGTCGCGCCTTCGGCGACGGCCTGCGAGAGGACTTCGGTGACGAAGCGCACCACGGCGGCGTCCTGGTCGGCTTCGACGTCGGTAGAAGCTTCGGCGGCCGGGAGGTCGTCGCCTTCGTCTTCAAGGCTGCCGGAACCCACGCCGTAGTTGTCATTGATGAGGGCGCTGACGCGTTCGGGCGGGGCGAGATACCACTTCGGACGGCGGGTGGCGAAGGTCGCGACCCAGTCGGCCGTATCGGTGTCGGGCGGGAGCGCCGTGACGAGGCGGAGGCGGCCTTCTTCGCCGCCGGGGAGGAGCGTCGGGACGACTTGGGCTTCGGAGGCGATGCGCGCCGGTAGGATCTTCATGCCTTCCGGATCGATGGCGGGCTCCTCGAGGACTTCGAAGCCCGTGAGGCGGGAGAGTTCGGCGAGGAGCGCGGCCTCGTCGAGGTTGAGCGCCTGCGCGAGGAACTTGAAGCGACCTTCGCGCGGGGTCTCCGCGAACGAAGCGCGAACTTCGTCGGTCAGGCGCTCGGCCAGGGCCGAGGGCAGTCCGTGCCGGTCGACGGTCAACATGTTACTTCTTTTCAGGGGCGGCCGGGGCGGCGGGCGCCTTGCCGGGAACGTTATCGAGGATCTTCTTCACCTCGGCGCCATTGGCGTTGCTGGTGGCGCGGCTGAGGGCGTCGAGGTTGTCGACGGCCGAGCTATTGAGCACGTACGGGCGGAGGAAGATGATCAGCTCCTGCTTCTCCTCGAGGTTGGTCGTAGAGCCGAAGATATCGCCGATGATGGGGATCGGGCCGAGGCGCGAGGTAGACTTCGTGGTCACCGTGCGCTGGAGGCCGCCGAGGACGACGATCTCGCCGCTCATCGCGCTCACGTAGGAATCGGTCGTACGACGGCCGATGATCGGCTGGTCGTTGCCGTCGAGGATGGTCGTGCCGAGGATGTCTTCGACGGACTGCGAGACCTGGAGCTGCACCGCGCCATCCTTACCGATAAGCGGGAGCACCTTGAGCGTGATACCGATATCGCGCTGCGAGACCGTGGAGGTCGAGGCGCCGGTCGTGGTCGAGAGGGTCGAGCCCGTGATGACTGGGCGGGACTCACCGACGAAGAGCGTGGCTTCCTTGTTGTGGGTCGTCGTGATGGCCGGCACCGAGAGGATCTTCAGGTCGCCCTTGCGCGGCGTGGTGACGAGGCCAATCGTGGCGCTCAGGCTATTCGAGCCGGGATTAAGGGTGCCCTGCGCGGCGCCGAGTTGGGTCTGGGTGTTCGGAATAGTCACGTTGGTCGTGGCGTTCGCGCCGTTGACGCCGAAGCCGGCGCCCGTGCCGCCGATGCCGACGAGCTTACCGTTGAGAACCGTGAGGCCGAGGGTGTTGAAGCCGTTGCTTTCGTTATCGGAGAGCTTCACTTCGGCGATGACGACCTCGATGCGGACCTGCGGGAGGACGATGTCGACCTTGTCGATCAGGTCATGGAGGAGGTGAAGGTCATCGTTGGTACCCGAGACCACGACCGAGTTACTGCGGACGTCCGGGAGGACGGTGAGGCTGCTGCTGAACTCGTCGGCACCCATCTGCGAGGGGCCAGCGGCACCGGCGGCACCAGGGACGGCGACCGGCGTCGGAGTACGATTGAGGGTCGTGTTACGGACCGTGTTGCCGGCGCGGGAGGCGGCGGTGGTCTGGCCGGTGACGAGGGAGGTGACGAGCGTCGCGACCTGCTGGGCGTCGGCGTGGCGCAGGAAGATCACGTCGGTCTTCGTGTTCGGGTTGGATTTCTGGTCGAGCGTCTCGATCAGCTTGTCGAAGAAGTCATGCTGGTCGGCGGAGCCCATGAGCAGCACGCGGTTGGTGCGTTCGTCGGCGAGGAAGGTCGTGCCGGTGCTGAGGCGGAAAGGCGCGCCGCCGGAGGCGACCTGCGGGGTGCGAAGCATCGCAGTCAGCTTTGCGACCATATCGGTGGCCATCGCGTTCTTGAGCGTGTAGCTCTTGGTCACGACGAGGTCGAGTTGCGGCTTGTCGAGCTGCTCGACGAGCTTCTCGATCTTCTGGAGGTTCGTGATCGAGTCGGTGACCAGGAAGGCGTTGTTGCGGCCGAAGTAGATGGGCGGCGAGGCGAGGGTCGTATTGAGGCCCGAGATAATCTGCGTGACGAACTCCTGCGCGTTGGCGTGCTTGAGCGTGTAGATCTTCGTGGCGATACGACCGCTGGGGGGAAGCGTGAGCGTCGACCCAGCGATGAGCGCGGGTGACTCGGACTTCGCGACGAGGTTCGGGACGACCTTCAGGAACTTGTCGCCCTGCTGGATGACGGCGATGCCGTTGAGGTTGAGGAGCGTCTCGATGGCGAGGAGCGCTTCATCGCGCGTGATCGAAGCCGGGAGGGAGAGCGTGTAGACGCTGGCAGGAAGGGCCTGCGGGCGCAGGATGGACTTGCCGGTCCAGCGCTGCATCAGGTCGAGGACCTGGGCGACGGTTTCGTCGCGCAGGATGACAGGACCAACCTGGTCGGAACCACTGAGACCCGGGAGTGGGACCGCGGCGGCGACGCCAGCCACCGGAGCCGGCGAGGGGGCGGCGGCCGGAGCGGCAGCAGGCGCCGGAGCGGCCTGCGCGAAGCTCAGGGTCGGCGCCAAGGCGGCGGCGATGAGCATATAGAAAAGGGGCAAGGAGGCCCGCCCTTCACGTTGGGTCGAATGGGTGCTGATCACTGGAATAAGGGGTACGTCTTGGATAACACCAAACCGCGGGAATAGTTCGACGAAAAATCGGTTTTAATGAGGTTATTTTGAGAGGTAACCCCATGAGGGATAGGGGGCAGGCCTCATTATGGTGAACAAGATTTCACCTTTATCTTGCCAGACACCCAAAAGACGGCATATCAGGCACAAAAGACCCCCTAATCCATGCGCGAAGACCTCCCCGATTGGCTGGGCAAGCCCCCCCTCCGCGGGACCGACCAATGGAACGTCTGGTTGGCCAAATGGCGACGCTATGCCAAGACCGAGCTACGTGATACCGCCGCGGACGACCCTGACTACGACTACGGCCTCCTGACCGTCGAGGAGCGCTGGCTGGTCGCGCTGCGGCTGCAGGTCCAAGGGCAGATCGAAGCTGGGCGCCAGAATGGCCCCGTGCCCATGACTTTGGCCCTTGGCCGAAAGGTCAGCGACCTCGATCACGCTGGCGTCGTCGCCTGGCAGGTCGGCCGCTCGGTCGTCTCGCCCATCCCAGACGAAGCCTTCACGCGCGCGCTCGAGTGGAGCAACCAACGGGAGAACCCGCGACGCCGGCGCATCTCGCATGGTATCCGCTACGGCTTCATCGCCGGGCTTGGCGGCGAGGCCGCGTCACCGGCCTGGTCTTCGCCCGACTATGTGGCCGCGTACGAAGCCGCGTGGGAACTCGGCAACGCGATCGCGATCGAAGGCGACCCACGGGGATAAGTTGCGGAAGGCCCGCGGCTGGGCAGAGTGTCTTTCTCATAAGAAACCAAATGGATTACATCGTCCCCCTATTGCTGGGCCTCGTGCTCGGCTACGTCGGCTACCTGCTCGGCCGTCGCACCCAACCTCAGAACCAAGCCGACCAGGCTTTGCAACATGAGCTCGCCGGCACGAAGGCCTTGCTCGCCGCAACAGAAACACGTCGCACGCAGGACACCGCCTCGCTTCAAGGCGAGCGTGAAAAAGCCTTGGCGCGCGCCGCGACCGCGGAGGCCGGGGCGGCGCGAGCTGAAGCAGACAAGGCCGCGACGCAGCGCAGCCTCGAGGAAACCAAGGCATCTTTCGTCGAGTTAGAGAAGCGCATGCGCGAGGCCTTTGCCAACGCCGCCCAGAGCCAGCTCACACAGAGCCGCGAGCAGTTCATCGGCATGGCCGAGCAGAAGTTTGCTCCCTTTAAGAGCCAACTTGAAGAGCTGACGCGCACTAACAACGAGCTCAAGGGCTCCCTCAAGACCAGCAACGAACGCTCCGAGAAGGTCGCCGAGGAAGCACGCAAGCTGGCCGCGGCCATGACCTCGACGAACAAACAGGGTAGTTGGGGCGAACTCCAGCTCTCGCGCGTCGCCGAATTGACGGGCATGTTGGAGCACGTCGACTTCGAGACCCAGACCTCGACTTCCTCCGAGCAGGGAAACCTGCGCCCGGACATGGTGATCTCGCTCCCTGGCGGCCGGAAAATTGTGGTGGACGCAAAGGCGCCCACCAAATCCTACATCGAAGCCAGCCAGGCCGAGACGGAAGCCGAACGCACGCGCCTGCTGCAGGACTTCGCGGCCAAGCTTGCCGATCACGCCAAGAAGCTCGGCGCCAAGGAATACTGGAATCAGTACAAGCCTTCCCCCGAATTCGTGGTTCTGTTCCTGCCAAGCGAAGCGCTGTTCAGTACCGCACTCCAAGTCGACCCGCTCCTAATCGAAAACGCTTGGGGCCAGAAAGTCGTCATCGCGACCCCCACCACCCTGCTCTCCGTGCTCCGGACTATCGCCCACTCATGGGACCGGGTGGAAGTCGAGCAGCGGGCCGAGAAAGTCATCGAGCTCGCGGAAAAACTGCACGACGGCGTGCGAATCGCCAGCGACCACTTCGCCGACGCAGGCGGCAGTCTTAATAAGGCCGTGAAGGAATATAACCAGACGCTCGAGACGCTCCGCTCACGCGTATATAACAACGCAGAGAAGTTGATCACCGAAGGCGAGAAGATGAAGGCCGAGCGCCAGCTGGCGGACGGCGCCACCATCGATATCCAGGCCCACGAATCCCTGCCAGAAGTGAAGCGGCCCCGCAAAGGAGCCAAGGAACTGACGGGTGACGAAGCCCCGCCGTCGGCCTGAGTAAGAGTCCTGCTGGTGGAGCCGATGAGGTTCGAACTCACGGCCTCGTCATTGCGAACGACGCGCTCTACCAACTGAGCTACGGCCCCAAACAGCAGGAGGATTAGGGAAGCCGCCCCCGCTGGGTCGGTCAAGGTTTAGATACCTGTCGCCTTGCTTCGGCTTGGTTTAGACCTATGTTCGACGGTCCCAATCACCATGCGCGTAGCCAAAGAAACCGTCGTCGCCATCGAATACACCCTGAAGGACGACCAGGGCAACATCATCGACGCCTCCGGCGATCGCGGCCCGATGGAGTATCTCCACGGCGCCCAGAACATCATCCCCGGCCTCGAGCAGGGCGTCGACGGCCTCGTCGCTGGCGACACCAAGAGCGTGCTCGTCCCTCCGCAGCTGGGCTACGGCGAATACAGCGAGAAGCTCCTCCAGTTGGTGCCCCTCAACGCGTTTGGCGCGAACACCCCGCAGATCGGCATGCGCTTCCACGCCGAGACCAATCTCGGCATGCGCGTCCTCACGATCAAGAAGATTGAAGGCGAGGAAGTGACCCTGGACGGCAACCATGAGCTCGCCGGCAAGACCCTGCACTTCGACATCAAGGTCGTCTCCGTCCGCGCAGCCGAACTCACTGAGCTCTCCCACGGCCACCCGCACCAGTCGGGCGGTTGCTGCGGCGGCGGCGGTTGCGGTTCCGGCGAAAGCTCCGAAGGCGGTTGCTGCTCCACCGGCGAATCCTCCGAGGGTGGCTGCTGCTCTTCCGAAGAAGGCGCGGCGGCCGGCGGTTGCTGCTCCACCGAACAGCCCGTCGCCCAGAAGCAGGGCGGCTGCGGTTCCGGCGGTTGCGGTTGCTCGGCCTAAGCCCACTGAGAGATGCCTTCCCAAAGGCCGCCCGCTTGGGCGGCCTTTCTGTTGGAGTAGTCGTTACAATCCCTCGGTGTTTTTATTCTGACTATATATTGTAATACTTTTGGTCCGCACGCATCCCATGGTCATGCGTACCTTCCTCCTCCTACTCCTCGGCGCCATCACGGCCACGGCGATCCCCAGCCAGCGCGACACCCTTGGGGCCGCCAAGCGCGACGCCCAGGGCGTCTATACCGCGGCGCAGCGGACGCAGGAAAAGGCCAAGTTCGAGGAAGCCATCACCCGGCTCAAGGCGGTGGGCAATCTGGTAATCGGCGCAAACAACGCGGCCGTGAGCGCCATCAAGCCCGGCTATCCGATTGATATCAAGAGTCTGCAGGCGCGGCAGGCTTGGGACCGGAAGATGGGCGACATCCGCCGGACGCTGAGCGCAGCCAACCAGGAGATTACTGCCTTCGCGGTACCTCCAGAAATGACCCCGGAAGGAATTCGAGCGGTCGATGCGTTGATCCGCTCGCTCGATAAAGCCATCGAGGCGCATCATACTGCCTGCCTGAATATCCGGTAATATTTGCCATGAAAATAGCCCTACTCCTCTCCCTCGCCGCTCTCATCGGGGCCACGTCGGAAATATCCCCCGCAACCCCGACGCGGGATATCGCCAGCGAAATCTGCCGAAAGACGGATAAGGACGGGAACCCGTGCAAAGGCAAGGTGACCCGCGGGTCAACGAGCTCGAGCGGCATCACGTACAGCTGCAGCAACGGGCACACCTTCACGGTGGAGCCGAAGACACGGGTCAAATAAGCCGAGATCGCTAAATCATTCAGGACCCCGGAACACCGGGGTCTTTTTATTGCTCATGGGAAGCGAAGCGACAGGCTGACGTGACCCCACGCATGAGCACCAATCCCATCCATGCGCGCGACCTGACGCCGGGGCAGACCCGTGTCTCGATCGCGATCATCGCGGTGCTGTTCTTCATCTTCGGCTTCGTGTCGTGGGTGAACGCGATCCTCATCCCCTACTTCAAGATTGGTTGCGAACTGACGCACTTCGAGGCGTACCTGGTCACGTTCGCCTTCTATATCTCCTACCTCGTGTTCTCGATGCCGGCCGCGCATCTCCTCAAGCGCACCGGCTTCAAGCGCGGCATGATGATTGGCTTCTGGGTGATGGCGGCCGGAGCCTTCCTCTTTATCCCCGCGGCGATGACACGTACGTACGTCGTCTTCCTGGGCGGCCTGTTCACGCTCGGCGCGGGCCTCGCCATCCTGCAGACCGCGGCTAACCCCTACATCACAGTCCTCGGGGCGAAGGAAACCGCCGCGCGACGCATCTGCGTGATGGGCATCTGCAACAAAGGGGCCGGCATCCTCGCGCCGATCGTCTTCGCCGCCGTCGTGTTCAAGGTGACCGACACCGACCTCTTCGCGAGTTTGGCGACGATGCCGGCGGCGGAGAAAGCCGCGGCGCTCGACGAACTCATCCGGCGCGTCGTCATCCCCTATGCTTGGGTCGGGTCGGCGTTGCTTGCGCTCGGATTCCTCGTCCGTCTATCGCCGCTTCCGGAGATCGACACCGAACATGAGACCGCCGAGGTCGCCGAAGCCAACGTGGACAAGACGGGCATCCTGCAATTCCCGCACCTCATCCTCGGCGCGCTCGGTATCTTCCTGCACGTCGGGGCCTCCGTGATCTCCGTCGACACCATCATCCCCTACGCGCAGTCGATGGGCCTGCCCTTGCTCGAGGCCAAGGTCTTCCCGGCCTTCGTACTGGCCGCGATGATCTGCGGCTACCTCGCCGGCATCACCCTCATCCCGCGCGTGGTCTCGCAACTGACCATGCTGCGCTTCTGCACCTCACTCGGCGTCGTCCTATCCGTCCTCATCGTCACCACGAAAGGGGCGATCCCCTTCCATGGCCATCCCACGGATATCTCCCTGTGGTTCGTCGTCCTCCTCGGCTTCGCCAACTCGCTTACTTGGGCCGGTATCTGGCCGCTGGCGTTGGACGGACTCGGCCGCTTCACCAAGATCGGGGCTTCGGTGATGATCATGGGCCTCTGCGGGAATGCGTTCCTGCCGCTCGGCTACGGCTGGCTGGCGGATCATTATTCCGTGCGCTCAGCGTACTGGATTATCCTGCCCTGCTATCTCTATCTGACTTATTACGCGATGGTCGGGCATAAGAAGCGTAGCTGGTAGTAGCGCGACGAAGTCGCGCGGGGGGCTGCTGCGAAGCAGGCGCGGCCGGCGGCCGCGAGGGGGCATGCTGGCACGCTGGCATGCTGCGAAGCGGGTACATCGTTACAGGTGGCGGGTGGTGGCCTCAGGTGGAGGGTGGCGGCTCATTGGATGCAACGTTAGTTGACCGGTTGATCAGTGGGCAAATTGGCCGGGGGAGAGCACCACGAACTCAAAGGGGAACCGGAGACCGGATGATTGGCTGGGGGTCTTGGGTAGGGCGGCGATTGCTATCGCCGCCGTTAGAGACCGAAGGCGGGAAGTCGTCGGCGCTTAGGTAGCCTCGTTGAAGTCGCACCTCCGTCCGCGAACGGACGTGATGGCAATCACGTCCCTACCTGCGCGGCCCGAAGCCGCAAGGGGAGATGTTGGCACGGTGTCACGCTGCGAAGCGAAGGAAGCGGATGAGAGGCACGGAGGCTCAGAGGCTCGGTTGACCAGAACGAGAGGGCACTAGTTGACACGTTGACAAGTTGGCCAGTGGACAAGGGAGGCAGATGGCCCGAACCTGAACCTGGTGCTGACAACCTGAACCTGATACCTGGGGGCCGAGACCTGGGACCTGAAAATAAAATTGCAGGCTATGTCGTGACGCGGTCCCGACCCTACCCATTGCATCTCATCTATTCAGTCATCGACTCGGTCATCTACTCTGGCCTCACCAATTCCACGTCAGCGCGATCTCGACGTCGGGATGCAGCGACTGTTTCACGGGGCACGCGTTCGCGGCGCGAATGAGGCGCTCGCGCAGGCCTTCGGCGATACCGGCGGGCATATGGATTGTCGCTTCGAGCTTCGCGATACGGCGCGGCGGCTGGGCGGTCATGTGCTTCTCGACGTCGACGCGGAGGCCGCGGAAATCTAGTTCGAGGCCCTTGGCCTGGATGCCGAGGATCGTCATGATGCAGGCGGCGAGCGAGGTCGCGGTGAGGTCGGTCGGCGAGAACGACTCGCCCTTGCCGTGGTTGTCGACCGGCGCATCGGTGTGCAGGACCGTGCCCGAAGGACCGTGGGTAGCTTTGACGCGCAGGTCGCCGAGGTATTCGCAGGAGATTTTGACGCCCATCCGCAGAACTTAGGCGAACGCCGCGTGCCCACCAAACAAAAAGCCCCGGCGATCCGGGGCTTTTGAAGGAATCGCCGAAGCGATTATTCGCCGTCCTTACCGATCGCGTCGACCGGGCAGCCTTCGAGGGCTTCCATGCACTTATCGATGCCTTCCTGGTCGGTCGGCTGGGCGAAGACATAGGAGTAGCCTCCGTCGTCCTGGCGGGTGAAGGACTTCGGGGCGGTCTCGCGGCAGAGGTCGCAATCGATGCACTGCGAATCCACGTAGAATTTACCGGGGGCGCTTTCGGGACGCTTGTCGTTCTTGTCGGCCATAGGGTCTGATTAATTGGAAGGCGGGGGGCGGCTGTCAAGAATCCGCGTCAATTCGCGGGCAGCATGATGATCAGCCGATGACGGAAGCCGTCTCGGCCGGCCAGATAGGCCGCCGAGAGGCGGTCCGTGGTGGCGAAGGTCACCTCGATGGTGCCGTCGGGCGTCAGGTTCGGGCGGAGGCCCGGGCCAGGCTGCCGGTCGAAAGCAGTGAGCGGGCGCACCGTGACTGAGGCGACCGGAAGCTCATACTCCTGGAGGATGACGAAACGGATACGCCCGCGGGTGGCGGCATCGACGCCGTCCCAGCAGAAGAGCTGCTCCATCGCGACGGCGTCATGTGTCTCGTAGGCCTGACGGAGATTATCGGCGAGGGCACGGAGACTGCGCGCATTCCACCAGCCCCAAACGGCGACCAGCGCGACGCCAAGTAAAAGGCCCACCAACGCCGCGGAGAGGCGACGGAGCCAGGGTTGCCGGAGGAAGAGTTGCAGCACGAGGGAGAAGGGCGTTGACCGAATAGCAGGGTCGGAGATAAGCACGCAAGAGCCATGGCGCACGAAAGCAAGCCCTCCTCTGATTCCGGCCGATACGCGGCCCGGGGCGTGTCCGCCTCCAAGAGCGAAGTGCATGCCGCCGTCGACCGCCTCGACCCCGGCCTCTTTCCGCAGGCCTTCTGCAAGATCGTAGCGGACAACCTGACGGGCGACGCCACGAAATGTGTTGTCACGCATTCGGACGGCTCTGGCACCAAGGCCCTCCTCGCTTATCTCTGGTGGAAGGAGACCGGCGACGCGTCCGTCTTCCGCGGCATCGCGCAGGACAGCATCGTCATGAACATCGACGACCTCCTGTGCGTCGGCGTGACCAAGGGCGTCATCCTTTCCTCGACCATCAACCGCAACGCCAAGGCCATCCCCGGAGCGATCCTCGCGGAATTAATCAATGGCACCGAAGACGTGCTGGCCATGCTCCGCGATCAGGGCTTCGGCATCACCTCGGGCGGCGGCGAGACGGCCGACGTCGGCGACCTCACGCCCACGCTCACTGTCGATTCCACCGCGACCGCAATCCTCGCTCGCTCCGAGGTCGTGGACGCCGCGCGCGTCGTCCCGGGCCTCGTCATCGTCGGCATCGCCTCCCACGGTCGTGCCCACTACGAGACCGCCGAGAACAGCGGTATCGGCTCCAACGGCCTGACCAGCGCCCGCCACGAGCTTCTTTCGAAGTACTACGCCGAGAAGTATCCCGAAACCTATGACAAGGCCACCCCAGCCGACCTGGCCTACTGTGGCCCCCATCGCCTGACGGACCCCCTCCCCGGCTCGGGCCTGACCGTCGGCCAGGCCCTCCTCTCCCCCACCCGCACCTACGCCCCCTATGCCTTGCGCCTGCTCCAGGCTCTCGGTAACCAGCGCGTCAAAGGCCTCGTCCACTGCTCCGGCGGAGGCCAGACCAAGTGCCGCCGATTCGGCTCCAAGGTCCATTTCATCAAGGATAACCTCTTCCCGACTCCCCCCATTTTCGCCGAAATCGCCCGGGTCAGTGGGACGGATGCGAAGGAAATGCATCAGGTTTACAACATGGGGCACCGCCTAGAGGTCTTCGTGGAGCCCAAGGACGCCGACGTCGCGCTGCGCCTTGCCGCCGAGCTGGGCCTGGGCGCCCAGGTGATCGGCCGGACCGAAGCCTCGACGCGGCCCGACGGAGCCAACCATGTGACCGTGATTAAAGACGGGCAGGTCCTCACTTACGCCTGAGGGGTCTCAGGGCTTGCTTCTTTAAAGTGTCGGGTGGTCGGGCAGACAGGACTTGAACCTGCAACACCCTGCTCCCAAAGCAGGGACTCTACCAATTGAGATACTGCCCGGTACCCGAGGAGACAGTCTGATTTTGTGTTGCCGTCCGTGTCAAACTGCTAATCTCCAAGTGTTCCAACCCGCAAAACACCTCCATACATGGAAAACGACAATATCTCCCCCTCCTCTTCCGAATCCAAGCTCCCGCTTATCGTGGGTATCCTCGGTTTCGCTCTCGGCGCCGCCGGCCTCGTGCTCGGCATCAAGGCCAAGGGCGCTGCTGAAGCCGCCAACCTTGAAGCTGCTGGTGCCAAGGCCAGCGTCGCCGAACTCGGCGCCGCCATCGCCGGCAAAGCCAACGCCGCTGACGTCCAGGCCCTCCGCGCCGACCTCGACAAGGGTCTCGCCGACGCCGGTGCCAACGAGAAAATCCTCGGTGAGCAGATCGCCGCTCTCCAGAAAGTCGCTTCCAAGCCAGTGGCCAACACCGGTGCCGGCAAGGGCGCTGCCGCTCCTGGTCCTGGCCAGCATGTCGTCGCCAAGGGCGAGACCCTCAGCTCCATCGCCAAGAAGGCCGGCATCTCGCTCAAGGCTCTCCAGGAACTCAACGCTGGCGTTGATTCCAATAAGCTCAAGATCGGTCAAGTCCTGAAGACCAAGTAAGCTCACGCATGTCGGCGCCCTCTCGCTGGTCCGTCCAGCACGAAGAGCTCCACGCCGACTGCAGGGTTTTCCGGGTTTACAAGGAACACTGTCATCACCCTCTCGATCAACGAGAGGGTGATTTTTTTGTGCTCCGCTCCGGCGACTGGGTGCTCGCACTCCCGATCACCGAAGACGGACGTCTCGTGATGGTCCGCCAATATCGTTTCGGCACGCGCGACCTTTCCACCGAGGCACCGGGCGGCATCATCGAGCGCGGCGAAGACCCTGTGCTCGCCGCCGTGCGTGAAACCGAAGAGGAGACTGGCTTCGCCGGCGGCCGCGCCAGCCTACTCGGCACCTGTGCGCCAAACCCCGCGATTCAGGCCAATCGCTGCCATTTCGTGCTATTGGAAGGCGTTCGCCCGACGGGCCTCCGCGCCCCGGACGAACACGAAGAAATCCAGGTGCTGGCCGTCAGCCCCAAGGCCGCGCTCGCGCAGGCGCTCACCAATTCCGCGCAGCATTCGCTCGCGCTGCTCGCGCTCTACCGTCTTCGTGACGCGCGACCCGAACTCTTTTCATGACCACTCCTACCCGCATCAAGAACAAGGGCCGTGAGGCCGATCCGGTCCTCGTCGTCGGCTCCGTCGCCTACGACAGCATCGTCACCCCGCACGACAAAGGCGAACGTATCCTCGGCGGCAGCGCCGCGTACGCGTGCCTCGCCGCGAGCTACTTCGCGCCTCCCCGGATTGTCGGCGTCGTCGGCCATGACTTCCGCGACCGCGACCGCAACAAGCTCGCCAAACGCGGCATCGACCTCGACGGCCTGCTCACCGATTCGTCCGGGCGCACGTTCTTCTGGCGCGGACGCTACCACGAGAACTACAACCGCCGCGACACCGAGGACCTGCAGCTCAACGTCTTCGAACACTTCAAGCCGAAGCTGCCCGAAGCCCATCGCGCCACCCCGTTTGTGATGCTCGGCAACATCCGCCCCGACCTCCAACTCGAAGTCCTCAACCAGCTCTCCGCGCCGCGCTTCGTGCTCGCCGACACCATCGACATCTGGATCGAGACACAGCGCGAGAAGCTCGGCGAAGTCATGCGCCGCGCCGACCTGCTCGTGGTCAACGACACCGAATCCGCTAAGCTCACCGGCGAATCCAACGTGATCGTCGCCGGCCACGCCCTGCGCAAGCACGGCTGCAAGACCGTGATCATCAAGAAAGGCGAACATGGTGCCGTCCTCTTCCACGAGGAAGGCCTCTTCATGCTGCCCGCCTACCCCGTGACCGAGCTCCGTGACCCCACCGGGGCCGGCGACAGCTTCGCCGGGGCCCTCCTCGGCTACCTGGCCTCGGCCGGGGCGACCGACTTCGCGACCCTGAAGCAGGCCATGGTCTACGGCACCGCCGTGGCCAGCCTGACCGTCGAGGCCTTCTCGACCGACCGCCTGGCCAAGGCCGGCTGCCGAGAGATCCGGGCCCGCCGGAAAGAGCTCCTGAAGCTGATTAAGGCCTAACCCTGACGCCGGCGGACCAAGAACCGCCAGAGCACAAAGAGCAGGACGCCCGAGAAGACCAGGTCGCCGACCACCAACGGCCAGACCCTGGGGAGCTTGTGGGCAATCAGGGCGTAGACCAAGAAACCCGCCTGGAGGATAATGACCAGGGTCAGCAGGGGGACGAAGCGACGGAGCTTCGCGAGGGGATTAGGGTCGCTCATGCGAAATGACGGCGGTGGGCTTCGGCCAGACCGAGCAAGGTCAGGTGCGGCTCATGCGTCACGCGGGACTGCCAGGAGGCCGGCAGGAAGATCGCCGCGCCGCCGGTGACGATCACCTTGGGCATCGGAGAACCTTGGCGGACGAGCTCGGCGCTGACGCCGTCGAGCAAGCCGCCGATCATACCGGCGAATCCCAAGGCGCAGCCGGCGCGCATCGCATCTACCGTCGACTTACCGATAGCCGGACCGCCGAGGAGCGCAGCGGGGTCGAGCGCCGGGAGGAGCGCCGTGCGTTCATGAAGATACTGGGTCATCACACCGAGTCCGGGGGCGATGATACCGCCGGCGTAACCGCGTTCGGTGAGGATATCGACGGTGGTGGCCGTGCCCATGCCGATAATCACCGCCGGCGCACCGGCGACAAGCTGGGCGCCCACGCAATCCGCGAGGCGGTCCTGGCCGACCTCAGCGGGCGTCGGATAATCGAACCCGAGTCCCTTCACGTTATCGTGACGGAGATGATAGAACGGGCGACCGCTGCTCAGGAGCGCCGGCGAGATCGCGGCGGTCACCTTCGGGACGACGCTCGCAAGCGCGATACCCTGCGTCGGATGTGCGGCGAGGAGCGCGTTCAAGGACGCGGTATCGAGGGAAGCGGTGGATAATTCGCCATGGGCAAGCAGCGCGCGTCCGTCCACGACGCCCCAGTGCGCGTGCGTGTTACCGACATCGAGGCAGAAGATGGACACGGGAAAGAGGGTAGTCGGGAGCGGTCGCGGGAGCAAGCGCTCAGGGCTTACGCAACGTGACCTCGCCAGAGGAGACGATGGTCTTGCGGCCGCCGCCAGTGCGAAGGATCAGGGAGCCCTCTTCATCGATACCGTCGACGATCCCCGCGACCGGGTCGCCCCGCAGTCCGACGCGGACGGACTTGCCGGCGAGCACGTCATGAGACTGCCAAAGCTTGCGGAAGGAACGCGACCAGGTGCCTTCCTCGAACTGCTCCCAAGCGTGAAAGAGCGCGGCGATGACGGCGGCGGCCTCGCGGTTGACATCGATCGGCGCGCCGAGCGCGGCCTCGAGCGAACCGGCGGTCGCCCGGATCTCGGCGGGGAAATCCTTCGGCTGACCGGTGAGATTGAGGCCGAGGCCGAAGACCAGTTCACGGACCGAATCAGAGTCGAGACGCGCCTCGGTGAGCATACCAGCGACCTTGCGTCCGTCCGGCGTTTGCAGGTCGTTGGGCCACTTCAGCCCGAGCTTGAGGCCGAGCGATTTCTCGACGTGCGAGCAAAGCGCCAGGCCCATCCAGAGGGTGAACGGCTTGAGACGCTCCGGCGGGATGAACGGCCGGAAAGCGAGCGACAGGTAAAGGTTGCCGGACTGGGCGCTGTGCCACTTGCGACCCAAGCGGCCGCGACCGGCGCGTTGCGAGCGGGCGAGCACCGCGAAGGGTGCTTCCTGTCCCGCCGCGAGACGTCGTTCTGCCTCGGAATTCGTACTGTCTACTTCGGCGAGCAACTCAACGGCGGGAGAGACCTTGAGGCGACGCAGGTGCGCGTCGAGCAACGCCGCGTTGATCTCACGCGGGACGGACTTCAGCTCATAGCCCTTCCGGGTCGAAGCCTTAAACGTGAAGCCATCGGCGCGGAGTCGCTCCAGCCGGCTCCAGATCGCCACGCGGGATACGCCGAGTTCTTTCGCGAGACGGTCCCCGCTGACCGGTTCGCCGTCGGCCTCGAGGAACGCGAGGAGGATGCTGCTGTCGAGGGCGG
>JAPLTV010000089.1 GCA_026397955.1 Verrucomicrobiota bacterium | reverse complement strand
GGCCCTCCTCGCCCGGTGGGTCGCCGCCGGAGCCGAGTACCGCAAGCACTGGGCCTTCGAGCCACCGATCCGCCCCGAGCCACCGGCCGTGAATCGAGGCGGCTGGGTCCGCAACGGGATCGATGTCTTCGTCCTTGCCGGTCTCGAGGGGACGGGCATGAAACCCTCCCCCGAAGCCGACCGGACGACCCTCATCCGCCGCCTCTCGGCCGATCTGATCGGCATCCCGCCGACGCCCGCGGAGGTTGACGCCTTCGTCACCGACCCCGCTCCCGATGCCTATGAGAAACTCGTCGATGGGCTCCTGGCCAGCCCGCATTATGGCGAGCGGATGGCGCTGCCGTGGCTCGATGCCGCCCGGTACGCCGATTCCAACGGCTTCCAGCAGGACGGCGACACCTTCCAATGGATCTGGCGCGATTGGTTGGTGAAGAACCTCAATGCCGACAAACCCTTCGACCAGCTCAGCACCGAGATGCTCGCCGGCGACCTGCTCCCGAACGCGACGCTCGACCAGAAGATCGCCACGGCTTTCAATCGTAACCATATTCTCAACGGCGAAGGCGGCAACATCGCCGAGGAACAGCGTTACGTCAGCCTCTTCGACCGCGTCGAGAGCACGACGACCACTTGGCTCGGCCTCACGGTCGCTTGCGCGCAGTGCCACGACCATAAGTATGACCCGATCTCACAGAAGGACTATTACCAGTGGATGGATGCGTTCAACCATGTGAAGGAACGCGGCGTGCCCGGTGGCGGCCCCACGCAGACCGGCGGCCGTAGCCGCTTCCGCCTCGACACCACCGTCGTCGAAGCGCCCTCGCCCGAGCAGGCCGCTGAACTCGCCAAGCTCCAGGCCAACTTCGACGCACTGAACAAAGACTTCTTCCCCCTGCAGACCAAGGCCTTCGAAGCCTGGCTCGCCAAGCCGACCAAGGACAAGGGCATGCTGCCTAAGGAACTCGAACCGCTCCTCGCCGCGGATAAGAAGCGCGTCGCGGCGGAGACGAAGAAACTCCGCGACCACTATAACAAGAACGTCTTCACCGAAGATCGGAAGACCATCCCCGCGATAAAGAAGATCGACCAAGCTAAGGTGCTGCTCGACGGCTACCGCGGCGACGTCCTGCCGCGCGTGATGGTGATGGCCGACGACCAACCGCGCGAAACCAACATCCTCGACCGCGGCGCCTACCTCGCGAAGAAGGAGAAGGTCACCTTCGACGCGCCGGGCTTCCTGCCTCCGCTGCCGAAGGACGCCCCGAAGAACCGTCTCGGCCTTGCCCAGTGGCTCTTCCGTCCCGAACACCCGCTGACCGCCCGCGTGCAGGTCAACCGCCAGTGGCAGGAGCTCTTCGGCAAGGGCATCGTGCGCACCTCCGAAGACCTCGGCGTCCAAAGCGACCGCCCCACCCACCAAGATCTGCTCGATTGGCTCTCCGTCGAATTCCGCGAGTCAGGTTGGAAGATTAAGGCCCTTCAGAAAATTATCCTGACGAGCAAGACCTACCGCCAGTCCAGCCACATCACGAAGGAGCAGTTGCAGAAGGATCCGGAAAATAAACTCCTCTCGCACGCCCCGCGCCTGCGCCTCCCCTCGATGGTGCTCCGCGACGTCGCCCTGCGTTCTAGCGGCCTGCTCAACGCCCAAGTCGGAGGCGTGCCGGTCTACCCGTATCTGCCTGACAGCCCTTGGGAGAGCCTCGCCATCACCAAGGAGCGCGACTTCACCTACCCGCAGTCGAAAGGCGCCGACCTCTACCGTCGTTCGCTCTACACGTTCTGGCGCCGCACAATCGCCCCAGTGAACATGTTCGACATCTCGGCCCGCCAGACCTGCCGCGTCCGCACTGCCGTGACGTCCTCGCCTCTGCACGCGCTCACGATGCTTAATGACCCCACCTGGGTCGAAGCCGCGCGCGTGCTCGCCCAACGCGTGACGAAGGAGCAGCCAACCGATGAAGCCCGCCTCGCCCGCGCGTTCGCCCTGGTGCTAGGCCGTGAACCCGCCGGGAAGGAACCCGCCCTCATCGCGAAGATGCTCGCCAACCAGCGTGCGGTCTATGCCGCCGACACCAAGGCCGCCGAGGCGCTGCTCGTGATCGGCGAAAGCAAGCGCGACGCGACACTCCCCGCCGCCGAACACGCCGCGCTCACCGCGACCTGCCTTGCCCTCTATAACCTCGACGCCGCCATCACCCGCGACTGAACCCCATGGACTTCGAACTCTCTCCCTCTGAATGGCGCGAGCGCCTGACTCGCCGCAGCTTCCTTAGTGCCGGCGTCCAAGGCATCGGCGCCGTCGCTCTCGGCTCCCTCCTCGCCCGCGATGCCAAGGCCGCGAACAAGCCCATTGGCGGTCTGCCTGGCCTGCCGCACTTCGCCCCCAAGGCTAAGCGCATGATCTGCCTCTGGCAGGGCGGAGGCCCTTCGCACGTCGACCTCTTCGACCACAAACCGCTGCTCGAAAAGATGGCCGGACAAGAGATCCCCGCCAGCGTGCGCGGTGACACCCGTCTCTCCTCGATGTCGAGCGGCTACGCGAAGTACAACTGCGTCGGCGCCATCAAGCCCTTCAAGAAGTGGGGCTCCAGCGGCATCGAGATGAGCGAGATGCTGCCCTACACCGGCGCGATCGCCGATGACCTCTGCATCGTCCGCTCGATGAACACCGAGGCGGTCAACCACGCCCCCGGCGTGACGTTCTTCATGACCGGCTCGCAGATCCCGGGCCGCCCGGCGATGGGCGCGTGGCTCTCTTACGGCCTCGGCACGATGAACGAGGATCTCCCTTCGTACGTCGTAATGACGTCGTCCGACGCCGCCAGGACCTGCGGTCAGCTCTTCTTCGAACACTATTGGTCCAACGGCTTCCTGCCCGGCAAGCATCAGGGCGTCCGCTTCCGCGGCGTCGGCGATCCGGTCCCGTACGTCGGCAATCCGGCTGGCGTCAGCCGCGAGGCACGTCGCACGATGCTCGACGACATGCAGGCGCTCAACCGCGAGCACTTCGGTCAGGTCGGCGACCCCGAGATCGACACGCGCATCTCGCAATACGAGATGGCCTTCCGCATGCAGACTTCGGTCCCGGGGCTACTCGACTTCAAGAACGAGCCCAAGTCCGTCCTCGAGATGTACGGACCCGACGTCCTTAAGCCCGGCACCTTCGCCAACAACTGCATCATCGCGCGCCGCCTCGCCGAGCGCGGCGTGCGCTTCACGCAGCTGATGCATTCCGGCTGGGACCAGCATAATAACCTTACCACCGGCCAGCTCGCGCAGCAGTGCCTCGACACCGACCAGGCCAGCGCGGCGCTCGTCAAGGATCTCAAGCAACGCGGCCTCCTCGACGATACTCTCGTCGTCTGGGGTGGCGAATTTGGCCGCACACCGTTCGGCCAGAACCAACAAGGTACCGGGTTCAAGGGACGCGACCACTTCGGCCGCGCCTACTCGTGGTGGCTCGCCGGCGGCGGCGTGAAGCCGGGCTACGTCCATGGCGCAACCGACGAGTTCGGCTGGAATATCACCAAGGACCGGGTCCATATCCACGACATGCAGGCCACCCTGATGCACCTCTTTGGGATCAACCACGAAGGCCTGCTCTTCCGCTACCAGGGCCGCCAATTCCGCCTGACCGACGTCGAAGGCCACGTGGTGAAGGGTATCCTGAAACACGCCTGAACAGTGAAAGAGGCAGGGAAAGGGACAAAGTAGGCATTTCGCCCGCTTTTCCCCTTGCTCCCGCCCCTTCCAACCCTTTTCTCAAAACTTCCACCCACCTTACGGCCATGACCCAGCACAACAGTTTCAAGTCCAGCGCCTCCTCCTCCGGAGCGAAGCGTAACGTCCTCAAGCGCTTAGGAGCCCAAACCCACGCTCGCCAGCCCTTCCCTCCCTTCCCACCATCCGCACTTCGCCCGCCATGGAATCCCCCCGGCAGAAATACCGCCCCTTCGAAACCGTCCGCCTCACCGACCGCCGCTGGCCGGACGCGCGCATTGAGCAGGCCCCCCGCTGGTGCTCGGTCGACCTCCGCGACGGCAATCAGGCCCTGGCTATCCCGATGAACGTGCCAGAGAAGCACGAGCTCTTCCAGACCCTCTGCCGCATCGGCTTCAAGGAAATCGAGATCGGTTTCCCGTCCGCCTCCGACACGGAGTTCGCTTTCGCCCGCGAGCTCATCGAACAGAAACTCATCCCCGAGGACGTCTCCGTCCAGGTCCTCGTCCAAGCCCGCGAACACCTCATCCGCCGCACGATCGATTCCCTCAAGGGAGCCCGTCGCGCGATCGTCCACCTCTACACGCCGACCAACCCGGCCCAGCGTGAGATCGTCTTCAATCTCTCGAAGGCGCAAGTCCTCGAGATGGCCGTCACGGGCACGAAGCTCATCCGCGAGCTCACGGACGCCCTGCCCGACACGCAGTGGCAGCTGGAGTTCAGCCCGGAGACGTTTGTGCTCACCGAGCCCGACTACTCCCTCGAGGTCTGCGAAGCGGTCGCCAAGGCCTGGGGTGCCTCCGCCCAGCGCAAGATCATCCTCAATCTCCCGCTCACCGTCGAAGCCGGCACGCCGAACACGCATGCCGACCAGATTGAGTGGTTCTGCCGTCATCTCAGCAACCGCGAGATGGCCATCGTCTCCCTGCACACGCACAACGACCGCGGTACCGGCATCGCCGCCACCGAGCTCGGCCTGATGGCTGGCGCGGACCGCGTGGAAGGCACGCTCTTCGGTAACGGCGAGCGCACGGGCAACCTCGATATCGTCACCGTCGCGCTGAACATGTTCTCGCACGGCATCGACCCACACCTCGACTTCCGTAATCTCGGCGCGATCCGCGAGGTCTACGAGCGCGTGACCCGCATGAGCGTGCACGACCGTCACCCTTACGGCGGCGACCTCGTCTTCACGGCCTTCTCGGGCTCCCACCAGGACGCCATCAAGAAGGGCATGGATCGTCGCGGTAAGATCGGCCACGACGCCCTCTGGGACGTCCCCTACCTCACCATCGACCCGATGGACATCGGCCGTTCGTACGAGGCCATCATCCGCATCAACTCGCAGAGCGGCAAGGGCGGCGTCGCCTACGTGCTCGACCGCGAGTTCGGCTTCGACCTCCCGAAGCTCATGCACCCGGAAGTCGGTAACCTCATCGGCAAGCATGCCGACAAGCTCAGCAAGGAACTTTCGCCTGCCGAGATCCACGACTGTTTCCGCCAGAACTTCGTCAACGTCGCCTCCCCGCTCGAACTCATCTCGTTCAGCTCCGCGCCGGTCAACAAGCAGACCGTGCGCTGTGAAGCCGAGGTCCGTCACGACGGCAAGACCCTCACCCTCACTGGTGAAGGCAACGGCCCGATCAGCGCCCTCGTGCACGCCCTTGAATCCAAGGGCTGGGCGAACTTCTCCCTCAAGGATTACCGCTCGCATGCGCTGACCGCCGGCTCGGAATCTTCCGCCGCCGCCTATGTCTCGCTGCAGTCCAAGGACGGCCGCACCGTCTGGGGTTGCGGCGTCGATGCGAACATCGAACTCGCCGGCCTCAAGGCTCTTGTCAGCGCGGCTAACCGTCTGGGCTGATGATCATCGAGACCATCGCCGCCGACCAGGTGCCGTCCGAACGCGAGGCCGATTCGCTCCTGCTGGATGTCCGCTCGCCGGCCGAGTTCCGCGGCGGCCATGTCCGCGGCGCGATCAACCTTCCGCTGGAAGCCGTCACCGTCGCCAAAGTCAGCGCGCTGCGTGGACAGCATACCGCTCGTCGCGTCGTGCTCCTCTGCGCGGCTGGCAAGCGCGCCACCGTCGCGGCGGAACGACTCACCGGCAAAGGCCTGCACCTCATCGTGGTCTCGGGCGGCACCGCCGCCTGCGCGACTGCAGGACTGCCGCTGGACAAAACTTCCAACGGCGTCATCTCGATCGAACGCCAGGTCCGCATCGCCGCCGGCACGCTGGTCTTCGGCGGTGTGCTGCTCGGCGCCAACGTGCACCCCGGCTTCTACGGCCTCAGCGGCTTCATCGGCGCCGGCCTGATCTTCGCCGGCGTCACCGACTGGTGCGGCATGGGACTGTTGATCGCCAAGGCGCCGTGGAATAAGTGAAGGGTGGGACAGCACCACGAGCTGTCCTATTGCCTTGGGTAGGGCGGCGATTGCCATCGCCGCCGTTCGAGACCGAGGACGGGATTCGTCGGGTCTTAGCCTAGAGCGAATGACGTTCCCATGTGCCGTCGCGAACGGACGTGATGGCAATCACGTCCCTACCCCAAACGCCACCCCGCCACCTGCCACCTGGGGCTGCCACCCGCCACCTGAAACGAGTCTCTCACCTTTGCACCTTTGCACAGGAGCAAGGCTCCGATTTGCACTTTTGCACTTACACACCCCGCCCATATGCCCCCTGCGAAGGCTTTGCCTTCGCTCGACTTTCCGTCCCGAACAGGTAAATCTCCTGCATGTCTAAAAAGCCCGCCAAGCTCACCAGCTACCCTGAATTCCTGAAGGAACTGCTCGAAGCTAAATCCCCGACGGGCCACGAGTTCGCGGCGCAGAAGGTCATCGATGACCACGTGGAGAAGTCGGCCGACAAGTATTCCAAGGACGCGCTCGGTAACCGCATCGCCGAGCTCAAGGGCGACGGCGGCCCCACCCTGATGTTCGCCGGCCATATCGACGAGATCGGCCTGATCATCTCGCACGTCGACGATAAGGGTTACCTGTACTTCGAATTCCTCGGCGGCCACGACCAGATCATCCCCTCCGGCCGCCGCCTCCACATCCTCACCCGTAACGGCCCCGTGCTCGGTATCACCGGCAAGCGCGCCGTCCACCTGCTTTCACCCGAAGACCGCAAGCGCGTCCCGGAGCGTCATGACATGTGGATCGATATCGGCGTGAACAACCGTGCCGACGCCCTCGCGATCGTCCGCATCGGCGATCCTGCCATCTACACCGACGGCCCGGAGATCCTCCGCGGCAGCATCGGCGTGGCCCGCGCGTTCGACGACAAGGCCGGCGCCTATGTCTGCATGGAAGCCTTCCGCCGCCTTTCAAAGGAGAAGAAGCTCGCCGCCCGCGTGGTCTCCGTCGCCACCACCCAGGAAGAGATCGGCACGCCCATCGTCTACGACCTGATGGTCGAAGCCGCCGAGTCCATCGGTATCCCTTACCAGATCGGCGCCGAATCGCGTCCGACCGGTACCGATGCGCGTGCCATCCAGATGGCCAACGGCGGGGTCGCCTGCGGCCTGCTTTCCATTCCTCTCCGCTACATGCACACCCCCGGCGAAGTCGTCGACCTCGCCGTCGTGGAGCAATCGGTCCAGCTCCTCGTCGAGTTCGCCCGCCGCGTGAAGAAGAAGCAGAGCTACGCTTGGTAAGCGCGACGCGCACCAAGCGTAAGGTAATAGCGGCTAGCGGTTGGCGGTTAGCGGTTGGGAGAGGCATTCTCGGGTGTCAGGTCTCGGCTGCAGGTACGGGTGCAGGCACTGGTTCGGGCTTCAGTCCAGGGACTCGCACCTGAACCTGAAGACCTGAAGCAGACACCTGAAGGCTGAGACCTGGGACCTGAAAATGCGCCCCACCCTACTTCCCGGTCTCCAGTCTCCCTATGCTTTCGTGCATCTCCCCAACCGCCAACCGCTATCCGCAAACCGCTTCCATCTATCCTCTCCTCACTTTTGCACCTTTGCACAGGAGCATCGCTCCGATTTGCACTTTTGCACGGCATCTCATCAGGCCTAC
>JAPLTV010000022.1 GCA_026397955.1 Verrucomicrobiota bacterium | reverse complement strand
TGCGTGCTTTACGAATCAGGGGCGGGGGAGCCAACGGGGTCAGGCCGTACCCTGACTATGCTTGAACCGAAAACTAAAGATTTCATGCCACTTTTGGTTCAACTCCCCAAAGGTACGGCCTGACCCCATCGCTTTTCCCGGGTCATGTACCTGGCCACCGGCTTCGCCGACATTCTCCGCTGGTTCGGGGGCAACCGCTTTGCCCAGACCGGCATGGACCTGATGGAAGGGCGGACCGACTGGAGCACCGCCGTCGGCGAGTTCGCCCAAGGCTATGCCAACGACCTGGCCAACCAGGTCGCAAGCGTCGGCCCGGCCCAGAAGACCATCTACACCGTCGTGAGCGGCAAGAACCCGTTCCCTGACGTAGCCAACCAGCGCAACATCCCGCGCTACGCCATGGCCCAGACCATCCTGGGTCAGATGACGGACCAGTTCACGGCCGACATGATCATGCGGGCAACTAACCCGGATTATTATTCGCCGAGGTCGTCCTGGGACTGGGCCTCACAGCTCGTGCTTCAGGTCCGCCGGCGAGATCCGGAGCAGTGGGCGTATTATTACATCCGGGACAAGGCCACCCAGTGGAAGCAGGCCAAGACCGGCATCTCACGAGAGCAGGGCGGCTATGATTCTCCGGACGCCGAAGCCCTTCGGAATTTCCGCCGGTCGATCTATGCCGGCGACGTTGACGCGGCCAAACGGCTGTACCTTCGCCTCCTGGCCTATGGCTACACCGCCCAGCGCTTTGAGCAGGGTATTAAGTCATCTGAGCCTCTAGCTGAATTGTCGGCCAAGGATGGATCGCAGAAGGCCTTTATCGATGGTCTTAGCCCGTACGGCCGCCGGATGCTCGATAAGGCCCTCGCTTATGAAAACAGACTATCCTCCCTTAAGGTCGACGCTCGGCGCCTATTCCCGATGGAGATAAAAGGTATCCCTACGGCCACAGGTAAGGTGATTCGGATGTATCAGGACAGTCCTAGAGATGATCTGCTTGGGCAAGGGATGCGGAAGTAGCAAATGGAATGGCCATTTTTAGCTGTCGTTGTTTAATCAAAACGAAACTCGAGCCTTACTGATTTGCGCGGATTTTGGGATATTTTTGATTAAATCACCCTCGAGCAATATTTCAACTAGCCCCATCTAGAGTGACCTGACCAGCCTGCGATCCTCGATCCTTTCTTTGATACTATTGTGGGATGGCAGGCTTCGAATTTTTAATCTGATCGCCCTCGGGGTTGAGCCGTAGAAGCCGAAGCGCGTTGAGTGTCACGAGGATGGTCGCACCAGTGTCGGCGAGGATGGCGGCCCAGAGTCCTGTCAGGCCCAACACCGTGGTCGCGAGGAAGACGAGCTTGAAACCGAAGGCCAACGCGATGTTCTGGCGGATGTTCGTCATAGTCGCGCGGGACAGTCGAATCAGGGTCGCGACATCCGTCACCCGGTCCCGGAGGATCGCGATGTCGGCCGTCTCGAGCGCGACGTCGGTGCCAGACCCCATCGCCACGCCGACGTTCGCCTGCTTAAGGGCCGGAGCGTCGTTGATCCCGTCGCCCACCATCATGACGCCGCCCTGCTCAGCCATCTCGCGGATGGCCTTAGACTTGTCCGCGGGCATCATGTCGGCTCGGAATTCGAGGCCTAAGCCGCTGGCGATGGCGGCCGTGGTGCGCGGGTTGTCTCCTGTCAGCACCACGGAGGAAACTCCCATTGATTTCAGTTGCCGCACCGCCTCGCGGGCGTCCCTACGGGGCTCGTCCCTCACCGCGATGAGCCCCAAGGGGCCGTTGTCCCGGAACACCGCCACGGCTGTCTTACCCTCCGCTTCGAGACTGGCCGCCTTGCGCAGGCCCTCCTCGCTCAGGCCTCCGTTCTTCGCCGCATGGCGGGGGGAGGTTATCCAGGCGGGGGTGCCGGTGACGGTGGCCGTCGCCCCTATGCCGGCAATCACCTTGGCGTTGCTTGAATGGGCCGGCGAGACCTTCGCCGCTCTGGCCCGCATCAGGATCGCGACGGCCAAGGGGTGGCTCGAACTCGTCTCTATGGCGGCCGCCACGGCGAGCACTTGTTCTTCGCTGGTCTCGCCGAATGTGACCACGTCGGTCACGACGGGGCGCCCGTAGGTCAGCGTGCCGGTCTTGTCGAAGGCCACATGCGACACTTTTGCGGCGGCCTCGATGACAGCCCCTCCTTTCATGAGGAGCCCGCGGCGGGCACCGACGGATAGCGCCGCGGCGATCGCGGCGGGCACGGAGATGACCAGGGCGCAGGGGCATCCGATCAGGAGCAGCGAGAGGCCCCGGTAGGTCCAAGTCTCCCAAGGCTGTCCAAATATGAGGGCAGGCACCGCCATCAGCAGGGCCGCTGACGCCACGATGGCCGGCATGTACCATCGGCTGAACCGCGCGATGAAGCGTTCGGTCGGCGCACGCGTGGCCTCGGCCTCCTCGACCAGACGGATGATGCGGGCGATCGTGTTGTCCTCCTGGGCCTTGGTGACCCGGACCTTGAGGGCAGCCTCGGTGTTGATCGATCCGGCGAAGACAGGGTCACCCGGGCCTTTCGTCTTGGGCACGCTTTCCCCTGTCACGGGGCTTTCGTCGATGCCTGAAGATCCTTCGACAATCTCGCCGTCCGAGGGTATGCGGTCGCCCGGACGCACCAGGACCAGCTGGCCCACGAGCAGGTTCGCCGCAGGCACTTCCCGCGGGACGCCATCCTCGAGTAGTCTGGCCGTCTTGGGGACCAGGTCG
The DNA here is from genome assembly GCA_026397955.1 of Verrucomicrobiota bacterium. Classification (GTDB taxonomy): domain Bacteria; phylum Verrucomicrobiota; class Verrucomicrobiia; order Opitutales; family UBA953; genus UBA953. The sequence continues at coordinate 31,407 of JAPLTV010000022.1, read as the reverse complement.
GCGAGCGCGCGAATGCCTTGCCGCGCCTTGCCGGCGGCCACGCCCTCCAGCAGCTCGCCCACGGCGAACAGGAAGACAACGACGGCCGCCTCTTCCGCGGCTCCGATGAACAGCGCGCCGGTCCCCGCTATCGTCATCAGGCTTTCAATCGTGAAGGGACGCCCTTCGCGCAGCGCGGCGAAGGCGGTCCTCGCCACCGGCGCCAGTCCGATCAGGCTGGCCCCGACGAAAGGCCATTTGCCTGCGCCCGGGGTGAAGTGCTCGACGGCCCATGAGACGCAGATGAGCAGCGCCATGGAGATGGCAAGCCGGCCTTTCCCCGTCTGGTGCCAGTTCGTTTCGAATAGTTCATTGTCATGGCATCCGCAGCTGCCGGTATTCTTTGTTCCCGCGGAGGAATTCCTACAGCCGCCGTCGTCCACACTGTTCTTGCTTGGTGGTGTCAGGGGTTCCATCTAGACTGATTCTGGTTTCAGCCTGCTTGGTTGTCACGGTTGCATTCGCGTCTGGTGACCCGATCGCCATCCCTTCTCAGGCATTTCGACATGCCGATTGACTTCGTCTAGGCCCCCTCTTACTAAAAGGGTCGTGTTCGCAGTCCGATCCAGGCTTTTCGCTTGCCTCGCCCTATTTCTCTGGGCGTCGTCCGGGCTGCTCGCTTCCGATGCTTGCGTCTGTCCCGAGGAGTCCTCCTGCGAGCATGCCGGCAAGGCCTGCACCCGCCCCGACGACTGCTCCGACTGTGTCTCGCCGGCTTCCGCTGTCGCGCTCGCTGATGAACCTTTGGCTCTCGCTGATTTGGTCAAGGTTTCGGCCCGCAAACCTTTTCAGCCTGAGTTCCATGTCTACTCGGTCCGCCGCATCTCCTCGTGCGCCGCGGAAACTTTTCGGTTATCGGCTTCCGATGTTCTTCGTCCGCCTGCCTTGAGGGCGGGGACGATGTGTCTGCGGGTCTGATTCGGTCCTAGGTCGGCGGCTTGTCCGCCCTTCATCCCTACGACCGCGACGGCCGTAGGGAGTGACGTATCATTATGCCGTCGTCCAAGGGGGCAACCTGGGCACGCGCCCGCATGCATCCAAATCCATGACCATTTTCCGATTCCTATCTCCGATTCTCCTTCTTCCTGGCCTGCTCTGTGCGGCCGAAACTCCATCGCCCGCTCCGGTCGATGTCGCCGAACTGGTCCGCCAGGCGGTCGAGTCCAACCCGGAGCGCCAGGCCTATGTCGCCGCCTTGGCTGCCGAACGCGAGTCTGGTTCGGCTGCCTCATCCAACCCGGATCCGGTGCTGTCCCTTGAGGTCGGCCGTAAGCGTCTGCGTGATGCGGGTGGGGCTTTTCTGGATGAAGGTCAGGTCTGGACGGCTTCGCTGAGCCAGACTTTCGAATGGCCGGAGCGGCTGCGCCTCCGTCGGGCCATCGCCGACCGCCAGATCGAGGCCGCCAAACTCGGCCTGGGTCGTTTCGAGCAAGCGCTGGAGGCGAAGGCCGCAGTGCTCGCCTATCGCCTGTCCCGCGCCCAAGTCCGCGCCCAGGCTTGCGAAGAAGTCGCCGCGCGTTTCGCCGGCCTACGCAAGGCCTTGGTCGGACGCGATCCTTCCGGTCCCGCCCCGACCATCGAACTGCGGTCGGTCGAGGCCGCCGAGGTCGTCGCCCGCCGCCGTGCCGAGGAGGCGCGCCTGGCGCTGCAGCAGGCCTTGCTGGAGATGAACCAGCTGCGCGGCACGCCTTCGCTCGCTCCGCTCACCGTCAAGGCCCCGGTGCTCGCGCTCAAGGATGCCCCTAAGCTCGAGGAGCTCCTGGCCGCCGCCCAGCAGGGCAATTTCTCCTACCGGATGCACGTGCTCGAGTCCGAGCAGCTCAGCCTGCAGTCCGACCTCGCACGCTCGGACAGCGTGCCGGGTTTCACGGCCGGTCCGTACGTCTCGCAGGACCGCGTCGGCGGGCGTGAGACCATTGTGGGCCTCCGGTTCGACATCCCGCTGCCGGTGAGCGGTCGCTCGAGCGCCGCCGAGCGTTCGGCCAATGAGCGCCGCCGGCAGTCCAAGTCCGCCATTTCCGCGGCCTGGCGTGACGTCGAGAAGGACCTCGGACAGACCTGGCTTTCCTATGCCTCCAAGGTCGACCAGCTGCGCATGCATAAGGACGATCCGGCGGTGCGTTTTTCGGAAGCAGCCAAACTCGCCGAGTCTCACTTCCGTGCCGGCGCCTTGTCGCTGCAGCTCTTCATGGATGCCCAGGCTGGTTATCTCGAGGCTGTCGACTCCGCGTTGCTCATTCAGGAGCAGGCCGTCGAGGCCGGCTTCCGCCTGCGCGAACTCAGCGGCGTTCCCTTCAATCCCGTCGCGTCCCGATGAAGACCTTCAGTTCCATTCTCCTGGTCGTCGCGTTGGCTGGCTGCGGCAAGCAGGCAACTTCAGGTCAAATAGAGGGTGCCGTTCCTCCGGCCAAGGCCGCCGAGTTCAAGAAAGGGCAGGGCCTGCTGCTGACCCCAGATGCGGCCGAGTTCATCGGCCTGCGCAAGGCCGAGGCCCAGGCCAAGGCCGATCGCGTCCTGGTTCCGGTCGATGCGTTGCTCCGGAACTCCGAGGGGGCCTTCGTATTCGTCCAGAACGGCCAGCGCTGGTTGCGCACCGAGGTGAAGCCAGGCGTCGAGTCTGACGGCTCGATCCAGGTCGCCGACGGTCTGCTCGAGGGCGACGTGATCGCCATCGCGGGCGTGTGGGGCCTCTGGCTCGCAGAACTCCAGGCCATCAAGGGAGGCGTCGGCTGCACCGACGGCCACTGAGATGATCGCAGCCCTCGCTCGCTGGTCCATCCGCCGCCGCGCGGTCGTGCTCACCTGCGCCCTGTTGCTCTGCCTGCTCGGAGCCTGGTCCGCCACGCGCGTCCCGATCGATGCCATGCCCGACATCACCGGCCCGCAGGTGCAGATCAACACCGCCTTGCCTTCCTACGCCGCCGACGAGGCGGAGTCGCGCGTCACCATCCCGCTCGAATCCGAGCTCTCAGGCCTACCGGGCTTGGTCGAGTTCCGTTCGCTCTCCAAGACCGGGCTCTCGCAGGTCACGCTCATCTTTGCGGATGGTACCGATATCTTCCGCGCCCGCCAGCTCGTGACCGAACGTATCGGGCAGGCCTCCGGCAACCTGCCGCCGGGTGCCGTACCCGTGATGGCGCCGATCAGCACCGGACTCGGGGAAATCGTCTATTACTCGATCGGCTACGCCGCCGATGCCAAGGCGCCGGCCGACGAGTCCACGCGCCTACGTGATTTGCGCCTGTTGCATGACACGCGCGTGCGCCCGGCGCTCCGTTCCACGCCGGGACTGGCGGACGTCAACGTCATCGGCGGGCACGAGCGCCAGATGCTCGTCGAACCCGACCTCGCCAAGCTTGCCAAGTCAGGCGTACCCATGTCAGAACTGCTCAGGGCCGTCCGTCGTAACACCGAGAACGCCGGGGGCGGTGTCGTCACGCTCGGCGGCGAGGCCTTCACGGTCCGCGCTGACACTCGCGTGCGGACCGCCCAGGATATCGCTGGTATACCGCTTCGCCCCGCCGGCCTCGGTCCCGCCGTGACCGTGGGTGACGTCGCCCGTGTTTCGGTCGGCAACGCCTCCCGCATGGGTGCGGCCACCGTCGACGGGCAGGAGGCCGTCGTCGGCGCCGCCATCATGCTAGCCGGTGAGAACTCCCGCGAAGTCTCGAAACGCGCGGTCGAGAAGCTCGCCGCCATCGGTACCCACCTGCCGGAGGGCGTGAAGCTTACCGTGCTCTACGACCGCTCCGACCTCGTCGGCGCGACCATCCGGACCGTCGAGACGAACCTCTTCGAAGGGGCGTTGATCGTCGTGGTCGTCCTGCTGGTGTTGCTGGGGCATTGGCGGGCCGCTTTGCTCGTCGCCTTGGCGATCCCCCTCTCGTTCCTTCTCCTGCTCACCGGCATGGCCGTTTCCAAGGCCAGCGCCAATCTGATGAGTCTGGGCGCCATCGATTTCGGACTCATCGTTGACGGTTCCGTGGTGATGGTGGAGAACTTCCTGCGACGGCTTGAGGAGCGTGTCCGGGCCCTCGGGCGACCCCTGACCGAGGATGAGCGTACTGCCGAGCTGTCGACCGCCGCCGGCGAGGTCGCCGGCCCGATGTTCCTTGGCGTGACCGTGATCACCTTGGTCTATGTGCCGATCTTCGCCCTCGAGGGTATCGAAGGGAAGATGTTCAAGCCCATGGCCGCGGCCGTCGTGGTCGCCTTGGCGGCTTCCGCGCTCGTCGCCCTGACCGTCATGCCTGCCCTGGCTTCTTTCTGGCTTCGGGCTGAAGGTCATGCCGAGGAAGGTGGCCTGATCCGCCGTCTCAAGTCGGTCTTCTCGGCGATGCTTGGATGGTGCTTCGCCCATCGAACCGCGGCCGTCGTCGCCACTTCGCTCGCGGCCCTCGCAGCCGCCGTCGGCTACACGCGTCTCGGGGCCGATTTCATCCCGCAGCTCGACGAAGGTTCCATCAGCATCCAGTTCGTCCGAGCCTCCAGCCTCGATCTGGCCTCCTCGATGGACCTGCAGAAGCGCACTGAGATCCTCCTGAGTGCCAAGTTTCCGGAGGTCGACCATGTCTTCGCGCGCATCGGTACCGCCGAGATCGCCAGCGATCCGATGGGGCCGAACGTCGCGGATAGTTATGTGAAGTTGAAACCCCGCGACACGTGGCGCCGTGAAGGTGGTTCGCCCATCAATAAGGCAAGGCTCGTCGAACTCATGTCCGAACTCCTGGAGCGGACCGTCCCCGGGCAGACCACGATGTTCTCCCAGCCGATCCAGTTGCGTTTCAATGAAATCATGGCCGGCTCCCGAGCCGATCTTTCGCTGAAGATCTTCGGCGACGAACTCTCCAATATGGAAGCCGTGGCCGAGCAGGCGGTGGCCGTGCTCCGTAAGATTCCCGGCGGCGGAGACGTCGTGTTCGAGGCCTCAGGCTTATTGCCCTCGGTCGACATCGTTCCAAAGCGAGACCAACTGGTCCGTCGTAACCTGCATGCGGAGGAGCTCAACGACATCGTCTCGACCGCCTTGGGCGGCGCGAGGGCGGGGCAGCTGCCCGCTTCGGGGCGTCCCATGGAGGTCGTCGTTCGCCTGCCTGGCGCCGAAAGTACTTCGCCTTCGCAGATCGGCGATCTCCCGGTCTCTGCCGAGGATGGCTCCGGTACGATGGTCGCGCTCTCCAAGGTGGCTGACGTCAAACTGGTCGAACGTCCGGGCGTCATCACCCGCGAGGACGCGCGCCGCCGTCTGGCCATCCTCATCAACGTCCGCGGCCGTGACACCGAGGGCTTTGTGCGCGAAGCCGAGGCCAAACTCAAGTCCGAGGTCAAGCCGGTCGGCGGCGTCTATTGGGAGTTCGGTGGCCAGTTCGAGAACCTGCAGCGGGCGCGCGAGCGCCTGACGCTGGTCGTCCCCGCGGCGCTTGGGCTGATCCTGCTCCTCATCTATGCCGGCTTTGGCAGTTTTCGTCAGGCGGCACTAGTCTTCACCTGCGTGCCGCTCGCGGCTATAGGCGGCGTGCTTGCACTCTGGCTGCGAGGCATGCCCTTCACAATCTCGGCCGGTATCGGCTTCATCGCGGTGTCGGGCATCGCGGTCCTCAATGGCATCATGCTGATCAGCTTCATCAACCAGCTGCGGGCGGAAGGCCGCCCGCTCCGCCTCGCGGTGGTCGACGGCACCGTCACCCGGCTGCGTCCCAAGCTCATCACCGCGCTCGTCGCTTCTTTGGGCTTCGTGCCCATGGCCCTTTCGACCGGTCCAGGGGCCGAGGTGCAGCAGCCGCTGGCGACCGTCGTCATCGGGGGAATCTTCACTTCCACTGCCCTGACGCTCCTGCTTCTCCCTGTCCTTTATGACTGGGTCGAGGCGCGTTTCTCCTCTTCTCCCACCCCAACAACCACCCAACCATGAAAATCCTCCTTCTCTCCCTGTTTTCAATCGGCGCCCTGATCGCCGCCGAGCCCGCCAAGCCGGCTACCGACGTCCAGCCTGGTCGCCGTCTGGAGGCACCCGGACTGCGCGCGCAATTCGTGATCCAGTCGGACCGCAAGGCCACGGTCACCTTCGCCGACGCCGCCGGCAAGCCCGTGCCCAGAGGCGACCGCATCGTCGTCGTTAAGGTCGACGGTAAGGATGTCATCCTTGAGCCCCATCCGAATGGATTCATCACCAAGGAACCGCTGCAAGCCAAGGAGCCGGCGGCCATCGTGGTTCAAGTCCGCGCCGCGGCGGACGCCAAACCGACGAACTTCCGTCTGACTTTGAACACCGCCCTCTGCGGAGAGTGCAAGCGTCAGGAGTATGGCTGTACTTGCGCCCACTGAGCGATCTGCCTTTAAATCAGGCGGCGTGGCAATTGCGCTGGATTTATAGGAGGCTTGTGATCAGGGACGGTTTGTTGGGCCAACCGTAATGTTACAGTTGGTTCGCTTCTGGCAGGAGTAGGTCAGTCCGTCCGTCGACTCGACCGTGCAGCAAGTATTGTCACCGTCGGCCTGGTCGGGAGCACGCAGATTCTTGTCCGGAGCCGCCTGGAATTTCCGCAGGCAGCTCGGGTTACAGAAATAGTAGGTCGTTCCCTCGTGCCTATGTCGCAAAGGAGAATAAGCACCGCCCGTCATGTCACACGCCGGGTCGCACTGTTTGGAGGTCGGAGCATCGTTCATCAGGTCAGCACATCCTGATACTCATCGGAGGCGAGGAACGCTCGCGGTCTTGCCCAATAAAAAGCCCCGCTTCTGCGGGGCTTCGGAAGGCTTATTTGCCTTCGAGCTTCTTAAGGTACTTGGCTGGATTCTTCTCGAACTTCGCGATGCAGGGCTTGCAGCAAACCTTGATCGTTTGGCCTTGGTAGACGAACGAAGCCTGTTCGCCCATCGAGTCTAGGTCGTTGTCGGAGACGATGCAGTTCTTCAGAGGGTAGGGCTTGGCGGCCTCGGCCTTGTCGGCGCTCGTCGCCTTGTCGCCGTGCTCGTGGGGCTTGGCGGCGTCCGCCGGCTTCGCGTCATGGTCGTGGCCGTCGGCCTTGGCTCCGTGGTCCTTGCAGCAGCAGGAGCAATCCGGGCACTTCATGCCGGCCTTGTCACCGTGCTCATGGGGCTTCGCCGCTTCCGCCGGCTTGGCGGCGTCGGCGCAGCAGGCGCACATCTTGTGCTCCGCGCCGGCCGGCTTGGAGTCGGCCTTGGGCAGCTTGGCCAGGTACTTGGCCGGGTTGGCGTCGAAGTCCTTGCGGCAGTCCTGGCAGCAGAGCTTGATCTCCTGTCCCTCGTGGACGAAGACGACGGGCTTGCCCTCGGCGCCGAGCTTCTCGTCGGAGACAATGCACTTGTCGAGGGGGTAGGGCTTCGCGTCGGCGGGCTTGTCGGCGGCGATCAGGCCGCAGGCTGAGAGCATTATGGCGAGTATGGCGTGTTTCATGGTGGTGTGGGTTGGTGGTGGTCAGAAGCGGATGAGGATGCCGGCGCCGGCCCCGAAGTCGGAACTATAGCCGGCGGTGAGCGAGAGGTCCTTGGTGAGGAGGTAGCGGAGGTCCGCCGCGGTGGACGCGTGGGTGCGCCTGCCGTAGCGGTAGGAGAGGTCGAGCGAGAGCCGGTCGGTCAGCTGCAGGCTCTTGGCCAAGGCCGCCCGGGTTTCCCCTCCGGACTGCTGGGTCAGGCCTAGGTCGACGAAGTAGGGCAGGCGGAAGGCTGCGCCGGCGAAGGGTCCGTCCCGGTCGCCGTCCAGGTTGCCGAAGCGGTAGCCGGCGACGAGCGACAGGCGCGTGTCTAGGTAGCGCTGGTAGCTGATCTCCCGCTCATGACCGTCGCCGCGGCGCAGGCCCTCCTCCCACCTGACGTAGAGGTTGTCGCGTCCGGACTGGATTGTCGCGTAGCCCGTCGCGGAAGCGTTGGTGAAGGCGGCCTGGCCCCAGGCGTAGGTCGTCGCCATGGCGTGCGTGGCCGCGGGATGCGGCGGCTCCGCGCCGTCGGCACCGGTCACGCGGATCGTGCGCACCATGCCCGTAATGTGATGGTAGAGCAGGTGGCAGTGGATCAGCCAGTCTCCCTGGCCCTCGTCGGCCGTGAACTCGATCGTCCTCACGCTCATCGGGGGGACGTCGACCGTGTGCTTCAGCGGGGAGGTCGCTGGGTCCTTGTCGGCTGCGTCCACCAGGCGGAAGAAGTGGCCGTGGAAATGGATCGGGTGATGCATCATGCTGTTGTTCACCAGGCGCAGCCGGATCGTCTCGCCTTCCTTGACCTTGATCGCCTCGGCCTCGCGGGGGTCGAGCCCGTCGAAGCTCCACTCGTAGCGGATCATGTCGCCTGTCAGCTTGAGCGTCAGCTCCCGGTGGGAGGCGGCGACGGCGTGGGGCTTGGCGGCGCGCAGCTTGGCGTAGGGCGAGATCGGTCGCTCAGGTTCCTGGGCGCCGGGCTCGGGGTCGATCTGGTCGAGGATGGAGGACAGGTAGGCGCTCATGCCATAGCGGTCAGGCTTGGGCGGAGGGGCCGCCTCATGCGGTGACCCTTCGCCGATCCAGGCCGAGACCGACCCGCTGCCGTCCTGCGCGGTGGAGCGGAGTTCCCAGGAGCCCGAGGCAGGCACGGTGAGAAGCACGTCGTAAGTCTCGGCAGGCCCGATCAGCAGGCGCTTCTGCTCGAAGGGGACCACGTCCTGGCCGTCCGCGGAGATGATCCGGAGCGGGCCCGCAGCGGCATCGAGGTAGAAGTAGCTGGCTGCCCCTGCGTTGATCAGCCGCACGCGCACCTTCTCGCCCGGCTTGCCGGGAAGCTGGAGGCGGCGCTGTCCGTTCATCAGGAAGGCGTCGTAGGCGACGTCGGAGAGGTCCATCGGGGGAACCAGGGACTTCTGGCCATCGAGGTATTCCTTGAGCTTGCCGGCCTGGTAGGCGCCGATGAGCGACTGCGCCGTGCCCTTGCGGTAGGAGTACCAGTCGCTTCCGCGCAGCAGCGAGCGCTGGACCTCGGCCGGGTGCTCGTTCGTCCAATCGCCAAGGATGACGACCTGGTCGTGGTCGGCCAGCTTTTCGACCTCCTTCGGTTCGATCACGATCGCGCCGTAGACGCCGCGCTGTTCCTGGTGGCCAGTGTGGCTGTGGTACCAGTACGTGCCGTTCTGGCGGATCAGGAACTCGAAGGTGCGCGACTGCCCGGGGCCGATCACGGGTGTGGTGACGACCGGCACTCCGTCCTGCAGGTTGGGGACGAGTAGCCCGTGCCAGTGGAGGGACGTCGAGTCGTCTGCCAGGCCGTTGACCACGGTGATGCGGGCCACGTCGCCTTCCCTGAAGCGCAGCACGGGGCCTGGCGTGCCCCCGTTGATGGTCAGGGCCTGCGTCGGCTGTCCTGCCGGACTCAAGGTCTGCTCGGAGATGGAGAGGCGGTATTCGACCACGCGGGCTTCCGGGTGAAGGGCCGAGGCCTTGGGGGCCGCTTCCATCGCGTCGAAGTAGGCCTTGCGGCAGATCTCGCAGGCCTGCGCAGGGGCGGCCAGTAAGGTCGCGAGCATGAGGAGACCCCACGCCGACACCCGCTTGATTGGCTGCACCGTGTTGATCCGCATACCTATTCATGTGCGCATCCCCGGTTCCCCCCGGAATGTTTTATGGTCACCCGAATGGCTTTAGGGGGGACACCGGGGTGTCCGGACATTAAACAGTCAATATGAGCAACAAACCCATCGACGAGTTGATGTCCGCTTGGCAGGTCTCCCCCCGCCGTTGCGAGGACTTTTCCCGCGACATCCTCAGGGGGCCCAGGCCCAGTCCGGTGCTTCGCGTCTCGGCCGTCGCCATGGCGGTCTTCTTGGTCGGCGGACTGGCTGGCTGGCGCTCGAACAACCAGGACTCGCAGCAGATGGCCAAGCTTCATGCGCGCTCAATCGTGGAGGCTTCCGCCCGATGAGGGGGCGGCTCCTGATCACCGTGTTGGTCCTCTCGCTCCTGGCCGGGTTCGCAGGTTGGTGGGCGATTCGGGACTTCAGGATGGCCGCGGCGTGCGAGCAGCGTTCGGAGGCCGCGTGGCTGCGCGCCGAGTTCGGGCTCGATGACGCCGCCATCGGCCGGATCGCCGCGCTCCAGGGCGAGTTCGAGAAGGAGTGCGAGGTTCACTGCGAGGCGGTGAGGCAGGCCAAGCTCGCCATGGAGGCGAAGCCCGGCCCCGAGTCCAAGGCCGGCCTCGAGGCCGCTCTCGGACGCTGCGAGCGTTCCCGTCGCGAGCACGTGCTCGCGATTGCCGGCTGCATGCCGCCCGAGAAGGGAAAAGCCTACGTCGCGCTCATCCTGCCGCAGGTCGAAGCCCTCTCCCATGAGGGCGCTCCCGGCGTCGACGGACACCACAAGGCCCGATGAACGGCCTGCCTGCAAAGGACGACCAGGCTGGATGGCGGGTGCTCTTCGATGAGCTGAACCCGCGCATCCGCGGCTACCTCCATCGCCTGCTTCCCGATGCGGCCGATGCGGAGGAGGTCGCCGCCGAGGCCTTCGCGACGGCATGGCGGACCTCCGAGCGTTTCACCGGTGGAAACGTTTCCACCTGGGTCTTCGGGATCGCGATCAACCTGGCCAGGAACCGGCGGCGCAGCTGGCTGCGACGGCTGGCGAGGTTTACCGGCCTGACTCCGGAGATTCCCGAGGGTTCGGTCGAGGACACCGCCGATGCCGATGAGCGCGCCGCCATGGTGCGTGCCGCAGTCCAGCGTCTGCCTGAAGGTTTGCGCGAGCCATTGATCCTAACCGCCTATTCAGGACTGTCGCATCAGGAGGCCGGGGAAGCCCTCGGGCTGACTGCCAAGGCGGTCGAACATCGCGTCGCTTCCGCGCGAGATCGATTGCGTGAAACCTTGTCGCTTTGATCTGAGTATTTTCTGCAACGGATTTGCGGATAATACTTGCGCGCTAAAATCACTCGGGTAAATTAGCAGAGTTGGCAGTTAACTTGTCCGCAAACTGTCCGCAAAAATCCTCGGTCGTTGGAGTTCAACGACATACACACGAGGAATTTTCCTTCGAATCCCATCCTCTCCGCCACTTTGACGCCGATTTGCCCCTTCTAACGGGTGAACAGGGTTAAACCGTTAAGAGACTCCGGCAATCCCTTGTCCGAACGCTGTCCGCGGTCGTCTGTGTGTAGGCCGTTAAGTTAGCGAGGTCGACCCGTCATGACCGTCACTCTTTCGCCTATGAGTGGCAGATAGTACATCGTAATCCCTCCGTTCACGACTTTTCCGTCAGGATCGAATGCGACGAGCGTCTCAAAGTCTTTGCGCCGGCTTTTTTCGTAGATTCGCAAGGTGTAGGCGTAATCTTGGGTCGCGAATAATCCATACTCTTTGGCTTTGGGGAGCTTTTCATGATACCACCCTTGGGAGTCGGAAAACTTTACGACAGATTGCTCTGTGTCTCCTACATGGATGTTTTTAAATACTAGTTTGATCTTCTGATTGGCCTGCCAGTTGCAGCCGCACATCATGAGCGTAGCAATCGCAAGCAATAGTACAAGAGGGCGCATCAGTTTGCGGTCGCATTGAAGGGTATTCGGGGGCGAGTTGGAGATAAGCTTTTATCAGGTCTTCAAACCGATCCCCTTTTTCCTTTTCTGTCTTGGAGGCCCAAGCGGCATGGATTTCTCCCCAGCTGTTGGCAGCACCTACTGCGGCAAGAAACGCCTGAGACCTCGAAGTCATGTCACTTGGCTAATGAGAACACTCTAAGGTGCAACCATCAGATGCCTACATCTGTTATCCTGATTTTCTTGAATGAATGTTTTTCGCGGTTGCCATTTGCCTTCTGATTCAGGCGCCAGATGCTGTTTTTATGACTAAGTTCCCCGAGTTCGAAATCCAGACCGTCAGATTCCATGAGTTGGCTAATACTTCTGACCTAGAGATCCGCGATTCTGCCGTAGCTCGCTAGCCCAGCGCCTGAAGAAGAAATCCGAACGAGCCTTGTTCGTCGGCGCGGACCAAGCTCAGGTCTCTGTGCGATCTAAGGCCAAGATCGTCTGCCGGTTCCTCAGGCAGGGAAGGGTTGTCGCCCATGTCGTGATGCTCCCGCCTGCCGATTACTCCCGGCTGACCCTTTGAGGAATCTTTAGGCTTCGAACCCACGTTAATAACGCCATTCATTATTAACGCAGAATTAGTTTGGCATTAACAAAGATTTGGCTAATTAACATGGCATGAAGCGAGGTCCGACCGGCCGATTCGAGGTTACTGCCTGCCAGGGGGAGCAGGTTAGGGCTTTTGTGCCCACCCCGCTGCCACCTAGCCCCGGCATCGAGATGACGGCTGCTCGCCGGCGTCTGCTGGAGCAGGCAGAGGCCGCCTTGGCCAAACTGGACGGGGCGGCGCTCCATCTCCCTGAGATGGACCTCTTCCTGTATGCCTATGTGCGCAAGGAGGCGGTGCTCTCCTCCCAGATCGAGGGTACCCAGTCGACTCTGTCCGACCTCATGCTCTTCGAGCTGGATGACCTGCAGGTGCCGATCGATGATGTAAAGGAGGTCTCGAGCTACGTGGCCGCGATGGAGTATGGGATGGCGCGCCTGAAGGATATTCCCCTCAGCGGCCGTCTCATCCGCGAGATGCACGAGAAGTTGATGGCGAAGGGCAGGGGGTCCGAGAAGGAGCCCGGCGAGTTCCGTCGATCCCAGAACTGGATTGGCGGCCAGCGGCCCAGCCAGGCGCACTACGTCCCGCCGCCTCCGCACGAGGTGCTGCCATGCATGGGCGATCTAGATAAGTTTATCAACGCCGAGGACGGCATGCCCACGCTCGTCCGCGCGGCGCTCGCCCATGTGCAGTTCGAGTCCATCCACCCCTTCCTCGACGGTAACGGACGAATCGGTCGCCTAATCATCGCGCTGCTGCTCCAGCAGTCCGGAAAGCTCTCACGTCCGCTGCTCTACCTCAGCCTCTATCTTAAGGCCCACAAGGCGGAGTATTATCGCCTGCTCGACAAGGTGCGGGCCGAGGGGGACTGGGAGGCCTGGGTCGACTTCTTCCTCAAGGGAGTAGCCGAGACGGCCCATTCCGCATCCCTGACGGCTCGGAAGCTCGCTGACTGCTACCAAGAGGACCTAGCCAAGGTCCAGAAGCTTGGCCGATCCGGCGGCAAGGCGGCCGGCGCCCTAGGCTGTTTCCGGAAGCGCCCCATCCTCGACATCAAAGGCGTAGCTGCTGCCTTAGATACCAACTTCCCGGCCGCGACCCGAGCTGTCCAGGCACTCGTCGACAACGGCATCCTGCGAGAAACTACCGGCAAGGCACGTAACCGTGTCTTCGTCTACCAACGCTATATCGAAATCCTTAACGAGGGCTGATCCGGGCCGCGCGGGAGCAGGGGTTGATCAGCTCTTCATGTGCCGTCAAATCACTTGCGCGCAAAAACCTCGGCAGTAACTTAGCAGAGTTGGCAGTTAATTTGTCCGCAACTTGTCCCCAAAAAAGCTCGGTCGTTGAAGGTCGACGACATAAATACGCAAAGTCTGACTTCGGTGAGCCGCTAGGCGAACAGGCAATGCCTTAGGCATTGGGCCGTTAGGTCCGGAGCGTAGCGCAGCCAATCCCATCCTGTCCGCCACTTTGACGCGTACAGTCCGATCAAGGACTTTGCGTGCGTTTTATGTGCTGAATTGGTTCATTTTACCGTCAATGGCTGGGTCTGATTGGCCCGACGTTACCAAAAACTCTACCAAAGATCGAGTGGGCCGGTCCGGGTATGACCAAGAACTATGACCATTTCAAAACGTCTACGATCGTCAGCCTTCGGGGTTGGTCAGTAGGTGGAGGAGACGGTGATTAAGGAAGAGTTTATCGCGCCCCTGCTTGATTTCGGTGAGCACGCCCGCCTTGGTCAGCTGGACGAGATAGAGCGACGCGGTTTCACGCTTCGCGATGCCGGTGTCCACGAGGTGGCGAATCCGGCAGTAGGGCTGCTCGAAGATGGCCCGCATGATCTCGTCCAAGGGTAGGTCGGGGCACTTCTTGACGATTTGCTTCTGCGTTGATTCCAAGAGGGTGTGGATTTCCCGCACCTTGCCTGCGGTCCAGGTGGCGACTTCGACGACACCATTAAGGATATAGAGCACCCACTCTTCCCAGGCCTCGTGGCTTGTGACGGCGTTCAGTAGTCGGTAATAATCTGATCGATGGGCGAGGATGTAGCGGCTGAGGTAGAGAATCGGTTGCTCCAAGAGGCCTGCTTCCGTGAGGTAAAGGCTGTTGAGGATGCGGCCGGTGCGACCGTTGCCGTCCGTGAACGGGTGGATGGCCTCGAACTGATAATGCGCGACAGCCATGCGGATGAGCGGATCCGTGTCGTCGTCGGAGTGAAGGTAGGTCTCCCAATTGGCCAGGAGCCCGCGGATTACGGACTCGCCGACCGGCGGAGTGTACATGACCTGCTTGCGGCTCGCGATGACGGTGCCGGGCAGTTTGCGAATGGGCATGGGGTGTCCCTTGATCCTTGTGCAGACCTGCTGCGCGAGCCTTGAGCAGACCGGGAGTTTCTTCAGCCCGTGGTAGGCTTCGAGCAATGCCTCGGCGTGACGGCTAGCCTCGCGCACGATGGGTGGCGTGGACTCGCTTGGCAGGTCGGCTCGTTGGAAGAGCATGTCGTCCGTCGTCACGATGTTCTCGATCTCGGAGGAGCAACGCGCCTCCATCAGAGGGAGGGTCCGCACGAGGATGCCCGGATTGGGTAGCTTGCCGGCTAGGCGATCAAGCTCGGCTAAAGCCACGCGAGCTCGGATCGTCGCCTTGAGGACGGCCGGGGTCTGCAACGGCGTCAACGGGGGTAGGGCAGGGAGCTCGTTATAGGGCGCCTCTGGTTTCCATCCTTTCACGGGCTTGTTGGCCATGACTTAGGCAATCCACTGCCAATCGACATGTCAAAGTCGATATGTCGATTTAAGATGATTAAATCGACATGTTATGCAATCGCCCATGGGGTCAGGCCGTACCCCTAACGTAGGCGTAACTAGATTCGAGCATTTCAGGCGTTTTTAGTTACACCCTGAACCAGGGTACGGCCTGACCCCGTGTTCGCCCCGAGGTGAAGTGAACCTTCACTTCGTCGTGGCGGACGCCCGCAGCTTCTCGCCCAAGGCCTTGGCGCGATTACGGTAGTCGGTCGCCTTCGTGGCGTCCTGAGGCAGTCCGTGTTGGCCTTTCTCGTGGGCGAAAGCGAACCAGTAGAGGGCTTGGTATCCCGCGTCGTCTTCGCGCAGGGCGAACTCGGTCATGGCCTTGAGGAGCTCGGCAGGCTTGTCTTCCAGGTCACGGCTCATCACTATAAAGACGGATTGAGCATGACCCTTTTCCGCGGCCTTGTGCAGCCACCGGAAGCCTTCGTCCGCGGTTGCGATCCTTTGGGTCAGCACGAAGGATAGTCCGGACATCGCTTCAATGTCGCCGCTTTCGGCCAAGGCGCGGAGGTTCGCGATGGCGAACACGCTGACCGGTTCGAGGTTGCCCTTGATGGCTGCCTTGAGCCAAGCGCTGGCCCGGTCGTCCACGAGGGTGGGCCCGGTGCTCACGAGAAGGGCACGGATTTCGGCCGCTTCCTTGGTCGGTAAGCCTTCGAGCGATTGCTCGGCGCGTGCCAGCAGGGCGGTGCCATCCCAGGCGGGCTGGCTCTGCGGCCGGGTCAGCACGTAGGCGATCACGGCCGAGAGGAGCAGTAGGCCGGCGATGAAGAACTTTAGCGGTTGGCTCATGTCTGGAGGCTGGATGAGGTCCGTTAGAAGTGAAGGAGATTCTCATTCAGTCTAGGGCTAAACCCTGACGGCTTGCCAGCGGATGAGGGGAAGGGCAGAGTGCGCCTACCCCTATGAAGACCCGCATCACATCCCTCGTCGCCCTTGTGGCGTCCCTCGTCGCTGTCTCGGCTGCGACCAATTACGCCACCCAGCCGGTGCTCCATCCCGGCACGGAGAAGCGCCATGAATCCTTCAACGTCATCTCGAAGCAGGGCGAAGCCCAGCTCGTCTTCCTCGGTGACTCGATCACCCACGGTTGGGACGGCAAGGGCAAGGCCGTCTGGGAGAAGACCTGGGCACCGCTCAAGGCCGCCAATTTTGGTATCGGCGGCGACCGCACCGAGCATGTGCTCTGGCGTCTCGAGCACGGCAACTTCGATGGCCTCAAACCGAAGGAGATTGTCCTGATGATTGGCACCAACAACACCGGACACCAGGGTCGCGCCCAGAAGGAGCTCAACGGCGCTGTCTATGAGTGCACCGCCGAGCAGACCGCCGAAGGCATCAAGGCCATTGTCGCCAGCCTCCAGAAGAAGTGCCCCGACGCCAAGATCCTGATCCTCGCCATCTTCCCGCGCGGCGCGAACAAGGACGATAAGTTCCGCCAGCAGAACGAGGCCACCAACGCCATCGTGAAGGGCTTCGCTGACGACAAGAAGGTCTTCTTCCTCGATGTCGGCGCCAAATTCCTCGCAGCCGACGGCACGCTCCCCAAGAGCATCATGCCCGACCTCTTGCACCCGAACGCCGAGGGATACCAGATCTGGTCCGACGCGATGGAAGCCAAGGTCAAGGAACTGCTCAAGTAAGCCTTAGCCTCAGGTTTTGAAGAGGGCCGCCCATCCGGGCGGCCTTTTTGTTTCTTGTCTCTCCGACCGCGAACACCTGCCTCGGGTAGGGTCGGGACCGCGTCACGACATAGTTGTCTTTCAACGGCGGGTTAGGGACAACCCGCCCTACCCAAGGCAGCTCGATTCATCTATTGCCTAGGCCGGCTCTGCGGTTGGTTCAAAACTTAGGGTGGTCATCTGGGAGGATTGGCTCATTTTGAGCGACACCCCCATGAAACGCTCGCTTCGCCATGCCCTGATGTTTTTGGGCTTCGGGCTTGGGGTTTTGATCGCGACAGAACCGACTCCCGTCAGCCAGCAGCTCGCTGACCTGAAGGGCCGGTTCAAGGCCCAGTATGATATCGAGATCCGGTCAGCTGAATCGGACGACAACGCATTATCGGCGTCCTACGATATCACCCCGGTCACGGACGCGAATCTCGCCGGTACAGTGAAGGTGCTCGAATGGGTGGAAGAGGAGCTCAAGCGCTATCCAGCGGGTTTCCTGAAGCATCATGGACCGCGCCAGCTTGTGCTGGCCGAATCTTTTTTGTCCAAGCGTCCGGCGTCGGGCGTTATGCCCACCTCTTCGTCGTCATTTGAATTCAAGGCCGCCGAGGCGATTGCCCTGACTGTCCCCGCCAAGCTCACCGCGGTGCAGGAGTTTTTCAAGGGGCGCCATATCCATCAGACCCTGATCGGCTTCCTGCTCCAAGACCATAAGGCTCCGGCCGATCCCATCTCGTTTGAAGCCTGGAAGAAACTCACCAAGCCAGCTACCGCCTCCACCACCCCCATCGGGAAGCGCTTGGCCGGTGCCGACTCGCGTGCCGCCTTGTTCGGTCTTTTCTGGGACCCATTCGAACACCTAGATCTGATCGCCGAAGCCAAGGCTGACCCTTCGATCGCCAAGAAACTCGCCGTCATGAAAGATTTCCTGGCCACGCAGGATAAGGGTTTCGACCAAGCGTTCTTCGATCAGCTCACCATTATCCCCGAGTCCCAGCGAATCGTCTGCACGAACGACCTCACCAATCTAGGTAGCGTCGACCTGATCAAGAAAGACCCGGAAATTCAGGCCGACCTGCGTCTCATCGAAAAGAAGTGGGGCATCACCGTGCTGTGGGCGCCCGGTTCGCCTGCGCCGCCGATGCCCGCCAAGGTCCGCTTGGTCTATTCGTATTTCACCGACAAGAAGATTGTCCAATTCAAGGCCTTCGTGCGCATGCTGCGCGACGAACTGGACATGTATCCCGATGCGATCGTCTCCCGGCTGAGTTTCGGCAATATCTACATCTTGGACGAGTTCACTTACCGCGATGTAAAACTGGCCGGCCAGAGCTTCAGCTGGATTCCCAAGCCGGCGGTCGCCTACGGGTTGAACTCCTTCAAACCGGAGGACGTGGCTTCCCGTGCCTTCTTCAGCCGCACCACGCATCACGAGGTCTTTCACGCGATGGAACGCCAGTTCACGCGCTCCGGTAGCCCGCTGTTTGGGGCCACTTGGGATGCCCTGAACGAAGACGGCTTCAGATATCGGATCGGACCGAATTCTGTCAGCGCCGAAGGACAGCCCACTCACACCAAGGACAACAAGGGACGAAAGGGTTTCGCCGAACCTTACGGCATGAATATCGCCACCGACGACCGCGCGACGATGTACGCGCGCATGATGGTCGCCGACCAGGTCTTTTACGGCCGACTGGCGACGGACCCGATCCTCCTCGCCAAGACCAATCGGCTCCAGGAGTTCTTCCGCAATATCCGCCAGGAGCTTTCCATTCCAGCATCCAGCCCGCTTTACCAGATGTTGGCGCGGACTCCTGCGGATGCCGCATCGGCCGCAATCAAGGGCGAAGCGAAGTAACTCGCTCAGGCCTGCTTCAGTGAGGCCATGTCGATCACGAAGCGGTAGCGCACGTCCTGCTTGATTATGCGGTCCCAAGCTTCGTTGATCTTCTGAATCGGGATCAGCTCGATGTCGGAGACGATGCCGTGCTTGGCGCAGAACTCGAGCATCTCCTGGGTCTCGGCGATGCCGCCGATGCAGGAGCCGCTGAAGTTGCGACGGGGCATGATTACGCTGAAGGCATGGACCGCGAGCGGCTGCTCGGGCACGCCGACGAGGCAGAGGGTGCCGTCGAGGCGTAGGAGCGAGAGGTAGGCGTTGAGGTCGTGCTGGGCGGAGACGCAGTCGAGGATGAAGTCGAGCGAGCAGGCGTGCTTGGCCATCGCGGCGGCGTCCGTCGAGACGACGACTTCATGGGCACCGAGTCGGAGGCCATCGGCGACCTTGGAGGGGGAGGTGGTGAAGAGGACGACGTGGGCGCCGAAGGCACGGGCAATTTTTACGCCCATGTGGCCGAGGCCGCCGAGGCCCACGATGCCGACCTTCTGGCCGGGGCCGACCTTCCAGTGGCGGAGCGGGGAGTAGGTCGTGATGCCGGCGCAGAGCAGCGGGGCGGTGGCGGCGAGGTCCATGCCCTGCGGGACGCGCAGGGTGAAGGCCTCGTCGACCACGATGGCGGAGGAATAGCCGCCGAAGGTATGGCCGCCGAGGTGCTTGTCGGGGCTGTTGTAGGTGAAGGTCGCGCCGGTGCGGCAGAACTGCTCCAGGCCCTTTTGGCAGCTCGGGCAGGTGCGGCAGGAGTCGACCAGGCAGCCCGTCGCGCCGATGTCGCCGACCTTGAGCTTCGTGACCTTAGCGCCGACCGCGGTGACGCGGCCCACGATCTCGTGGCCCGGGACGCAGGCGTAGTTCGTGCCCGGCCATTCGCCGCGGGCCGTATGGACGTCGGAGTGGCAGACGCCGCAGAAGAGGATCTCCATCTGCACGTCAGTCGGGCCCGGCTCGCGGCGCGCGATCTGCAGCGGGGCGAGTTTCGAAGAAGGTGAGGCGGAACCGAAGGCCTGGGCGGTAGTGGTCATGGAAGGGAGGCCTGTATTGGGATGCGGAACTCCCCCGGACGCAATCCGTCCGCTCGGCTCAACCTTCGGAAGGGTCGTAGAAGCCTTGGCGTACCACGAAGCGGATGACCCCGGCGACATCGTGGACGCCGAGTTTACGCATCAGGTTCGTGCGGTGGTTCTCGACCGTCTTGGCACTGATATCGAGTTTCACGGCCACTTCCTTGCTAGAAAAACTCTTGGCCAGCAGGATCGCGATTTCTTTTTCGCGTTCCGTGAGCGTCGTACCCTTGGCGTCGACGTCACTTTCTGGCGCCGTGAGGGCGTCGGCCATAGCCTTCTGGAAGGAGTCGCTGAACCAGGTGTCACCCGCGGCGACGGCGTCGACCGCTTGGCGGAGTTCGGAGAGGCGGGCGCTCTTCGGGACATAGCCGCGGACGCCGACCTTAAGGAGCCCGCGGGCGAGCTGCTTCTCGGACTTGGCGGAGAACACCAGGACCTTCAGGTCAGGTTGCGTGCCGTGGAGCTGGCGGAGGACTTCCAGGCCGCTGATGCCCGGCAGGAGGATGTCGAGGATCAGGATGTCGGGCTTGAGCTGCTTCGCCAGCGCCAGGCCTTCGTTGCCGTCGGCCGTCGAGCCCAGGACGCGATAGAGGCCGCGGACTTCAAGCATCTCGATGATCAGTTCGCAGATGGCGGTCTGGTCTTCCACGACCACGACCGTTTTCGCCTTCCGGGAAGTTGTCTTCATGAGGGGGTGAGGATGATTCTGTCCTCCTCCCCTCCGCAGGCGAACGCAAAAGGGCGTCCTTTGGTAACAATCTTATTCCGCCGTCGGGTCGACCAGCCCCTGGCGGACCACGAAGCGGACCAGCCCGGCTACGTCCCGGACGCCCAGCTTCCGCATCAGGTTGGCTCGGTGGTTCTCGGCGGTCTTGATGCTGATGCTGAGGCGGCCGGCGACTTCCTTGCTGCTGTGGCTCTGGGCGATGAGGACGGCGATCTCCCGTTCGCGCGGGGTCAGCTGGTCGATCACCCCTTCGCCGAGGTGGGCGGGGGAGGCGAGGGCCTGGCGGACCGTGCGGCTGAAGTCCTCGTTGAACCAGGTGTTGCCGAGGGCGATCGCCTCGAGGGCTTTGCGGAGTTCGGAGAGCGGGCCGTTCTTGTTCACGAAGCCGTGGATGCCCGCCTGCATGAGGGCGCGGACGATGTGCGGCTCCTGCTTGCCGGAAAAGATCAGCACCTTCATCGCTGGCAGGCTACCGCCGAGGCGACGCAGGACTTCGATGCCGCCGACCCCGGGCATGATGACGTCGAGTACCAGGATGTCGGGTCTGAGTTGCAGAGCCAACTCGACCGCGCTTTCACCATCGGAGCCCTTGCCGGCCAAGTCGCAGCGCGGGTGCGCGTGGATCATCTCCGCGACCAGGTCGCAGACCGCGGACTGGTCCTCGATCACCAGCACGCGCTTCTTGCCTGCAGGTGCCGAAGATACCGAAGGTTTCCTCGTGAGCGGGAAGGTCGGGTGGGCGGCGGGACGGCTGACGCGGATTTTGCGCAATGATGTCTTCATGGAATCAATACCTGAGATATATCCTGTTTTGCCCTTTTATTATCAATGGAAAGACGATGGGGCTTATTCCTCATCCATGAATAAGAGAAACGGATTAGTATTACTGGCCTCGCTGATGGTGTTGGCGGGGCTGGTCGCGTTGGCCTTTTCGTTGGCCTCGCTCCTGATGATTGAACATAGGCAGGAGGAGGCGGTCCGGCGGGGACGCGCGCTGCGAATAGCCTCTGAAAACGCCGCTAGGCTTGGCCTTGCGGAATTACAGGCAGGGCTTGGCCTGGATGTCGGCCATAGTTATGAATCATCGCCCGGACAACTGGTGGTCGGAAGCAAGTCGTCGCAGGTGAAGCTGACAGCCGAATTCGCGGACGGTTCCCTCCTTTGCCGTTGGTCGACGATAGATCTCTCCATGGGGCACGACGTGTCCGCCCGCTCTGTAGCCTCCGGTCAGGCTTCGGGCTGGGCTCGGACGGCCGCTGGCCGAGCCAAACTCCCGTTCGCTTTGGCCGAGTCAGTATCGCCGTCGCAATCGATTGCGTTGGCGGGCGGTGGACCTGATTTTTTCGGTGCGGCGTCAGCCCAAGCTTACTCGTGGCAGGTGCGAGGCCTGCTCACCGATCCGGTGAACGGTGGGTGGAGGAAGAATCTCTCAAACGATGCGGTGCTGGCTTCGGAGCTCGGTGAAGCAATGGGGCAGGTCCTGCCGAGTTCCCCTTTTGTGTCCTCACCCATGAAAGGATATCCCCTTGTCCGCGTCGAAGACGGTCCCAGGTCACTCTCGACTTTACCCGTTCTCGCAGATTTCAGGTTGAGCCTAGGTTTCTTCAACTCGCGGAGCGATGGCCGGCATCGGTTACGGTTCCATGGGACGATGGTGTTATGGAATCGACTCACCGTGCCGGTACTTGCTGGCCCGCAGGGCAAGATGTTCCTCGTGGAGATTATGGGTTCTCCAGAGGTGACGGTGACCAACCTGGAGACGCAGAGTTCCTTCGTCACCGATCTGGATGACTGCCCGCAGGAAGATTTCGGGATTATCCGGCAGGGCTTGCGTGAGCGGGGTCTTTGGCTCTGGGCTGAAATCACCGATACGTCGACCTATGGGATGGCAGGGCGCGGGCTTTTACCGGGCGAGGTCTACGCGTTGGTCAATCCGGCGCCGACGAGTCAGCCGCAGGGCCTGGCGCGCATCCTTACCAAGACGACGTGGAAGATGGACCGGGCCTCTCATGGTCCTGGCTGGAAACGTCCGGAGCCGACGGTATTTCTGCCATCGGATCGGATCGAGATCGCGGTGCGCTTCAGGGGCAAGGTAGGTATCCGTCTGCGGCCCTATGCGGGGGAGCCGCCTCGTGATGTCGCCATCACGGACTATCCCGCCAAGCCCGTCATCGTCTTGGAGAATATACCCTTTCCTGATTTCATGATTCGCACCACGGGCGAGGATTATTCCCGCGAGGATAGCTCGGGTTATGTGATTGAAGAGCGTCGGGCCTGTCTACGCGTGCGCCTCCGGTCCCGTGAGGCGAGCGAGTTCTGGTCGGCGGCCGCCGCGGGGCGGTTTTCAAGCTCGAGGTGGAATTTTTCGGAACCAATGGACGCCATTGAATGGGTCGTCGATCATCCTGTGGGGGCCGCGTTGGATGTCGTGGATTACGATGCTTCGCCGTTGGCTGGTCCTCTCTGGGATCTCCATCCCAATCGTCATGACGCCAGCGAGGCGGGGGCGTTCGCCTCGGTGAGGCTTCGTGATTTCCCCAGCGCTCCTCGTCTGTCCGTCGGTTCGCTCCGTCATCTTGAGTCATTAGGGTCCTCGTTCTGGCGCGAGCACCTGGATTCCGCCTTCTTCGCCGCGCCTTTAACGGTTCCCGAACCGGGCGTCGTTTCGCATAACCCATTCTTGATCGCAGCTGGGGGCGGTGTGGTCGCTGGATCGGCCGATGCTGCCCGGGGGTTTTATATTGTCGGTCCATTTAACGTCAACTCACGCGACCCCAGGGCCTGGGAGGCTTTCCTGAGGGCTGCGGATGGGGTGTGGAAGGCGGAGGTCGGCGGGCCGTTCGGGCCGCAGGAACTGCGTGGCCCAACTTTCTTCACCAGGCCTGGCGGTGCTTCGCTCGCCAAGTGGGGATCGCTCAGTTCTGTCGATATCGCGGACAAGTCTGCGGCATTCTTGCCGGAAATAGCTTTCGCCGGGCTAACTGGTCAGCAAGGGATGCGCTGTTTCGATGCGGATAAGCTCACCGAACTAGCACGCAAAGTCGTCGAACTACAGCCGAGCCATGGCTGGCCCTATGCTTCGTTGGCAGCCTTCGCCCGATCGCGGATTTTAGAGCAGGCTTTGGAGGAGGCGGGCATCAACCGGCCCTATGTTGCGGTCGCATCGGAGTTGCCGATTCACCTTAGGACGAATGACCTGCTGGAGGCCTGGGCGCCCGTGCTGACGGTGCGTGGCGACACGTTCAGGATCACTGGGCGGGCAGAGGGGGAGGGAGGGAGCTCTGTCTGTGAGCTAATCGTCCAGAGGGTGGCCGAAGAACATCCAGCAAGCCACCTCGGCCGCCAGTTCAGGATAATATCGGTACGGTTTCGTAACCGGTGAGGGGGAGGGGTGACTTGACTGTCCCAGAAAAGGGCTAAGATGTAGGGTATGGAATCCAACCCCTTCATCGTCGCTGACGCCCCGGCCGCCGACCGCGCTGCCTTCTTCCGTCGCACCTACGGCCTCGTGGCCATCGGCTTCGCCGCCTTCGCGGCCTTGCTGGCGATTTTCTTCGTCGGCTTCGACCAGCGCAGCGGTATCGCCTTCGCGGTGTTCGCCGGCCTCGGCTCCATGATCAAGTCCCTGGGTGGCTGGAGCATCCTGCTCGTCATGCTCGCCTTCTGGGGCGCGACTACCCTCGCCCAGTCCTTGGCCTTCAACCGCTCCTCCCGTGGTACTCAATATGCCGGCCTTGGACTCTATGTCATCCTTGAAGCCCTGATCTTCATCCCCCTCATCGGCTACGTCATCCTTTCCACCAAGGGTAACGCCAGCAGCGTCCTCGTCCCGGCCGGCATCGTCACCGGCGGCATGATCGCCGGCCTCACCGCCCTGGTGTTCATGACGAACCTCGACTTCTCCTTCCTCAAGGTGGCCATCATCCTCGGCAGCTTCGCCGCCCTCGCCATCGTGCTCGTCGCGGCCATCGCCGGCCTCAGCCTCGGCGCCTGGTTCTCCATCGCGATGATCGTCCTGATGGCCACCGTGATCCTCTACCAGACCAACGAGATCAAGAACACCCTCGAGACCGACCAGCACGTCGCGGCGGCCTTCATCCTGTTCTCCTCCTTCGTCACGCTGCTCTTCTACGTCATCCGCTTCTTCGCGGGTGGCCGTCGCGACTAAGCCTGATTCAGGGCAACTACGAGGGGCTTTCCGGTGTTACATCGGGAAGCCCTTATTGTTTATGAGATCTTTCCTTCTTCTTTGCCTCGCCTTGGTCGGCGCGACTTCGTTGTCCGCCCAGGGTAAGTTCCGTGATTTGCTCTCGGCCAAGGCGCCGGAAGGCTTCGTGGAACGGACCTGGACGATCGACGGCGTGAAGCGGACGGCGCTCGTCCGCGTGCCGGCCGGTGTCGCTGGTCAGTTGGCCGTCGTCTTCGGCTGGCACGGTCACGGCGGCCGCTCGACCCACTCGGCCACCCGCTGGGGTTACGCGGAGCTCGATACGACTTCGATCCTCGTCTTCCCGCAGGGCCTGCCGACCGTCTCGCCGCTCGTTGACAAGGAAGGCCGCATGCCCGGCTGGCAGACGACCGTCGAGAGCGAGGGTGGTCGGGACATCAAGCTCTTCGACACTATCCTGGCCGACCTCAAGAAGGAGCATTCGGTCGACGCACGTCGGATCTTTTCCATGGGCCATTCCAACGGCGCCGCCTTTAGCTACCTGCTCTGGCAGGCTCGTCCGGAAGTCATCGCCGCCATTGGCTCCGTCGCGGGAGGGCTGAGGGGTGACTCGAAGGCGTTACCGCCGATGCCGGTCATCCACGTCGCGGGTGAAAAGGACCCGCTTGTCAAATTTACCTGGCAACAGGCCACATTCGCCGCGGTGAAGCGTTTCAACGCCTGCGCGGAAGAAGGTAAGCCATGGGCCAAGGAGGGTGTGCTCGATGCGACGATCTTTGCCTCGACCAAAGGGGCGCCACTCGTGACAGCCATCCATAGCGGTGGGCACGAATACGCTAAGGGCTCGACGGAGCTGATCATCCGGTTCTTCAAGGAGAACCCTAAGCCGGCGAAGTGATCAGCGGGCGGGGTCGTCGGTCAGGATCGTGAGGTCGTCGAGGTAGAACTCGGTCTTCTCGTTGGCGTTGCTGATGAAGCCGACCCAGTCGAGCGTCTTCATGTCTGGGTGGCGGCAGGGCAGGTCCTTGAATTCCTTCGTGGGTTCGCCTTCCGGGGTCACCTTCAGGTTCCAGCGGCCCGTGACGGTATCGCCGATGACGGCGGAGAGCTCGAAGCGGATCCACTTCTGTGTCGGTAGCGCCACGTCGAGGCCTTTGACGCCGGTGAGGCGGCCGTTCGCGATGTGCAGCACGGGTCCCGTGCGGTAGGGGTTTCCTTTGGTGCGCCACTCGTGGATGAAGATCGCCTTCGGTTCGAGGTACAGGGCGAAGCTCACGGTCGACGTGCCGGTCCGGTGATGCGGATTGAACGAGAGCATCGGGTAGTAATGGGCGGGAAGCCCTGGGGCGTCCTGGAAGAGCAGGGACTGCTTGCCTTCGGCGTGCTTGGCCGGGCTCATGCGCAGGGCGTCGCCGAGGCTGACGCGTGGCTTGCCGGGAGGCGCGTGGTTGATCGTCAGGGCAGGGGTGCCATGCGGGAAGGGGCGTTGCTGGTCGATGATACGTCCTTCGAAGCCTTGGCGGATATTCAGGGGCGGTGCTTCGGGGCGTTCTGGTCGGGTGAGCTCGGGGCCGCGCTCGAAGGTCTCCGCGAGTTTCCGCCAGGCGGAGTCATCCTGGAGGACACCCATTGCGGAGACGTCGATGGACTTGATGCCGAGGGCAAGGGCCGGTGAGCCGGGCTTCAGGCGGAAGTCGCGCTTGGCCGGATCGACAAAGAGCGGGTCGGCGACGAGCGAGCCAATGTCTTGGCCTTTCTTCTGCCAGTCGGCGAACGAGAGCTTCTTTTCCGTGAAGGTCACCGGGCGGGCCGAGACATCCCAGTAGACGTTGCCCTTGTGAAGGAAGTTCGCGGTCGTGCCGCTCCAATTGCC
Source organism: Verrucomicrobiota bacterium (assembly GCA_026397955.1). Classification (GTDB taxonomy): domain Bacteria; phylum Verrucomicrobiota; class Verrucomicrobiia; order Opitutales; family UBA953; genus UBA953. Next base: position 5,041 of record JAPLTV010000022.1, on the reverse strand, counting down.
GCCCAGGAGGTCGCCACGATCGTAGACGACGATGTTCTGCTCAAACGTGTAGGAGAGGTGTTCCTCGGCGCGGGATCGCTTCACCTGATAATCTTCGGAGAAGGCGAAGACATTGTTCCGGATGACATTGTCCTTGCCGTAATGCTGGTGAAAGCCGCCGTCAGTGGTGTCGTGGGTCACGTTGCCTTCCATCGTGATGCCGGTACTACCTTCGTCGGTGTAGAGCCCCCAGCCACCGTAGGTGAAGCAGGTCACATGGTGGATGTGATTATGGCTGACTGAGGTACCTTCGGAGGGGCCGAGCGTGTAGACGCCGCCCATGTCGCTCAGCATGCCTTTGCCGAGGTGGTGGAGGTGGTTCCAGTCGACCTGGTTGCGCTTGGCGTTGCTGGGCGCGTAGCCCCAGCGCCAGCCGACGGAGACCGCGGAGTAGAAGAAGTCCGAGATCTCGTTATGCGTCACCACGTTGTCCGAGGAGGAGCCGATCCACACGCCGACCGCGCAGGGAAAAATCACGCCGCCGTCGCGGATGATATTATTATGAACCCGGTTGTGGCTCGCGTGATTCTCAGGCTTCGCCTCGTCGTTCAACGTGCCGATCTTGATGCCGCCGGCACCGAGGTCGGTGATCAGGCACTTGTCGATCGTGACCTCCCGGCAACCCTGACGGAGCGAGAAGCCATAGCTGCCGATGTGGGAGAGCTCGCAGCCCGCGAACGAGACCTGCCGGGCGTGTTCGAGCGTGATCACCCCATCCACTGTGCGGACCGCGGATTGGTTGGGGGTGGCCGTCGCGAGAGAGGGAAGGCCTTTGGCGTGGCTGAAACGAAGCCCGCGGAAGGCGAGGTGTGCGACGGGGGCGCCGGGCTGGCCGGTGATGGTCAGCAGCTTTTCCGCGACGGGATAGGTGGCGCGCGATGTCCCGATGGCTTCGCCGGGGCGGGGCAGGTAGGTGAGCTGGCCGGAGCGGCTGAGGAACCATTCGCCGGGCTCGTCGAGCAACGACAGTAGGTTTTCGATGACCATCCCCGTATGGTGGTCGAAGGCGGTGTTGGCCTTCTGGGCTGGGCCGCGGACCTTCAAGGTGCCGTCGGCTGAATTGGCCGACTCCACGCGGCTGCGGGTCGAGTCCCACTTATGGTAGAACGTCACCACCGCATCTTGGGCTTCGGACGGACTGACTTCGCCGAAGGACGAGAGTTCCTTCGGGTCGACGCGAATCGTCTGCTCGGTGAAGCCCGAAGTGGGAGCCCCGCCAGGGATGGGTGCCTCGCTTTCGACGCTTCGCACAAAGTGGCTGCCAGGGTTCTTCGTGCGAGCGCGGGTAGCGCGGAGGTTCCCCACCCACAGCTGCTCGAAGGTCTCGGTGCCCGCCGGAACCTGTAAAGTCCAGCGCCCGTCCTTGCCCGACGTGAAAGGCGGCAGTTCCTTGCCGCCGGAGATGACCACCTTGGCGCCAGGCGCGGCTTCGTAGGAGATGAGCTTTCCTTCTTCGCCGGAATCTTTCGCATCGAACGTGACCGCGGCGGTTAGGCGGTAGGTCCCTTCGGCGAAGATTACCCGGACCGGTTCACTGAGCGGGCGAGGTAGTTTGCGGACGGCGAGCCGGGCACCATCGAGCGAGGCCAACGGGGCGTCGGCTTTGCCGCTGGCCCGGTCATCCCCTTTCGGCGAAACGTGCAGGTCCAGTGCCTGCGCGGTGAAGGGCAGGAGGAGGGCGAGTAACAGCGAGCGGCAGAAAGGCATGGGTATCCCGACAAGACCCGTGCGGGTCGGTTCCCTCAAGACTTTCTGGCGACGAAGAAGCGCGTCTCGCCGGCAAACTCGCGGACCAGCGGGCCATCCGCCGCGACCTCGGTGCTGAGTGGGCACTCGAGGACCGTGAAGCCTGTTTCAGACAGCTCGCTGCGGGTTTCTGCCTCGGTGCTGCTATGGATGAAGACGGGTGACGTATCGCTCTCGTGCCAGCGGTCGCCCGGGACGGACTCGTCGGACGCATCTTCCTTCGCCCAGTAGGTCGCGTTGGCGCCTTTCTCGCGGTCCGAAGCCGTGAAGAGGAGGATGCCCCCCGGCTTCAGGACGCGATGAATTGAGCGAAGCGCGGCGAGGCGATGGTCCCGACTCGGCAAGCACATCAACCCGTTGAAGGCAAAGATGGCGCGATCGAAGCAGGCGTCGGGATAAGTGAGGGCGGTGGCATCCTGCTGCTCGACAATCTTCTCCCAGGCTTCGTCGTGGTCGGCCAGCACCGCCCGGGCGAGGCTCACCATGATCGGGGAGAAGTCCGTCGCGACCACGTGGGAGTAGCCTGACTGTAACAATCCTAGGGCAACCCGACCGCCGCCGCAGCCGAGCTCCAGGATGCGGTGAGACTGGGTGAAGTGCCGTTCGATGAGCACACGTTCGGAAGTCCAGACCCCAACCCTTACGGCCGCGCGGGCATAGTGCAGGGCCGTCTCGGTCTCGAGCCAGTGGGCCTGCGGGTCGCGTTCCATGCGTCGAAGCAAGCGAATCTTGCCACCGAGGCAATCGCAGGAACACTCCCCGCTATGATTCGGTCGCTCTTCCTTTCCCTGGCCTTGGCGCTTGTCGCCTGCGATAGCCACCAAACCCCCTCGACGCCGGTCGCCGAACTTGGCATCGAGACGCGTTTCCCGGTGCGCATGGGCCAGGTGCTCGGCCAGTTGCGGATCGCCGCGACCGACCTCGAGAAAGCCCGCGGCCTCATGGGTGTAACCAAACTCACTGACGAGGAAGGTATGGCGTTCATGTATGACACCGACTCGCAAATGCGTTTCTGGATGAAGGATACGCCCCTTGACCTCGATATCGCCTTTATCTCCCGGGATGGGACCGTCCTCGAGGTCCGGACCATGAGTGCCGGGGACACCGAGACCACTTCTTCGACCACGGATCAGGTGCGCTTTGCGATTGAGATGCGGTCGGGTTGGTTCGGCCATTTCGGCGTCAAGCCGGGCGACAAGGTGAACGTCGACGACATGCGCTCCGCCTTGAAGGCGCGTGGCTTCGACCCGAAGCGGTTTATTCCCTGATCAGAGGGAGCGCCAGAGTAGCAGTAGCCCCGTCGCGGCGGCGAGGCAGCCGAGCACGAAGGCGAGCGCCAATCGTTCCGCCGCGGTCGTGCGGAAAATCCTCATGCCTTCGGCGCGAGGCGCGCGGCGGCTTCGCGGAGGAAGGCCGTGAGACGCAGTAGGAAGAAAGGCGAAGGAGACCCGGCGATCGGTTCGAGGGCCTGCTCCGCGGCGGCGATCTCGGCATCGAGCCGGCGGAAGCTTTCGCGCCAGGCTTCGGTGGAGATCAGTTTACGGGCGTCGCCGCCGGTGCGGAGGGCCGTCAGGAAACCTTTGCCGGAGAGGTCGCGCTCGAGCAGCATCGGCAAGGTCAGCTTGCCGCTGGCGGCGTCGGTGCCGAGGGTCTTGCCGGCCTTGGTGTCATCTTGGAGTAGGTCGACCAGGTCGTCGTAGATCTGGTAGGCGATACCGAGATGGCGGCCAAAGAGGGAGCAGGCCGCGATGTGTTCCGGCGGGCGGTCCGCAAGGAGCGCGCCGGCTTGGCAGGCGCCTTCGAAGAGTTCCGCCGTCTTCAGGCGGATATGGCGGTAATAATCTTCGAGGGATAGGTCGTCGTGGCCGCGCGAGAACGTCTGGCAGACTTCGCCGGAGCAAACTTCGCGGGAGGCGCGGGCGACGATGCGGCAAAGCTCCGGCGTCGGGTGGTCGGCGGCGAGGACGAGTGCGTGGGCGAAGAGGGCGTCGCCAAAGAGCACGGCTGCGTGGGCACCGTGGGTGCGATTCGGGGTGTCGCTGCCGTGGCGGGTGTCGGCGCCGTCCAGGACGTCGTCATGGACCAGCGTGGCGAGGTGGACCAGCTCGATGATCCCGGCGCCGCGGACGAGCGCGTCGGGGGGATTTCCACCGGCGCCGGAGCCGAACGCCAGCAAGGGGCGGAGACGTTTGCCCGGGTGGGCGAGCACGTCCCGGACCATCGGTCGCACTTCCGGTTCGAACGCGAGTTCCTGCGCCGCGAGGAATTTCTCGAGCGCCGCGAAGTGGGCTTCAAGGCCAGCGTGCAGCGGGGAGGACACGCCGCAATGTGCGGGTGAAAAAGCCCTTGCGCAAGCGCAGGATGCAGTAACTCCGCCTAGGCGGCTTACGGGGCGAACTTGGTCTCGACCGAGATGATCACCTTGCCGCTGACGCATTCGGCGCAGGGGATACGCTTGTCGAGTAGCTTACCCTTCTCGGCTTCGCGGGTGAAACCCAGGCCGCCGCACTTCTTGCAGGAAATCTGCTCGTTGGTCGTCGCGCTCATCTCGGCGCCGGCGTTGACCGCTTCCACGAATTTCTGGAGGCCGGCCGGGGAGTCCTCGAGCGTGGCGCATTCGACGAAGGCTTCGCGACGGAGCGTCAGGCGCTTGCCGACGAGGGGCGGGTAGGTGGCGGTGAAGAGGAGGGCGACCGTGCCGACGTGCATGCCGGTGATCTTGCCCGTATCACCAACCTTGGCCGGCTTTTCGAGGAGGAGGACGGCCATCGTGTCGGCGCCAGCGGCGAGGACGTCGTTGGGGCCGGCGGCCGGCCAGGCGGCCTTGGCGAGGAAGCGGTTATCGCCCAGGTCCTGCACGATCGCGTAGTTCACCGTCGCGAGATAGCCAGTGGCCTTGCTCGAGCCGGACGGCGAGCCGTCGATGATGCGTTGCGTAGCGAAGGCCGAGTAAAGTCGCTGCAGTTCCTTGGAGGTTTCCGTGAAGCCCAGTTTATTGACCTTGGAGAGCTGGAACGTGCGGCTCGTCTTGGCTTCGGGAGGCGTAAGGGAGCGGAAGGGAGTGATGACGACGGTGTTGTCGACTTCTTCCTCAAGGGCTTTCGCGCTGCCCTTGGTGGCGGGAGTGGTCGCGGTCGTCTCGGCCGCGTTCGCTGTGGCTTTCGTGCCGAAGGCGGTCGTCTGGGCTGAAACCGCGGTGGCGGAAGCCAAGAGGACAAAGAGCAGTCTCTTGATCATGGGATTAGTCGAGGGAGGA
>JAPLTV010000047.1 GCA_026397955.1 Verrucomicrobiota bacterium | reverse complement strand
TAAAACCCCATGAGCCGTCACCCCTTGCTCCTGCTTATCCTTTGGTCGGCCTGCCTCTTCGGAGAGTCCCGCCCCAACATCGTCTTTATCTTGGCCGATGACCTCGGCTACGGCGAAGTGGGTTACAACGGACAGAAAATCATCCGCACGCCGAACGTCGACCGATTAGCCCGCGAAGGCATGATCTTCACCCACCACTACTGCGGCAATGCGGTCTGCTCTCCGTCACGCACGGTCCTGATGACGGGACGTAATCCCGGCCACGCCACGACCCGCGATAATCGCGACGTGGGCGACCAGGAGCAGTTCCCGCTGCCAGCTGGTATCACGACCCTGCCTGCGACGCTCAAATCTGCCGGCTACGTGACCGCCGCTTTCGGTAAATGGGGCATGGGTAGTTTCGAGTCCACCGGCAACCCCCTCAAACAAGGCTTCGACCACTTCCTCGGCATCACGAGCCAGTGGGTCGCGCATAGCCACTACCCTCCGTTCATCCAAGATGATGGAAAGAAAATCCCACTCGATAACGGACCCGGCGGAACGCCCGGCCACGCAAACTTCCCCGCCGACGCCGACCCAAAGGATCCGAAGGCTTTCGCCGCCTACATCGGCAAGGATTTCTCCAGTGACCACACCATCGCCGGCGCCGAAGCGTTCATCGCAGACAACAAGGGTAAGCCATTCTTTCTCTACTACGCCTCGCGCTCCCTACGTACCGACCAAGGGCGGCTACGTACCCAACCGCACCCCGCGCACGACCTACGCCGCGATGATCACCAGACTCGACAAAGAAGTCGGACGCATCTTGGTCGCCCTCGAGAAAGCTGGTGTCGCCGATAACACCATCATCGTCTTCAGCGGCGATAATGGCGCCACGCACGATGCCGGCGGGGTCGACACGAAGTATTTCAATTCCGTCGGAGACTTGAAAGGCCTCAAAGGCTCGCTCCATGAAGGCGGCGTCCGCGAACCCACCGTAGTGCGCTGGCCCGCAGGCATCAAAGCTGGCTCTCGCTCCAACCGTATTTCCGGTTTTGAGGATTGGCTGGCCACTTTCGCCGAACTAGCTGGTGCAAAACTGGAACGTGATGCCGACATGAGCAGCGAGAGCCTCGTGCCTGCCCTCAAAGGCACGGACGCACCGCGGGCGCAGCCGCTTTACCGCGAATTCCCCGGCTATGGCTCGCAACAGGCCATCTGGGACGGCAAATGGAAAGCCATTCGCACCGACATGGCCAAGACTGTGAAAGCCAAGGGCCAAATCTATACCGAGCTCTACGACCTCGACGCCGACCCGAACGAGACGACCGATCTCGCCGATAAATTCCCGGACATCGTCAAAGGACTCGAAACCAAAATGTCCGCGGCACGCGTGCCAGATTCGAATTTTCCGCTCATCGGCGTCGACCCAACTCCGGCCAACACCGGCAAGGGCAAGAAGAAGGCCGCTGCGAAAAAGTGAGCTATGCGTAGGCTGGCCCAATCTCTGTCGCTGTTACTCCTGATGGGGTGCGTTGCGCTGGCCGCACCCTCGCTTACTTCCGGCCCCTTAATTGAGCGCGGGGGCGACCTCGGCGTCGGTCGGATGATCGCCGACCTGAGTTTCACCGATCTTGCGGGGAAATCGTATCGACTGGGCGAACTGACCCAGAAGCAGGGCCTCGTCATCGCGATGTCGAGCGCCACCTGCCCGATCAGCAAGCGATACCTACCTTCGCTCCGTATGTTGGAAAAAGAGCTAGCGGCCCAGGGGCTTTCGCTCCTGATCGTGAACGCGATGGCCAGCGAAAAACCGGAGGACATCAAAGCCCAGCTGAAGTCGGCCGGACTGACCTCGCCTTACTTCCATGATCAGGACGGGATGCTCGCCAAGGCCCTCGGGGCACGCACGACGGCCGAGGTCTTCCTGCTGGATGCGCGTCGCACCCTGCGTTACCGCGGTGCCCTGGACGATCAGTATGGTGTAGACTATAGCCGAGAGCAGCCGACCCGGCGCTACCTCGCCGCCGCCATCGGCGAGATGCTCGCGCATCGCCCGATCTCGATCGCCGCCACCAGCGCGCCCGGCTGCGAACTCGACCTGAAGCCAAACGCCGGCCCCGCCACGGCCGTCACTTATCACCGCGACGTCGCCCGCATCCTGCAGCAGAACTGCGTCCGCTGCCACCACGCCCAAGGCATTGCGCCCTTCCCCTTGGACGACCTCGCCTCGGTCAAAGACCACGCCAAGACGATGAAGCGCGTGCTCGCCGAAGGCACCATGCCGCCTTGGTTTGCGGCGGCGCCCAAGGACGGAGGAACGAGCCCCTTCGCCAACGACTGCTCCCTCGCATCCAAGGACAAGTCCGACCTCCTCGCCTGGATCGACTCCAAGGATCGCCCGCTCGGCAACGCCGCCGAAGCCCCGGCGCCGCTGAAGTTCGACGGCGAATGGAGCATCGGCAAGCCCGACGCGATTATTCCGCTCAGCAAGGCCTACACCGTGAAAGCCAGCGGCGTGATGCCCTACCAGACCGACGTCGTCACGACCGACTTCGCCGAAGACAAGTGGGTGAAGGCGTACGAGATCATCCCGACCGCCCGCGACGTCGTCCACCACGTCATCGTGATGGCACATGCGCCCGGCGCGAAGCTCGTCGGCGGCGGCGCCGAGAACTACTGGGCCATCTACGTACCCGGCAATAGCGCGCGCACCTTCGATGACGGCGTCGCCCGCAAACTTCCCGCCGGCGCACGCATCAGCTTCCAGATCCACTACACCCCGAGCGGCAAGCCGGTACAGGAACGCATGCGTCTCGGCCTCATCTTCGCCCAGGAGCCGCCGCGGATGGAGATCCGCACGGTCGGCGTAGCCCAGCATAAACTCCTGATCCCGCCGAACGAAGCGAACCACATCGAGACCAAGACCCAGGCGGTGCCGGTCGACCTCGCCGTCACGAACCTCATCCCCCACATGCACGTGCGCGGCAAGGCCTTCCGATACGAGCTCATCTATCCGGACAAGCACGTGGAAACCCTGCTGGACATCCCGCACTACGACTTCAACTGGCATCTCCGCTACGACTTCAAGCAGCCCAAGGTCTTCCCCAAGGGCAGCGCCCTCCGTATCACCGCCGCCTTCGACAATAGCGCCGGCAATCGTGCTAACCCCGACCCTTCCAAGGTAGTCAAATGGGGCCAGCAGACTTACGACGAGATGATGATCGGCTACTTGGAATACATCGTACCGGTGAAGAAGTAAGCTGTCCCGTGGTAGGGGCGCGACTGCGTCGCGTCCGTCGGCCGGAGTCGCTGAGAATAGTTAAGTGGCACTGATTCGCACGTCACGACGCGAACGGACGCCAAGCAGTGGCGCTCCTACCTTTACAATTCTTCGATGCCCTCCCGCAGCTTCGCCGCCTTCTTACGCACGGCGGCCTGCTCGGCGGGCGACATGTTGGCGGCCTGACGCACGGCCATGCCGATGCGCGGATTATTCAGGAAGCGATCCTGATGTCGCAGCCAGAAGTCCCAATAGAGCGCATTCAGCGGGCAGGCCAGCGGACCGGTGCGATCCTTGGGGTCATACGGACAGCCTCCGCAATAGTTCGACATCTTGGAGACGTAGCTGGCGGCGCAACAATACGGTTTGCTCGCCAGGAAGCCGCCATCCGCGTGCTGACTCATCCCGACCACGTTCGGCAACTCGACCCATTGAAAGGCATCGATGTAGACGCCGAGATACCAGCGCTCGACCTCCGCCGGATCGACGCCGGCGGTCAGGCAGAATGAGCCTATGACCATCAAGCGCTGGATGTGGTGCGCGTACGCCGTGTCGAGCGATTGCCCGACCGAGTGGCGCAGGCAGTTCATCTTCACCTTGCCGGTCCAGAACCAGGATGGCAGCGAGAGCGTATGCCCTAGGCCGTTGGCTTCGGCATAACCAGGCATCTTGGCCCAGTAGACTCCACGGATATATTCGCGCCAGCCGATGATCTGA
>JAPLTV010000077.1 GCA_026397955.1 Verrucomicrobiota bacterium | reverse complement strand
AACGGCCCCACCGACAACGTCAACAGCGGCGACGAAAAGACCAACAACGGCCACGCCCACAATGGCGTCCTCCGCGGCAACAAGGGTTCGGCCTACGAAGGCGGCACCCGCGTGCCCTTCATCGCCCGCTGGCCGGGACATATCCAACCCGGAACCTCCGGTGCCCTGATTTCGCATATCGACATGCTCTCGACCCTCGCGAGCCTCACTCAGCAGAAACTGGCCGAAGCCGATGCGCCTGACAGCCACGATGTGCTAGGGGCATTGATCGAAGGCAAAGCCGGCCGGACGACCTTGGTCGAACACGGCAATGTCCTCGCCCTCCGCTCGGGTGACTGGAAGTACCTCGTCGTCGGCCCCGGAGCCGGCAAGAAGAACCAAGAAAAGGCCAAGGCTAAGGGCACCAAAAAACCGGAACTCTACGACCTGAGCAAAGACCTCAGCGAGACGACCAACGTCGCTGATCAAAACCCGGAAGTCGTCGCCAAGATGGCCAAGCTCTTGGCGGATATTCAAGCCAAGGGCGGCAGTCGCTGAACCGTGCGCCTTTCCTTCGTAGGCTTCTTCCTGCTCGGTCTGTTCGCGCCGCTCTGGTCCGACCAGTCGCGGCCCAACATCATCTTTCTACTGATTGATGATATGGGCTGGGGTGACTTCTCCTGCTTCGGGAACAAGAAAGCGAAGACGCCGAATATCGACCGAATGGCGGCGGAAGGCCTGCGCTTCTCCCAGTTCTACGTCAACTCGCCCATCTGCTCCCCTTCCCGTTGCGCCTTCGTGACGGGCCAATACCCGCAACGCTGGCGTATCAACTCCTTCCTGGATAATCGCGCCGAAAACAAACGCCGCGGCAACGCCCAGTGGCTCGACCCGCAGGCTCCGACACTCGCCCACACGTTAAAGAATGTCGGCTACGCGACCGGCCATTTCGGCAAATGGCACCTCGGCGGTCAACGCGACGTCGACGATGCCCCCGCGATCACAGCCTACGGCTACGACGCCTCGCTCACGAACTTCGAAGGCATGGGGCCGAAGCTCCTCCCGCTCACGTTGAAGCCTGGCGATAAAGAGCCGAAAAAGATCTGGGCCGACGCCGAACGACTCGGCGGACCAGTGACCTGGATGAATCGCACGGAAATCACGACTGGCTATACCGATGCAGCCTTGAAGTTCATCGACCAGGCTGCGGCTAAGCAGCAGCCGTTCTATGTCGATGTCTGGCCCGACGACGTCCACAGCCCCTACTTCCCTCCGCTCGAGAAATGGTCGCCAGAGAAACACCAGATCTACCTGGCCGTGCTGGAGGAGATGGACCGACAGCTCGGCCGCCTCTTCGAGCGCATCCGCGGCGATGCCGCCTTACGCGATAACACGGTCTTCGTGATCTGCTCCGACAACGGACCTGAGCCGGGCGCTGGTAGCGCCGGCCCGTTCCGCGGCAATAAGTCGCAACTCTACGAAGGCGGGATCCGCTCCTCGCTCGTCGTGTGGGCCCCTGGGCTCATGGAGAAATCAGCATTCGGCACCCTCGACGCCTCCTCGGTCTTTGCCGCGATGGATCTCGCCCCCACACTGGCCCGTCTCGCCGGCACAAAATCCCCGGACGGCCTCGATGGCGCAGACCTATCGGCCACGCTGCTCGG
>JAPLTV010000053.1 GCA_026397955.1 Verrucomicrobiota bacterium | reverse complement strand
CGGACCGGTTCCTTTGTGTCGGCAGGCTTACCGTCCTTGGCCGCCTGATGGAGTTGCCACATCACCGCCAAGCCCCAGGCGAAAGCCGTGATGGCCAGGCAGCGCAGGAAAGGAGCCAGCATGGTCCATCCGCGGGAGGCTGCCTCGGGGCCAAAGGCCAACCGGGCGGCGACGCGTACCCGACGGGCATGCAGGCCCTCCGCCAAAGCGGAGAGCAGCAGCACCAGGAGGGCGGCGGACAGGGGGTTCATGGGGAGCCGACACGGGGAGGGTCGGAAGCCCGATAAGTTGGGCGGGTTCCGACGGGGTGCAAACGCCCTTTAATCAGGCCCCCTGCGGACCCTTAGATGTGAATAACTCTCCCCTTCACGATTCTACAAGGAATGCCGTTACGACCACAAAAGGCCCTTCCGCTCAGAGCCGGACGCGGAGGCGCGGAGAGATCGGCGTACCGGCGTCGCGACGCGGGCGCTTCGGACCTTTACCCGGGGTCTCATCATCGTCGGCGACCAGGGCTTCCTCGAAGGCCTTCGGCATGGGGGAGGCGGCCTTGAAGTCGACCTTCGTACCCTGCCAGTCGAAGGACAGCTGCGTCGACTCGGCGTGGAGGAAGAGACGCTTGAAGCCACGGGCGGTGCCGACGGCCTTATTGAATTCGAAATCGCCGTAGGTGCGGTCGCCGAGAATCGGATGGCCGTGCGCGGCAGACTGCACGCGCAGCTGGTGCGTGCGACCCGTACGCGGCTCGAGTTGAATGAGCGAGAGCGGCAGCGAGCCGCCGGCCGAGCGCTGCCAGGCGTAAACCGTCACCGCGGGGACGCCGGTCCCCGTCTCGGAACGTACGCCACCGCCGGGACCCTTGGACTTGGCCATCTGATCCTGCCAGGTGCCGCGCGGGGTGCGCAGGCCGCGACCGCGGATGAGGGCGACATATTTCTTCGAGACCTGCGAACGAGCGAACATCTTGCGGACCAGGTCGGCGACGCCTTCGTCGAGCGACAGCAGCAACGTACCGCTGGTCGGGGAGTCGAGCCGGTTGAGCAGGTAGACGCGGCGGATGCCGCCTTTGCCGTCGCGGACGTGGAAGGATTCCTCGTCGAGAGAGTAGTTGCCCGTGATCAGGATGGTGCCCTTCTCGACGACTTCGCCCGGATTCGGATGCGACAGGATGCCATCGGGCTTCTCGACCGCGATGAGCCCGCATTCATGCGTCGCGACCACGCGTACGCCGCGTCCGAACGGGATCCAATCAGTAGCCAGAGTCATCAGTAGTAAAGGAAGTTGATCGTGACCGTGTCGCTCTCGCCATACATGGCGACCATATCCGCACGCCAGATATCGTAAGGCGCCGGCGCCATCACGGCGTCCTTGCAGGCAAGGGTCATCACGCGGGTGACCTCGGTGCCGAGGACCTTGGCGTCGGTGACCGTGCCATCGCGGTGCAGGCGAAAACTCACGGTCACGCGACCGCGGGTGACGCCTTCGAAACGGGAGCGCTCGATGATGCTCCACCAGCTGGACTGGATGGCTTCCATCATGCGCTGCGTATAGTCTCCGTAATTGCTGAACCGGGCGTCGACAGCGATAGAGCCCGCCCGGCTAACGCCGACGGGGCGGCGTAACAGCAGACCATACGTGCCTGAAGGCACGGACGCGCGCGGACGTTCGGGATTAGCGGCGACGGGCGCGGGTGAAGGCTTGGCGGCGGACTTGCCGGGTCCGGGCGGCGGCGCGGCCTTGACCGGCGCAGCCATCGAGACCGACGGCTGGGAGATCGGCTGCGCCTGAGATTGATCGATGGAGCGAGGCTTGCCTTGCGCGATTCGGAGAGATTCGGACGTGCCTTCTGATTTTGGCAGCGGCGAATTGGTCGGCATCTTCTCCGGGACCGGCTGCGCGGCAGTCTGATTGCGGGAAGAGGTAAACGGGGTGGTCTTGGGGACGGCCTGGTTGGCGAGCGGGTTCGTTTCAATGAAACGCAGCTTCGGCGGCAGGCGGGCTTCATCGATCTTGACCGGGGCCGTCAGGACCTCCACCGGATGGACGAACGCGACAACCTTATGGAAGGTATCCGGCAAGGCCCACAGGAGGAGCAGGTGCAGGCCGAGCGACACCGCGACCGCGAGGGCCGCGGACCGGAGGTCGATGGGTTCTTCAGTCCGCACGTGATGAAGTTAGGCGTGGTCTGTCCGACTTCAAGCGTAGGCAGGGGCGATTATCGACCGGCGAACTCCTGCGTGAGCGCCGCCAAGGTCCGCCGGCAGTCTTCGCGCGTGCCGATGACGACATAACACTGGAAAGAGTAGTCGCCGGGCTTGATGCCGGCAGGCGACCGGAGGCGGAAGACACAGTTCCACTTCACAACCTTGTCCTGCTCGAAACGAAAGCGACCATACCCTGGCAGGGACTGGCCCGCCGGCGGGCTATAGGGCGTGAAGACGCCCATGGCATGGGAACCCGAAGCCGTCGAGAGCACCACCGGATCACGCTGCTCGCCGTTCTGGCGGGGTAACGGGACGAGCGTCGACGTCGGTGCGTCGAAGCGGAGCTCCTCGCTGAACGACCAAGGCATGTAAGCGGTCAGTCCCTCGACCTGCAGATACGTGTGCGGGCGGTCGGCCGGCACGGTGAAGGTCACCCGGTAATCCAGCACGTGGTCCATGCCCGGACGGCCGATCCGCACCTGCTTGGCGAGAACATGATCCGACAGCAGCGTGGTATTCTGCGCCAGCTGGCCGTGGGACTTCATACCCGGCGCGAGCCAATAGGCCATGCGCGTTCGCGTCGAGAGGACGCCATCCTTCACGGAAAGGAATTCCAAGCGACTCGTGGACCTCGGTCCGAGCGCGTCGACGACCGAGCCGGCTTCGGTCGGGTTGTAGCATTCAACATGATAAACCCCGTCGACGTCGGCGTTGATCGCGGACTGCAGCTGACGGCCGTGGTCGTGCGAATCGATGAACTCCACGCCGGCCCACTTCACCGAATCGATGGCGCCGGCCAAGCGGCTCGTCGTACGGATCACCAGCGGTTTGCCGCCGATCGTCCCGGCCAGCTCGGCGTCACCGCTGACGGCGGGAGCCTGTGCGAAGGTGACGACCGGCAGCAGGAGTAGTAACAAGGCCTTCATGCGGTGAGCCTTTCGAGGATACCCAGCGCGGCGAGACGCGCTTTCACGAATTCGACCGGCAGGCCCATGATCGTCGAGATCGGCTGCTGGAAATCGTCGATGATGATCTCCTTGCCCTGCTGGATGCCGTAAGCACCGGCCTTGTCCAAGGTGTTCACCAAGGACTGATAGCGGGTGATATCGTCCTCGGAGAGATCACGAAAGCGCACCCAGGCGGTGACATCGTGCGACTCGTCGATGCCCAGCGCCGGACAGAGCAGGCACACGCCGGTGTGCACGGTGTGTTCGCGGCCGGAGAGACTGCGGAGCATCGCACGGGATTCGGCGAGGTCGGCCGGTTTATTCAAGGCGCGGTCGCCGAGGGCCACCGTGGTGTCGGAGCCGAGCACGATCGCCTCAGGATGCAGACGGGAGACCGCCGCGGCCTTCAGGCGGGCGTTGTGCAGGACCATCTTGGCGGGATCAGTCGTCGGGTCCTCATGCTCCGTCACCGCGGCCACCACGACGCGATGAGGGATGCCCGCTTCACGGAGCAGTTCCGTACGCCGAGGCGAAGCGGAGGCAAGGATGAGCGTGAGCGGAGACGGCACCCGACCAATGGAGCGGAATAATCCGGATAAGACAACCGCAACAGCCCTGCGTCTTTCCATCATTTACTCCCTCGGCCCTGCCCCTAATCCTACCCCCATGCGCCCCGCCCTGCTGTTCCTCGCGCTCCTCGCCCTCAGCCCGCTGGTCGCCGCGGACGAAAGCGCCCGTCGCTTCCTGCACAAGCCCGATAGCTGGTTCGCCTCCGCCGAAGCGAAGAAGGTCGCTGCGATCATCCTCAGCTTCCAATGCGACGCCGGCGGCTGGCCGAAGAATACCGACACCATCAGCAAGGCCTATGATGGCGATCGCACGAAGCTGCAGCCGACCTTCGACAACAAGGCCACCGTCGACGAACTCCGCTTCATGGCGCGCATGTTCAACGCCACCCAAGACGAGACCTACCGCAAGTCTTTCGACCGTGGCCTGGCCTACGTGCTCTCCGCGCAATACCCGAACGGCGGCTGGCCGCAGTTCTTCCCATTGCGCAAAGGCTACTGGGACCACATCACCTTCAATGATGACGCCATGGTGCGCGTGCTGCGCCTCGTGCGCGAAGTCGCCACCGAGAAGACCTACGCATTCCTCGACGTCAAGACGCGCGAAGCCTGCCAGAAGGCTTTCGATCTCGGCATCGCGTGCATCCTCAAGTGCCAGATTATCGTCGACGGCAAGCCGACCGTCTGGTGCGCCCAGCACGACGAGCAGACGTTCGCCCCGGCCAAGGCACGAACCTATGAACTTCCTTCCTTCAGCGGCAGTGAATCGGTCGGCATCGTCCGCCTGCTCATGAGTTTGGAGAAGCCGACACCTGAGATCACCGCGTCCATCGAAGGCGCCATCGCTTGGTTCGAGGCGCATCAGGTCGTCGGCCGGCGCATCGACAAAGTGACGGACAATGACGGCAAGCCCAACCTCATCATGGTTCCGGACCCGAGGGCCCCCGCCCTCTGGGCCCGCTTTTACGACCTCAAGACCGGCGTCCCTTACGTCTGCGATCGGGACGGCATCCCCAAGCCCCAGCTGGCGGACATCGGCTCCGAACGCCGCAATGGCTACAGCTGGTTCGGCGAATACGCTCGTGACCTGCTCGCCAAGGATTACCCCAAGTGGAAACAAACCCACCGATGACCAACGCGATGCGCCGACCCCTCCTCATCATCGCTGGCTCGATCCTGCTCCTCATAGGGGCCTTCATCGCCCGCAAGGCCATCGGAAGCTTAGACCAGGAGACACAATTATCTCATTACGCCAACCTCCCCGCCGCACGCCAGTCCGGCATCATCGAACGCGGTTGGGTGCCCGAGTTCCTGCCCGCCGGCAGCAAAGACATCACGGAGATCCATAACCTTGATACCAATACCGGGACGGGGACGTTCCGATTCCCTTCCGCCGACCTGGACGCCTTCAAGGCGCAGGCCCGCCAGCTGACTGGGGCGGAAGTGAAAGAAGTCAGCACCATCACCTACGTCGTTTATGCCCGAGACCTTAGCCGTTTCGAGTTGGTCCTGACCCCCGACCCCCAGAAGGCGGACGCCATGGTCGGGGTCTGGGGTATGAAGCCTATCCGCTGAGTTCAGGGGAACCTTCCGCCTCGGCTTGCAGTCTCAGACTCCAACCCTCAATTAGAGGGTCCCCCGATGTCTTTGCGACCGTTCACCCTGTCCGCCTTCTGTCTGCTGGCGTCAGCTTCTTGGCCCCTGCTGGCGGCAGATAATGCCCAGGCGGAGAAGGCCGTCGCCCTGCTGGACTCCCGTTGCTTCAAGTGCCACAGCCACTCCGCGGGTAAGAATAAGGGCGGGCTGGTCATGGACAGCCTCGCTGGCCTCACGACCGGCGGCGACGGTGGCGCGGCCCTCCTTCCCGGCGACCCGGCCAAAAGCCTCTTCCTCCAAAACATCCTCGAGACCGATCCGGAGAAGATGATGCCGCCCAAAGGCGATCGTCTGACGAAAAGCGAAGTCTCTCTCCTCCAAGACTGGGTTAAATCCGGCGCGACCTGGCCGAAGAGCCGCACCAAGGCGCCCGTCGCCGGTCGCTACCTCCCCGGCACCATCGGCGTGAAGGAAAAAGGCTGGTGGGCCTACCAAGCCGTCAAGCTCCCCGAACTTCCCGCCGGCAAGTCCGCCCATCCGATCGATCGCTTCATCGACGCTCGTCTTGCCAAGGAAGGCCTGACGCCCGCCGCCGAAGCCGACCGGACCGTCCTGATCCGCCGCGTCACCTTCGACGCCACCGGCCTCCCGCCGACGCCTGAAGACGTCGCCGCCTTCGTCAAGGACACCGACCCGCAGGCTTACGAGAAACTCGTCGACCGCCTCCTCGCTTCACCTGCCTACGGACAGCGCATGGCCCGCGCGTGGCTCGACCTCGTGCGCTACGCCGACAGCGACGGCTTCCGCATCGACGACTTCCGCCCGACCGCCTGGCGCTACCGCGACTACGTCATCAAGGCCTACAACGACAACAAGCCCTACGACCGCTTCATCCAGGAACAGATCGCCGGCGACGAACTCTTCCCGGGCGACCCGCAGGCGCTCACCGCCCTCGGCTACCTCCGCCACTGGATCTATGAATACAACAACCGCGACGCCCGCAGCCAGTGGGAGAACATCCTGAACGACCTGACCGACACCACCGGCGACGTCTTCCTCGGCGCCGGCATGCAGTGCGCCCGCTGCCACGACCATAAGTTCGACCCGATCCTCCAGCGCGACTACTTCGCCCTTCGCAGTTTCTTCACCAATACCCTGCCCGTCGAGAACCGCGCCGCGTGGACGACGAAGGAAGCCGGCGACCATGCCCGCAAGCTGGCCGCGTGGGAGAAGGAGACGAAGACGATCCGCGATGAGATCGCCGCGCTCGAGAAGAAATACCGCGAAGACGCGACCAACAAAGCCGTGAAGATGTTCCCGGAAGACATCCAGGAGATGATCGCCAAGCCGGACGCCCAGCGCACCCCTTACGAGAAGCAGATCGCCGAGCTCGCTTGGCGGCAGGTCGACTACGAATACGCCCGCCTCGACCGCTCAATCAAGGGCGCCGACAGCGTGAAGCATGCCGACCTGAAGCGCCAACTGGCCGAGCACGACAAGCAGAAGCCGGAAGAACCGCCCTTTGTGCTCACCGTCCGTGAGACCGGTGCGCAAGGCGTCGATGCAGTGATTCCCAAGAAGAACACCATCGTCCCGCCGGCCTTCCTCACCGTCCTCAGCGCCCACTACCCCGCCGAACCGGCCGCCATCACGCCGGCCGCCGACGGCACCACGACCGGCCGCCGCACCGTGCTCGCCCGCTGGCTGACCGAGAAGTCGAACCCGTTCACCGCCCGTCTCGCGATGAACCGCCTCTGGCAGCTCAACTTCCGCCGCGGACTGGCACCTTACGCGAGCGACTTCGGCCGCCTCGGCGAACCGCCCTCCCACCCTGAGTTACTCGATTGGCTCTCAGCTGAGTTTATGGCGAAAGGCTGGGACCAGAAGGCCATGCACCGGCTCATCCTGACGAGCGCCGCCTATCGACGCTCCTCGCAGCACCCTTCGCCTAAGGATGGTCAGCTCAAGGACCCGCAGAACGCCCTGCTCTGGAGATTCCAACCCCAGCGCCTGGAGTCCGAACAGATTCGCGATGCCGTGTTCGCCGCGTGCGGTGACCTGAAGACCGACAAGCAGGCCGGCCCGAGCGTCGTGTACGGCGAACCCGTGCGCAGCATCTTCACGCGCATCATGCGCAATAACCGCGACCCGCTGGCCGACGTCTTTGACGCGCCGCAATGGTTCAGCAGCGCCTCGTCCCGCGACGTCACCACGACCCCGATTCAATCGCTACTCCTGCTCAACAGTCCGTTCATGCTCAAGCGGGGCGAA
The DNA here is from genome assembly GCA_026397955.1 of Verrucomicrobiota bacterium. Classification (GTDB taxonomy): domain Bacteria; phylum Verrucomicrobiota; class Verrucomicrobiia; order Opitutales; family UBA953; genus UBA953. The sequence goes on along the minus strand of JAPLTV010000053.1, from coordinate 3,356 downwards.
ATCCTCGCTGCCCGTGTGGCCAAGGAGGCTCCGGGCGACGAAGCCGCCCAGGTTCGCCGTCTCTACCAGGTACTCTTCGCCCGCACGCCCACCGCGACCGAGGTCGGCCGGGCCGCGACCTTCCTGAAGGAAGTCCGCTCGCAGAAGAACTCGGCCACGGTGACCGCGGCGATCGCCAATGATTTCCTGCCCGAGAAAGTCCCGTTCCGCGACGGCCAAGGCGCCCACATGGACGCCGACCACCGCAAGCCGTTCGTCGCCCGTGGTGCGACCGACGCCGACTTCGCCCAAGGGTTCACCATCGAGGCCGTCATCGTTCCCCGCACGGTGAGCGAAGCCGGCTCCGTGCGCGTCATCGCCGCCCAGGCCGGCAATGGCAAGGAAGGCTACTGGCAGTTCGGCGTGACCGGACAGAAATCACGCCGCGCCCCGCGCGTGCTCGTGCTCCAAGCGCACGGCCCTCTCCTCGGCGGCACTTTCGGCGAAGCCGTCCAGTTCTCGAACCTACGAATCGAGATGAACAAGCCCTACTACGTCGCGGCCGCCGTCCGCTATGCGGACAAGAATGGCCCGGGCGAAGTGGCCTTCACGCTCAAGGACCTCGCGAACGACGACGAGCCCCTGTTGCATGACCGCGTGGCCACCAGCCTGACCGCCGTGCGCGCCGCGGCCCAACCGATCCAACTCGGCGGCAAGGGCACCGACCGTGAGAGCTCCTTCCACGGCGTGATTGATGACGTCCGCCTGAGCGCCGGCGCCCTCGACGACCAAGGGCTGCTGTACTCCAACGAGGACATCAAACCCAGCGCACTCGGCTTCTGGCGCTTCGAGAACAAGACTGGAACGCTACGCGACTCATCCGGCAAGGGACGCGACCTGGCCATCGGCACGGTGAAGACTGCCGCCCCTGAAGCCAAGACGGCCAACGCGCCGCTGGCCGCGCTCTGCCACGCCCTCCTCAATTCCTCCGAATTCCTCTACGTCGAATGAATGATCCACGCTGCCATCGTGTCGAAGCGACCTCCTCGCGCCGAGACTTCCTCTTCAGCGCCGGCCTCGGCCTCGGCGCCATGGCCTTCAGCGACCTGCTCGCCAAGGACATCATCGTCCCGGCCGTCGGCACGCCGCTGCAGCCCGGCGTCGGCCACATCAAGCCGCGCGCCAAGAGCGTGATCTTCCTCTTCATGGAAGGCGGGCCTTCACAGATGGATCTCTACGATCCGAAGCCGCTGCTCAACAAGCTGGCCGGGCAGCGCTTGCCGGACAGCTTCGGCTCCGTCATCACCGCGATGGGCGAATCGAAGTCGCCCCTGCTCGCCTCAAAGCGAGAGTGGAAGCAGCACGGTCAGTCCGGCCAATGGTTCTCCGACTGGATCCCGCATATCGCCAGCTGCTCCGACGACCTCGCGGTCATCCGCTCCTGCAAGGCCGACGGCATCAACCACTCCGCCGGCGTCTGCCAGATGAATACCGGCTCCATCCTGGCGGGCAAGCCCTCGCTCGGCTCGTGGATCAACTACGGCATCGGTTCCGAGAACAATAACCTGCCCTCGTTCATCGTGATGCAGGACAACCAGAACACCGTCATCAACGGCCCGCGCAACTGGGGCGCCGGCTTCATGCCGGCGGTCTACCAAGGCGTGCGTATCTCCGGCGGCTCCGAGCCGATCCCGAACCTCAACACGCCCGAGGCCGTTAGCGCCGACCTGCAGAAATCGAAGCTGCAGCTGATCAACAGCGTGAACAAGGACTTCGCCGCCCGCTACCCTGACCGCACCGAACTCGGCGCCCGCCTGGCCAGCTACGAGATGGCCGCGCGCATGCAGGCCGAAGCTCCCGGCGTCGTCGACCTGACCGGCGAGACCGAAGCCACGCGTACCCTCTACGGACTCGACAACAAGGACACTGAAGGCATGGGCCGCCTGTGCCTGCTCGCCCGCCGCATGGTGGAACAAGGCGTGCGTTTCGTGCAGATCTACAATGGCGCCGGCTCCAAGTGGGACGCGCACGCTAAGATCGAATCGAACCACGCCGGCCTCTGCGCCTCGATGGACAAGCCTGTCGCCGGCCTGCTGAAGGACCTCAAGTCCCGCGGTCTGCTCGAAGACACGCTCGTCGTCTGGGGTGGTGAATTCGGCCGCACCCCGATGTCCGAGAAGGGTGACGGTCGCGACCACAACCCCACCGGCTTCACGATGTGGATGGCCGGCGGCGGCGTCAAAGGCGGCCAGACCATCGGTAGCACCGACGACCTCGGCCTGCGCGCCGTCGAGAACCCCCTTCACGTCCACGACCTGCACGCGACCATCCTGTGGCTGCTCGGCATCGACAACATGGGCCTGACGTATCGCTACAAAGGCCGCCCGGAACGCCCGACGCAGAACGAAGGCGAGCCTTATAAGAAGATCGTCGGGTGAAGGTAGGCATCCAGGTTCGGGACCCGTACCCGCACCTGAACCTGAGCACCAGAACCAGATCCCCGACAGCTGAGACCCGGGACCTGAGAATGACTTCTCACTTTTGCACCTTTGCACAGGCCGCAGGCCGATTTGCACCTTTGCACTAAGGACAGCACGTGGTGCTGTCCCTACCTCGAATTCAGCTCCTTACCGGTGATCCGGCTTCCAGTGATTCACGCGATTCACGAGATACTTCACGTAGATATCGGAATCGTTGAGGCAAGGGATCTGGGCGAAATGCTCGCCGCCGGCGTGGATGAAAGTCTCCTTACCTTCTTCGCGGATTTCCTCGAGGGTCTCGAGGCAATCGGAAGTGAAGGCGGGGCACATGACGAGGAGGTTCTTGGTGCCCTCTTCGGGCAAGGCCTCGAGACGCTTGTCGGTGTAAGGCGAAACCCACGGCTCACCGGCTAGACGAGACTGGAAGGAGAGTTCGTACTGGGACTCCTTGAGGCCGGCGGCGGCCACGAAGAGGCGCGTCATCTCGACGCACTGGTGGCGATAGCAGGTCGCCTGACAGGGGCTGTAGTGGGAACAGCAATCCTTCATCTTCATGCAATGGGCCTTCGAAGGGTCACCCTTACGGAGGTGGCGTTCCGGCAGTCCGTGGTAAGAGAAGAGCAGTTTGTCGAACGGCTTGCTCAGCCAAGGCTGGGCGGATTCGACCAAGGCGTCGATGTAAGCCGGGTCGTTATAGAACGGCTGCAGGACGTGATACTTCAGACCAGGGGCGAGACGCTTGAGTTCTTCCTGCACCTTGACGACGACGGTCTCGTAAGAGGACATCGCGTAGTGCGGATACTGGGGCATCACGAACAGGTCGTCGATGCCGGCGGCGATCACCTTCTCGACGGCTTCGGCGCAAGAGGGCGTGCCGTAGCGCATGCCCATGATCAC
>JAPLTV010000114.1 GCA_026397955.1 Verrucomicrobiota bacterium | reverse complement strand
TCGGCAGCGTCGGCAACTCCGCCACGCTCGAGCTCAACGGCTTCAACAAGACCTTCACGAACCTCGCGACGGCCGGTACGGCCGCCAACCAGACGATTATCAATAGCGCGGTCGGCACTTCCGCTCTGACCTTCTCGGGCGGCGGCACGGTCAGCTTCGGCGGCAGCTTTGTCGAGGCCGCGGGCAACACCCGCATCGGCATCACCTACACCGGCGGCGGCATCCTGAGCTTCGCCAACACGAACACCTACACCGGCGGCACGGTCATCGCCAACGGCACCGCGCGCCTCGGCGCGGACAACGCGTTCTCGACGGGCGCCCTGACCCTCGGTGGCAATGCGACGGTCGGCGTCCTCGACCTCAACGGCTTCAATCAGACGGTCAGCTCCTTCGCCACCGGCGTCGGCGCCACGCCCTCGGCCCAGATCATCGGCAACACCAGCACCTCGGCTGACGGTGTCTTCAATTACGCCGGCATCTCCACGATCTTCGGTAGCACCATCCAGGACGCCATCGCCTCGGTCGGCACCCGCAAGACCAGCCTGACCCTCTCCGGCGTCGGCACCGTGACCCTCACGGGCGTCAATACCTACTCCGGCGCGACGAACATCGGCGCGACCGCGAACCTCCAGATCGGCAACTACGCCACGACCGGCGCCGCCGGCACCGGCGCGATCGTCAACTCGGGCTCCTTGATCTTCGCCCGCTCCGACGCCTACGCGCTCTCGGCGGCCAACGTCATCAGCGGCCCGGGCGCCATCGTCCTCGCCAGCTCCGGCACGGTCAGCTCCGCCGCTCCGAATACCCTTAATTCCTCGGGTATCCTCTACTACGGCGCGGCCAATGCCGCGACGGTCGTTAGCGGCCTCGACCTCACCAATGGCGCCGGCACGGTCGGCGGCCTCATCGTCCGTACCAAGAGCGCGATTGCGAACACGCTCGCCATCGGCTCCGGCCAGACGCTCCTCGTCCGCGGCAACATGACCATTGGTTATGCTTCCGGCGCGGTCACCGACACCCGCCTCACCGTCACCGGCGGCGGCACGCTGTCCATCGGCGGCGTCGGCAACTCGAGCAAGTACAACGTCCAGATCGGCGGTAACACCTCGGCCGCCGACGGTTTCTCCAATAAGGCCTACCTCGACCTCACCGGCCTGGCGGTCTTCTATGCCAACCTCGCGACCGGCACGTTCCGCGTCGGCGATGCCTCGACCACCAACGGCGGTGCCGGCACGGGCGGCGGCGGTTCCACGATCCTCTTCGCTCCGATCAGCACGGTCATCGCGGCTGATATCTCGACTAACTCGCCGATCGGCGTCGATGAGAAGGTTCGCCTCGGCTCGACCTCCAATACGTTCTGGACCGATACCGTCAACTTCGGCGGCGACCGCGCCGGCCTCGACCTTGGCTTCCTGACGAGCACAGGTTCCTTCACGCTTCGCAATCGCCTCGGCACGGGCCGTTCGACGCTGAACATCGCCAACATCGCCAGTACGACGGATTATATGCCGGTCATCACTTTCGACCTGCTGGGCCATGCGACGGACATGCTGGTGAGTACGCTGACCCTGTCGGCCAAGACCGGCACGACCGGTTGCGCCACGACTGCGATCCTGTCGATGGACACGGGCATCTTCGATGCCAGCACGGTGCTGATCGGAAGCCGTGCGTCCAATGCACCTGCGAACGTGGCGAACGCGGGTAATTCCCAGACCACCACTGGCACCTTGAATATCGGGGGTACGTTGACCTTCAATGTCGGCGTCGCCGGCATGACCATCGGCAACAGTACGATCACGAGCAGCACCTATGGCAGCAATGTCGTCGCCAGCGTAAATATCTCCGGTACCCCGACCGTCAATATCCTCGGCCCGATCACCCTCGGCGCCTCCAGTAACGCCGCCGGCCCGGTCGCTTCTTCCCTGATTATCAATGGCGGAACGTTCGATATCCGCGGCAATATCGCCAAGGGCACCGGCGCCGGTTCTGGCTCGGTCACCTCGACCCTGACGCTCGATAACGCCACGCTGAACCTCAACGGCTTCGTCATCGGCGCGGGCGCCCGTCCGATCAACAATCTTAACCTTCGTTCCGGCACGATCCGCAATGTCGGTGAAATCAACGGCGGCCTGGGCTTCACGAAGTCCGCCGGCGTCATCTCCGCGAACAACACGCTCATCCTCGAAGGCATCAACTCCTTCTCGGGCAACTTCACCATCTCCGCTGGCACCGTCCAGGTGGGCACGGGTTCGACCACGGGCACGCTGGGCACCACGTCCGTCATCAACAACGCCGCGCTGGTCATCAACCGCTCCAACGCCTACGCTGTCGCCAACGCGATCTCCGGCACGGGTACCCTCGCGGTGAGCGGCACCGGCACGATCACGCTCTCGGGTAACAACAGCTACGCGGGCACGACCACGGTCTCCTCCGGCCTTGTCAGTCTCGCCCACTCCAACGCCCTCGGCTCCGTGGGTACGGGCACGAGCGTCGCCTCGGGCGCTTCCCTTGAACTCCAGGGCGGCATCACCGTCGGCGCGGAAGCGCTGGCAATCTCTGGTACGGGTAACGCCGCCAACGGCGCCCTGCGCAATTACTTCGGCGCGAATACCTTCGGCGGCACCGTCACCCTCGGCGGTGCGACCACCATCCAGTCCGACGTGGGTACCCTGACGCTCAACAACGCCACCGCGATCGTCGCGGACGTCAATGACGTCACCTTCACGGGCACGGGCAACACGGTCATCTCCGGTGCCATCACCGGCACCACGACCGGCCTCACGAAGACCGGCAACGGCAAGCTCACGCTCGGCGGCAACAGCACCTTCCAGGGTGCGGTCAACGTCAACGCCGGTACGGTCAGCGTCAATGGCGCCAACGGCCTCGGCGACGCGGTCGGCGGCACGGTCGTCGCTTCCGGTGCTTCGCTCGAGCTCCAGGGCAACGTCAACGTCACCTCTGAGCCCCTCGACCTCACGGGTACGGGCTTCGGTGGCTTCGGCGCCCTCCGCAATCTTACCGGCAGCAATACCTTCGGCGGCCCGATCACGCTTTCGGGCGACACCTCCGTCCAGTCCGACGCGGGTACGCTGACGATCGCCGGTAATATCTCGGCCGGCACCCGCACGCTCACCATCACCGGCTCGAGCAATACGACCTTGACCGGCGTGATGTCGGGCGGCCTGTCCGCCGCGCTCACCAAGAATGGCTCCGGCACGCTGACCCTCACGGGCAACAACTCCTTCGGTGGCGCGACGACGATCAACACGGGCACCGTCGCCATCGGCGGCGTCAACGTCCTCTCGGACTTCGCCCTCGTCAACGTCAACGGCGGCAGCCTGAACGTCAGCACCTTCGACGAAGCCGTCGACACTGTCCGACTCACCTCCGGGTCGATCATCGGTTCCGGTGGTACGCTGTCCGCTACCAATGACTTCGACGTGCGCAGCGGCACGATCTCGGGTAAGCTCGCCGGCGCTTCCGGCCTGATCAAGACCACTTCCGGTACGGTCATCCTCTCCGGTGCTAACACCTTCTCGGGCGCGGTGTCCGTCAACGCGGGTGTCCTTTCCTTCGCCAGCGGTCCGAACCTCGGAGACGCTACCAGCTCCAACCTGGTCACCGTCAACGGCGGAACGCTCCGCTACACCGGCGGCTCGGCGGCCGCGGCCAACCAGAACTTCGCCGTCGGCTCGACCGGCGGTACGATCGAAGCGGCCAATAAGACTGGCACACTTACCCTGAACAGCGGCCTCACTGGCACCTCCGGCATCCTCACCAAGAGCGGTACCGGCACGGTCACCGTCAATAACACCGCCGACCTCGGCACGGGCGGCGTCGCCGTCACGCAGGGCGTCCTCAACGCCGGCTTCCTCGCCACCGGCCTCGGCTCGATCAACGTCAGCTCCGGCGCGACCCTGAATCTCTTCGATACCAACGCCACCACGAACACGGGCGTGGCCCTCACGATGGCCAATGGCGCCACGCTCGGCTTCGACCTCAACGCCCCGGGCGTGAACGATAAGCTCGTCCTCACCGGCACCCCGACCCTCTCGGGCATCATCTCGCTCAATCTGAATAACCTCGGTGGCCTTGCCATCGGTTCTTACGACCTAATCACTGACGCCAGCGGCAGCCTCGCCGGCGCCACGTGGATTCTCGGTAACGCGCCGACGACCCTCAACTACCAGATCACGACCGCGAGCGGCGGCACGATCCTCCGTATCCAGGCGAGCCAGATCACCTACGCCTTCTTCAATGGCGACCAGGGCAACTCGCTCCTCGCGAACAATGCGGGCGACACCAACTGGGCCACCGATGTCGGTGGCGGCATCGACACCGCCGCGCTGCCGGCCCTCACCGACGCCCTCGTGTTCGGTACCAGCAATGTCACGGCCGGCGCCAAGAGCCTGACCCTCGATGGCAACCTCTCCGCCGACAGCCTCATCTTCAATGCCCTCACCGGCGTGCCCTCGATCACCATCGCCCAGGGTACCGCGGGTACCCTGACGCTCACCCCGGGTAGCTCCGCCAACGGCATCGCCGTCAACACGGATGCCGGCGCGATCACCCTCTCGGCTCCGCTCATCGCCGCCGGTGCGCAGACCTGGAAGGTCGTCGGCACGGGTACGAACGGCTCCTCGCTGGCCCTCACCGGCCCCGTCACCTTCGCCGGCCCGATCACCAAGATCGGCGCGGGCACGCTCACGCTTTCCGGTGCCAACACCGGTGCGGGCGGCCTGAACTTCACGGACGGCACGCTCAACCTCGGTTCCGCCAGCGCCGTCGGCAGCGGCCTCTTCCAACTCGGCACCGGCGTGACGATCAACAACGTCGCCGGCGCGGCCGTGACGCTCGCCGCTTCCAATGCGATGGTCTGGAAGCAGGGCTTCACCGTCTCCGGCAACAACTTGTCCTTCGGTAACGGCGCGGTCACCCTTACCGACAACGCCGCCATCAACGCGGCCGCCCTCAGCTTCACCGATGCCACCTTCAACTCGAACGTGAGGGTCACCCTGGCGCTCAGCAGTACTTCCGTCCTATCGGCGGGCATGCCGGTCGCCGGCACGTCCATCCCGTTCGGAGCTAAGATCGCCACCGTTGCTAATAATTCTGCGTTCCTGCTGACCAGCGCCACCACCGCCACGGCGACCAATCAGACCCTCACCGCCTACCCGACCTACTCGATCGACGGCGTCATCTCTGACGCGGGTGCGGGCCTCACGCTCACCAAGACCGGTGACGGCTTCCTCGCTCTCGGCGGCATCAACACCTTCGGCGGCGCCGGCAAGACCCTCGACATCCAGGGCGGTCTCCTGAGCGTCAACTCCGACGCCGCGCTCGGCGACCTCGCCAACACGGTCACGATCACCGCCAACGGCGTCGAGAACACCGGCTTCCGTGCGACGGAATCCTTCGCCTCGGCTCGCACGTTCAACCTGAACGCCGTCAACAACGCCTTCACGGTCACCGCGGGCAAGACGCTCACGCTGTCCTCGCCGTTCGCCTTCGGCGCCCTGACGAACAACCTGTTCAAGAACGAGGCCGGTACGCTCGTCCTGTCCGCCAATAATAGCACTTGGACCGGCGGCCTGACGGTCAACGCGGGTGTCCTGCGCCTCACTTCTGCCACCGCGGCCGGTTCCGGCACGCTCTCGGTCTCGCCCCTCTCGACCAACATGGGCACGGCCCTCCAGCTCGCGGGCGGCTTCACCTGGTCCAATCCGATCACCCTCCAGGCCACGGGCGCTCAGACCCAAGGCGGCGTCAACTTCGGCGGCCAGCTGCAGAGCCTCTCCGGTAGTAATTACCTAACGGGCCTGATCACCATGCCCTACGGCGCGGTCATCGGATCCTCCGCGGGCAGCACGCTCAATATCATGGGCGGCATTTACGGCGGCATCAACAGCACCATCGGCAACACCGCGCTCCGCTTCGTCGGCGACGGCAACTTCGTCCTCAGCACGACCGAGCTCACGGTTGCTGCGGGCACCACCTTCAGCTCCATCGAGAAATACGGCACGGGCACCTTCTGGATCAAGTCGAGCAATACCACGAACGTCACCGACACCACCGGTAACGGGCTCACCGTCAAGCAGGGCACGCTGATCATCGATTCCAACGGTACCTGGCGCTCCAAGCTCTTCATCGAGAACGGCGCCACCGTCACCGTCGACGACTCGATCGTCAATTTCGACAAGGGCCGCTTCTCCAATCTCCAGAGCGGTCTCTATTACGACCTGACGATGCGCGGGGGTAACTTCAACCTCGTCGGCGCCCTCAACAGCGCCTACCCGTCCTACGAGAACTTCAACACGCTCGTCCTGAGCAGTCGCGGTTCCAACGTCCTGACCGTCACGCAGCAGAACGTCACCTTCGCCCAGACGATCCTCGCCTTCCGCAGCGGCACGGCCTGGACCAACCCGACTCCGGCCCAGACCACCGCCGCCAACGGGGCCTCGTATCTCTTCCGCGGCATCGGTGAGACCCCGGCCACGGCCCGCGCGAGCGTCCAGCTCGTCGTCGATCCTGCCTGGTCCGGCGAGACCGGTGCCGCCGGCACCGCCAACCGCGCGATGCTCCCGTGGGCACTCGTCGACCTGACCACGACGGGGCAGGGCATGTCCTTCGCCACCACCGGCGTCATCGCCAACGGCGCCCTCGTGCGCTACCTCCGCCCGCTCGCTTCGACCGAATACGAGACCAACCCGACTTCAATCCTCGGCACCACGACCGGCACCGCAGCCACTTCCAACCTCCAGCTGCTCGGCGGAACCTTCTACGGCGTCCCGTACACGGGCGCGACGGTCATCGGCAACGCCACGCGCAACTCCCTCACGATGGAGGGCAACGCGAACCTCACCATCGCCGACGGCGCCCAGTTCAACCTGCGCTCGGGCGGTATCCTGGTCCGCGCTGGCAGCAACTCGACCATCTCGGGCGGCGTCCTCTACTTCCCGAATAACTTCTCGCCGCTCACCATCTGGACGGTCGGTGACCTGACGATCAATTCTGCGCTCTCGGGCGGCAACGGCGTCTCGAACGGCAGCATGTCGCTGATTAAGAACGGCCCAGGCAAGCTCACGATTGCCCCGGTCGCCTCGACCATCAACGGCCTCGCCGCGACGGGTACCAATACGCTCTCGGGCCAGCTCGTCCTCAATCAGGGCACGCTCAAGCTCGGCGCTGGCATCAACAACGCCATCCAGCCGTATAACTACTTCGCGCCGATGGGCGGCACGTTGGACCTCAACGGCACCTCGCTCCAGACCTACGGCTTCTTCAACGACTCCACGGTCCCGGGCAACGGTTCCAACATCACCAGCACCGGCGGCACGGGCCACCTGATGATCACGACGGATACCCGCACGTTCTCGGGTACCATCTCGGGCGACGTGAAGTTCTCCAAGTCCGGCAACGGCACGTTCAACTTCTACTCCGACCTGACCTATACCGGCGCGACCCTCATCAACGGCGGCCTCACGGTCATGTATCAGGACGCCCGTCTGTCGGCGACCTCGGCGATCGACCTGAACTTCGGTAACCTCTACCTCGAGAACAATAACAGCTGGAGCGACAACATGGACCGCCTCAACGACGCGGCCCCTGTCACCATGCGCGGCGGCTACCTCGAGCTCCGCGGACGCGCCCAGAACAATTCGTCCGAGCGCATCGGTACGACGACCCTGGCGCTTGGCCAGTCGCAGTTCTATGTCGCCAACGGCGCCGGTGCGGATGCGACCACGACCCTGACCATCAGTAACCTCGTCCGTAATCTCGGCACGGCGGCCAACTTCACGTCTGGCCTGTATAATCGCGTCAAGATCGAGAACCTCAACGGCGTGCCGTTCTCCGCGGCCAACCTCACCAACGGCATCATCGGCGGCTGGGCCGTCATGGGCGCGATCGGCACAGGCACCCACCACTTCGCTACCTACTCGCCGATCTACGGCGTGGGCGCGATGGGCACCGACGGTTTCCTCGGTTACTCCAACACGACGACCGATACCACGACGCTCGATACGGCCACGGCCACCTCGAACCTCAACATCAGCTCTGGCGGCGGCGTGACGATCCCGCTCACGGCCGATAAGACGATCAATTCGTTGCGCTTCGACAACGTCGGCTCGTCGATGATCGACTTCTCGGCCGGTACCACGCTCACCGTCGGTACGGGGGGTGTCATCATGTGGAGCACGAACCAGCAGGTCATTGGTACGTCGGCCACCGTCGGTAACCTGACCTCGGGCACGAACGAGCTCATCGTCGAAGCCCAGGGCAATGCCTGGCACGTGATTCGTGCCAATATCGTCGGCGCGGGCATGGCCTTCGTGAAGACGGGTAGCGGCACGATTCAGCTCGAAGGGACCAGCACCTACACCGGTGGTACCTACGTCGACCAAGGTACCCTTGTCATCAGCCCGTGGGGCGGCGGCGGACGTATTCCTCTCGCGACTGACCCGACCAATGGTGTCGTCGTCACCCAGAGTACCCTGCATACCATGATTCAAGCCGCGATCAACCCCGGCAACGAAGTCATCGTCAACGCCGGCGGCGTGATCCGCTACTTCGGCGATAATACGGTCAAGAAGCTGACCATGAACAACAGCGGCTCGGCGACGCAGTCGATCGTCCGCTCGTTCAATGATGTCTGGCTGAATGGTAGCACCTGGGTCCTCGGCGACCGTGGCGTGCTCACCATTGGCGCCGGCGGCCTCGTCGCCACCTCGCAGAACATCTCCCCGGTCAGCTACCTCGAAGGTCGCTTCGACTTCGGTACCTCGCCGAACACCATCAACGTCGCGCCGATCTCCGTCAACGGCGTCGCGGACGTCGACTCCCTGCGCGCCACCGTCGGCATCCAGGCGATCGTCGGTTCTTCCGGCGGTATCACCAAGACCGGTAACGGCGTACTGCAGTTCAACGCCCAGTATTACTCCACCGGCGCCTTCAATGTGGCCGCCGGCGCCATCAAGACGGGCGTCACCAACGCCGGTTCGCGCCTCTCGCGCCTGAACCTCGGCGCCGGTACCCGCTTCGATCTCAACGGCCTCAACACCACCTGGGGTTCCCTCACGGGAACGGGCGACGTCTTCAGCTCCTCGGGTACCCCGACCCTGTCGGTCGGCTTCGACAACACCTCCTCGACCTTCTCGGGTCGTCTGATGCGCTTCAATGACGCGGCTTACGGCCTCCTCACGAAGGTCGGCACGGGCGTGATGACGTTCGATACCGCCCAGCCCACCACCGGTTCGTTCGGTGCCATCACCGTCAGCGGTGGCGGTCTGACCTACTCCGGCAACGGCAAGGCCTTCGTCTCCTCCGCCGCGGCCAACAGCATCTTCAACGTCCAGTCCGGCTCGGTCCTCGCGCTCGATAACACCGCGACGAACGTCAACAATCGCCTCGGCGCGACGCTCGGCGGTACGGTCAACATCGTGGGTGGTAAGCTGACGCTCAACGGCAACAGCGCCGCCTCCACGACGGAAAGCTTCGCGACCCTCGGTCTCAGCACCGGTAACGGTCGTCTCGAACTCAGCCCTGACGCCAACAACCAGCTCTCGCTGGTCGTCACGACCCTCGCCGCCACCGGCACGGGTTCTCTCGTCATCGCGGGTCTCGACGGAACGCTCACTCCTGGCGCCGGCGTGGCCGACCTTCAGCTGACCAACGGCAACTTCGTGGCAGGGCAGGGCTTCGGCGGCACGAGCCTAGCCGTCCGCGGCGACATCCTCGTCTCGGCTTCCCGCACCGGCCTCGGTGACGGCTTCCTTACCCAGGATCCGATGTCCTTGGCCTGGCGCGCGCTGGCCTCGGCCGACCTCAATGCCACCGTCTCGGGTTGGAATAACCAGCAGAACGCTGGCGTCACCGGTGCGGTCACGATGAGCTCCCCGACCTCGGTCAATACGCTGACCTTCGACGGCGCTACGACCTCGCTCACCTCCGGCCTCTCGGCCACGACCTTCGGTAAGTTCGGTCCGGCCGGCACGGTCCTGACCCTCTCGCTCGCCAATGCTTCGGCCGTCCTCGTCAAGAGCGGCACGGCCCAGATCGACGTCGGTCTCGTCGGCACCTCGACCCAGGCCCCGGTCTTCCACGTCCTCGCGGGCGCCACGCTCAATGTCGACTCCTACCTAGGCATGGGCAGCTCGGTCGGCTTCATCAAGTCCGACGGCGGCGTGATGAACCTTAACGCCATCACCGGCCTCAACGGTGTCGTCACCGTCAACGGCGGCACGCTCCGCCTGAACTCTGGCTACGACAACACCATCCCGGTGATCGCCACCTTGGCGAGCCCGACCCTGATGTTCCTGACGCTCAACGGCGGCGCGACCCTCGATATCGGCGCCAAGAACCAGACCGTCAACGGCCTCACCAGTGTCAACCCGCTGCCGGGCATGGGCGGCACCGTCACCGGCCTGGCCGGCGCGGTCTTCACGACCACCAACAACTCGACGTTCGCCGGTAGCATCACCGGAGGCCTGTCCTTCCAGCGTGCGGGCAACACCACGACGATTCTGACCGCGCCGAGCACCTACACCGGCACGACCACCGTCCGCGGCGGCATCCTCCAGCTGCGCGACGAGGCCTCGATCCTCAACACCTCGGCGATCACCATCAACTACGGCGAACTGCGCTGGGATAACTTCGGCTTCAACGCCGCGGCCAACCCGACCCGCATCAGCCCGACCACCCCGATCACGATCAACGGCGGCCTGCTGAACATCAGCGGCGGCGGCGGCGTCGACACCGACATCACCCTCGGCACCGTCACGGCGAACTCGGGTAATGTGCACTTCTACACCCAGCCGTTCATCAATGAAGGCAGCTCCAACAAGATCATCGTCACGAACTTCGTCCGCACCTTGGAGTCCCGTTCCATGGTCAACTTCAACGGTTGGACCGCGACGAACAACTCCACCGGCGTCAACACCCTCGGTAGCCCTGGCCTGACCTCCTCGAGCCGCGTCTTCCTCCAGAATATCAACGGCACCCCGTTCACGTCGGCCAATCTGGTCAACGGTATCATCGGCGGTTGGGCGGTCGCGGATGGCTCGACCTTCGCGACCTACAACAACCAGTGGGGTCTCAGCCAGATGGGTGTCAGCTACTACGGCTCGACCACCGTCCAATTCACCGGCCCGGATATCTCGTTGACGACCCTCGCTTCGGGTCATTATAGCGACGGCACGCTCGCCCGTACCCTGACCGGCACGAAGACCGCCAATTCTTGGCGCTTCACACCGTCGGCCGCGCAGACGATCGCCTTCAGCGGCGCCAATGTCACGCTCGTCACCGGCATCATCACGAACGCCAATCAGACGATCACCCTGCAGGCCTCGGACAACACGAGCTCGCTGACCACCACCAGCCCTGACCTCTATATCTACCAGAATCAGGGTACGATGAACATCAACGTGCCGCTGACTGGCACGTTCAACCTGGTCCGCAGTGGTGGCGGCACCGTCGGCCTTGGCTCGCCGACCGCTGGCGCGGTCAGCAATACGTTCATCGGTACGACGTTCCTCAATCAGGGCACGACGAACCTGAACGGCCAGTCCGGCATGGTCATCCTGCCCGGCGACGTCGTCATCAATGGCGTGAATTCCGGCACGAACACCGCGCTGGTCATGGTGACTAACCCCGGCCAGATTGCGCCGACCTCCAACATCACCATCAACGGCGGCGGCACGCTGACCCTCGTCGGTACGAACACGCTGAACTCGCTGACGATCAATAACGAAGGCGCGCAGGCTCTCGCTACGGTCACTCCGGGCACGCTGCTCATCCTTTCGTCCGCCAACCCGATCACCTCGGTCAACCAGTCCCAGGTGGCTACCCAGTCCATCACCGGCGCCCTGCAGTTCAGCAATGGTAGCCCCGTCATCACCGTCAATTCCGGTCTGGCCGACACGGGCCTGCTGATCTCGGCGATCATCTCGAACGGCGGCAACCTGTCGCTGACCAAGGCCGGCGGCGGCATGCTCGCCCTCAGCGGCGCCAGCACCTTCACCACGGGCCTGAACCTCAACGCGGGCTCGCTGATGTTCGGCGCCAACTCGACGCCGATTTCCGGCGCGGTCACCAGCGGTCCGATCGGCACCGGCGTGCTCAGCATCGGCAACGGCACCTCGCTCATGAGCGATGGCACCATCCGCACGATCGCCAACGGCATCTCGGTCAACGGCGACTTCTCCTTCGGCGGCCGCACGGCTGGCGCAGGCGTCATCCTCTCGGGTCCGATCACCCTCGGCGGCTTCAATCGCACGATCAGCGTCGGCACCCCGGGCGTCACGGCGACCTTCAACGGACTCCTGACCACCACCGCGGCCGCCTCGGTCGCGGGCACCGTCGGTCTCACCAAGGCCGGCAACGGCATCCTGGTCCTCGGCTCCGCCAACACCAACGCCAACTTTGGCGGCGCGGGCATCGTCGTCGCGGCCGGCCTGCTCCGTAACGGCATCACGGACGCGGTCCCCTCGGGTAGCCTCCTCTCGATGTCGGCCGGTGCCGGTTATGACCTTAACGGCTTCGACCAGACCTTGGAGGCGATCGGCGGCGCCGGTTTCGCGACTAACTCCTCGCTGACCACTAACAGCACGCTGACCGTCGGTAGCATCACGGATGCGACCTTCGGTGGTTCGTTTGTCGACAACTCCGTGGCCAGCGCCGGCATGGCCAACCTTCGCCTCACGAAGGTCGGCTCGGGCAAGCTCACCCTCACGGGCCTCAATAGCAACGTCGGCCAGACGACCGTCACCGCGGGCATCCTCGAACTCGCCGGCAACGGTGTCTTCGGCTCCGGCAACGTCGACATCGCCTCTCTCGCCAAGGTCGACGTGGCCCGCTCGCTGGACCTGCTGTTCATGAATGTGCTGCAGAACACCGGCGACTTCCGCCAGACCGGCACGGGCATGACCTCGCTCATGGCCGACAACGGCCCCTTCAGCGGCAAGTTCTACGTCACCGATGGTATTCTCCAGGTCGGCAACGGCACGATCGCGGGCAACGCCGGCAATGTCGGTAACGCCACGAAGATCGTGACGGCCACCCCGGGCGTCATCCGCTTCAACCTGACGACCGACTTCACCAACATGACGCGTGTCGAAGGCACGGGCGACTACGTCCAGCAGAGCTCCGCGATCCTGAGGATCGGCACGGACAACCCGAACTTCACGGGTCGGGCGATCGCCGCTCATGGCACGATGGAAGCCTACACCACCGGCGCCCTGTCCGCCGCGGGCATGGTCATCGCCGAGACCGGCGCGACCTTCAAGGTCACCGCCCCAGATGCCCTCGGCACCTCCTCCTACGGCGTGCCGCTGACCCTCAACGGCACGGGTGTCGCCGATGCCACGACCTACACGGGCTACCTCGGCAACGTCACGCTCAACGGCGGCAACCTGACCAGCGATGGTTCGCCCAACGTCGCCGGCTCCTGGATCCTGCTCGGCAACGTGTCCGCCACGGACGACGCCACGATCTCCGCCCAGAACATCAACGTCGGCCTCACCAGCGCCTCGCGCGACTTCAACGTCGCCGCCGGCAAGGTGCTGACCTTCTCGGGTTCCTACGCCGACGCGGCTCCGGTCACGGGTGTCTCCAGCCTCGCGAAGTCCGGTGCCGGCACGCTCGTCATGAGCGGCTCAGCCAAGACCTACACGGGAACGAACACGGTCACCGGCGGCTTGCTGAAGTTCGCCGCCGCGGCCCAGCTTGGCGGCTCGTCCGCCTCGGTCCATGCGAACCTCGTCTTCAATGGCGGCGCGATCGAGTTCACCGGCGGCGGTTTCGGCCGCAACTTCCTCGTCAAGGACGGCGGTGCGGGCTTCCACGCCACCAGCGGCTCGAATCCGTTCGTCGTCAGCAGCTCGGACCAGATTGACTTCGATAACGCCGCTCCGGCTGCCGGCCGTCCGCTCACGCTCTCGGGTACCTCTACCCAAGGCAATACGTTCTCCGCTGGTCTGCTTGACAACGCGGATGCCGCGCGCGCCTTCTCCTCCGTCGTCAAGAACGGCGTCGGCCAGTGGATCATCGGCGGCTCCGGCAACGCGATCCTGGCTCCGGATGCGGATGTCTCCGTCAACGGCGGTGTCCTCGGCTTCTACCTGAACGCCCTGGGTAACAGCGCCAGCGCCGGCAACATCAACCTGGCCAACGGCTCGACCCTTCGCTGGGAATCGACCAATAGCCAGGACCTCGGCGCCCGCCTCAAGGTGGCCGATGGCGCGACCGCGACGATCAAGTTCGATAACGCCTCCACCGCGACCTCGTTCAGCGCGATGTCCTTCGGTACCGGTGCCCTCGTGAAGTCCGGCGCCGGCGACCTCATCCTCGCCGCGGCTAACACCTTCTCGGGCGGCCTCAGCGTCACCGAAGGCAAGGTCACCGTGAACAACGCGGGCGCCCTCGGCTCCGGCGCCGCCACGGTCAGCAACACCGGCACGATGGTGGTCAACCAGTCCGTCGCCAATAACATCAACGTCACCGGCAACGGCACCATCGGCGGCACGCTCGTGGCGCCGGTCGCGCTCGGTAACGTCTCCGTGGGCGACCACGGTACCGTCTCGCGCGGCACCGCCATCGGCAGCTTCTCGACGACCAGCATGACGCTCTCGGGCGGCGCGCGTCTCGAGTTCAAGATCTGGGATATCAACACCCAGCTCGCCGGCGTCGGTTATGACCAGTACTCCTTCGGTAGTCTCGACCTCAGCGGCGCCTCGTTGTCGAACAAGGTCGTGATCAAGCTGGTCTCGATGTCCGATGCCACGACCCTCGGAGCGGCCGGCAACCTCTCGCTCCTGCAAGGCGCGGCCGGTATCCAGCACTTCAGCTTCGGTTCGTTCACCGCCGGCAGCCTGAACCTCGGCACGAACACCAACGTCAACGACCTGTTCGCCTTCGACACCAGCCAGTTCACCTACACCGGTGGCTCGGCCTCGGCGGCGAGCCTCTGGGCGATCGACTTCAACACCACGAACGGCGCTATCACGCTGACCGCGGTGCCTGAGCCCTCGACCTACGGCATCGGCCTCGGTGCGCTGGCCCTCGCGGCCGCCGCGATCCGTCGCCGCCGCCAGACGAAGAAGGCCTGAGCGATCAGGTGAGACGAAAGGGAAGGGCGGCTTCGGCCGCCCTTTTTTGTGCCTGAAATTCTTGAGGTAGGGACGTGATTGCCATCACGTCCGTGGGCGGACGGACGATGGGAGGGTCGAAGACCTTGCCCGGCTCACCGCACGTGCCTCTGCGAACGGCGGCCATGGCAATGGCCGCCCTACCTAAGCGTGCCGACTGATGGTGTATTGTCTGCCTTGGGTAGGGACGTGATTGCCATCACGTCCGTGGGCGGACGGACGTTGGGATGGTCGAAAGAGTCTGCCCGGTGGTAGCACGCGCCTCGGCGAACGGCGGCCATGGCAATGGCCGCCCTACCTATGGCGCGTTAATGTTCCACGTCTTAAAGTAAGGCCACGCGTCGCTTTCTTTGATGAGTCCTCCTCTTCGGGGGTTGGCCAGGACATATTGCCACTTCTCGCGATAACTGTCGTCAGACCTGATGCGATGGTCGAAAGCAGCCGGTTGCCACCGGATTTGCTTCCCGTAGCTGGCGGCACGCTTGAATCTTCTGATCGCCGAAGCGATGCCGGAGGCCCTCGGTATCCGCACGATCAGGTGCACGTGGTCGGGCATCGCGAGCATGAGCAGCGGCTGCCAGAGGCCCGCCACGTAGACATGATTCGCTGCTTGGACCAAAACCTCCCATTGGACCTCACGTGCGAATTGATTAACCCTGCGCTCGGCCCCGCAGAGGGTGACGAAGATCGGGTCGCTTGCGGATACCCACGACGGTCGATGATGTCCAGGTCTGTCGCGGTCAGGTAAGGCCATGTCGGTATCTTTAGCCCCATAGGCCGTTCCCCGAGTCCATTGATTACCCATAGCCGGTATAGGGTAGGGACGTGATTGCCATCACGTCCGTGGGCGGACGGAGCTTGAACGGTCAAAAAAACTTTGCCCCGTAGTCCGCACGTACCGTGGCGAACGGCGGCCATGGCAATGGCCGCCCTACCCATAACAGGTATCAGCGGTTGGCGGTTAGCGGTTGGGCGCTCAAAGGGAAACCGGAGACGGGTTGATTGGCTGTCTTGGGTAGGGACGTGATTGCCATCACGTCCGTGGGCGGACGGAGGTTGGAAGGGTCGAAAGAGTCTGCCCGGTGGTCCGCACTTGCCGTGGCGAACGGCGGCCATGGCAATGGCCGCCCTACCTTTGACGATTCTGGCTGGAACTCTCTGGGCCTGCTGGCATCTAATACCCTTATGTCCCCTCGCGTGCTTTCCCTCCTCGGATTGTCCCTGCTGGCCGCCGTCTCTGGCCGCGCCCAATCCTCTGACACGGTCTTCGTCGAAGCCGAATCGCTGTCCTCCCATGGCGGCTGGAAGCTCGACACCTCCTTCACGAACATCGTCGGCTCGCCCTATCTCCTCGCCCACGGCCTCGGTAAGCCCGTCGCCGATGCCACGGGCTCGGTCCGCATCGCCACCGCCGGCGAATACCGCGTCTGGGTGCGCACCAAAGATTGGGTCGCCCACTGGAACGCCCCCGGCACCCCCGGCCGCTTCCAGCTGATCGTCAACGGCCAGGCCGTCGCCGCCGAGTTTGGCACCAAGGGCGCCGAGTGGCATTGGCAAGAAGGCGGTAAGGTCACGCTGCCTGCGGGCGACGTGAAACTCGCGCTCCATGACCTCACCGGTTTCGCCGGTCGCGCCGACGCCATCCTCTTCAGCAAGGACGCCTCCTTTATCCCGCCCGAAGGGGCCGCGCTCGTCGCCGCCCGCTCGCAGTGGAATAGCCCCAAGGGCCCCGAAGACCAAGGCGAGTTCGATCTCGTCGTCGTCGGCGGCGGCTACGGTGGCCTCGGCGCGGCTCTTTCCGGCGCTCGTCAGTCCTTGAAGGTCGCTTTCATCCAGGATCGTTTCGTCCTCGGAGGCAACGGTAGCTCCGAGATCGGCGTCTGGGCGATGGGCGGCACCACGCGCGGTAAATACCCGCACCTCGGCGAGATCATCGAGGAGATCGGCGACCGCTCGCCAGACAGCCCCGGCCGCGTCGATAGCTTTGGCGACGACCTCAAGGAAAAGGTCGTCCGCAACGAGAAGAACATCTCCCTCTTCCTCGGCCACTTCGCCACCGGCGTCATCATGGACGGCAACCGCATTGCCGCCGTGAAGGCCATCGACGTCAAGACCGGCCGCGAGAAGACCTTCCGCGCGAAGTTCGTGGCGGACACCACCGGCCACGGCTGGGTCGGCGCCTACGCGGGCGCGAAGTATCAGATCGAAAAGGACAAGCGTATGGGCATGTCCAACATGTGGTTCTACCAGGACGCCGACCAGGCGGTCTCCTGGCCCGCGACCCCGTGGGCGCTGCCGCTCGAACTCGGCGACTTCCCGCCCCTGCAGAAATCCAAGGCCAAAATCGACGATAAGCCCTTCATGAAGGCCGAGTGGTTCTGGGAATCCGGTTTCGACCAGGATCCGATCAACGGCTTGGAATACATCCGCGACTGGAACTTCCGCGCGATCTACGGCGCCTTCTCCGCCCTCAAGAACGGCCCCGATGCCGCCAAGTACGCCCAGTCTGACCTCAAGTGGGCCTCGCATGTCGGCGGCCCGCGCGAGTCGCGCCTGTTCACCGGCGACATCGTCCTGAACAAGCAGGACATCATCGAACGCAAGGAGTTCGACGACGGCTGCGTGCCCACCACCTGGGACATCGACCTCCACTACGCCCGCGAACAGTACGCCAAGAAGTTCCCGGAGAACCCGTTCATCTCCCGCGCCGCCTTCGGCTACGTCGGCCCGGACGGCAAGCACATCGCGGCCGTCGACCGTCGCAACGGCTACCCACTACCGTACCGCTTGTTCTACTCCCAGAACATCGGCAATCTCTTCATGGCCGGCCGCCATATCTCCGTCACGCACGAGGCCCTGGGCACCATTCGTGTGATGCGCACCATCGGCATGATGGGCGAAGTCGTCGGCAAGGCGGCCTACCTCGCCGTCCGCGAGAACACCGACCCGCGCGGCGTCTACCAGAAGCACCTGCCCGACCTCATCAAGCTCATGGAACAGCCTGGCCGCATGCGCCGCAGCGACCTCCGCAGCGACCTCTTCCTCGACACCTCGATCGCCGACTTCAAGGAACTGCCCGTCGGCAAGATGAACCTCGACCTCACCAAAGGCACCCCGAGCAAGCTCTCCCCTGATGACCTCAAGGAACTCGCCAAGCTGGGCGGCATCGTCGTCGACGACGCCCAGGCGAAGTTCGAAGGCAAGTGGACCGAAGGCCACGGCCTCGCCCACCTCGGCGCGGGCTACCACTACGCCTCCGGCAACGGCAATCGCGCGACCTACACCTTCGAGGTCAAGGACGCCGGCAAGTACGAGCTCCGCGGCTACTGGCAGGGCCACGAAAACCGCTCGGCCAACTCCGTGCTGACGATCAACCGCGCCGGCGAAAAGACCGTCACGCTCCGCCTCAACCAGAAGGTCGGCGAGATCGAGCAGGCCAACAAGCTCGGCAAGTTCCAGTTCGCCGCCGGCACGCACACCCTCGTCCTCTCGGCCGACGGCGCCAAGGGCGGCGTGCAGGCCGACGTCTTCCAGCTGATCCTCGCCGACTAACGGATGCCATCACCCCGCGTCAGCGCCTGGCTGGTCAAGAGCTGGCGCCTCGCGGCGCTGTTGCTGGCCGCCTTGCTGCTGCAGCGCACGACCCCCGTCACGGAGTCGGCGCTGACGCGCCTG
Source organism: Verrucomicrobiota bacterium (assembly GCA_026397955.1). Taxonomy (GTDB): domain Bacteria; phylum Verrucomicrobiota; class Verrucomicrobiia; order Opitutales; family UBA953; genus UBA953. The sequence goes on along the minus strand of JAPLTV010000114.1, from coordinate 14,310 downwards.
GGGCTCGACGACGCCAAGGCCTTCTTCCCCGGCGCCAAGCGCCTGAAGTCCGGTCCCAACCAAACCCTCTTGGTCCAAGATCAATACGGTAACCGTCTGGGTCGATTGGTCACGACCTCGCCCGACGCCGACAGCATCCTCGGCTACGCCGGCCCGAGCAACGTACTCGTGGCGCTCGATAACCAAGAGAAGATCGTCGGCACCCGTATCCTCTCGAGCGAAGACACGCCGGAGCACGTGGATACACTGCGCGGTAACCCGGCGTTCGAGAAGTCCTTCAAGGATTGGCGCCCCACGACGCAACCGGCGCCGAAGCTCGAGGCCTACGCGGGCTCGACGCTCACCGCCTACGCGATCACCGAATCGATCCAGAAGCGCCTGTCGGGTAATTACGTTTCCCTGCGTTTCCCGACTGCGCTTTCGCTCAAGGAAATCCAAGGTGCCGGCTTCCCTGACGCGACCGGTTTCGAGCCCAATGTCCCGCGCCTCGGCTGGAATCTCGTGCGCGGCCCTAACCGCGCCCACCTCGGCTACGTCGTGCGTTCCTCGCCTTCCGCGGACGAAGTCATCGGCTACGCTGGCCCGAGCGAGACGCTCATCGCCGTCGAGTCGGACGGCCTCCGGCTCCGCCAGGTCAAGCTCCGCACGACCTACGACACCGCCGATTACGTCAGCCGTATCAAGGACCAGGAACCGGATCCGCAAGGCCGCACCTACTTCAAGGACCTGACGAAATGGACCACGCGCGAATGGGCCGAATTCGATTTCCGCAAAGGTGAGCTCGACACCGTCGCCGGCGCGACGCTCACGAGCTACGCGATCGCCAAGGGCCTGCAGTCACGCTTCGCCGACGACGCGCACGGCGGCCATCGCGAGAAACAGGACGCACGGCAACGGCTCCAGACCGCAGCCCTCTGGTGCTTTCTCGCCGGCGCGTTGCTGATGACCTTCACGCCGCTGCATGGCCGACCGGTGGTGCGGACCGTCTGGCAGATCCTCCTCGTCGGCGGCCTCGGTCTGTGGCTCGGGCAGCTGCTTTCGCTCTCGCTCTTCGCCGGCTGGGCCCGTCATGGGATCCCTTGGGCCCAGGCTCCGGCGCTGCTCATCCTCGGAGGGATCGCCCTCCTGGTTCCTTGGGGGTCCCGCCGTCAGCTCTACTGCCACCACGCCTGCCCTCACGGGGCGGCCCAGGAGCTGCTGGGAGGCCTTAAGCGGCTGCATGTGGCCGTTCCCGCCCGCTGGCACCTCTGGCTGGGCAAACTGCCTGCCATCGCCCTTGCCGGGGCCTTTTTAGCCGCCCTGGCCTGGCCCCGTTGGAGCCTCGGACAGGTCGAGCCCTTTGACGCCTGGGTCCTCGGGGTCGGGGTCGCCATCCCGCTGACCTTGGCCGTGGTCGGGCTGCTGGCCTCGGTCGTCGTCCCGCAGGCTTATTGCAAATATGGCTGCCCGACCGGCGCACTCTTCAAGTTCGTGCGCTCCGCCAACCAAGCCGAGACCTGGGGCCGCCGCGACACGCGGGCGGCGGTCATCCTGGCGCTGGGCGCGGTGGTGGCTTTCCTCCCTCATGCGGACTTCGCCGCGGAAGACACCCCGGAAAGTTCGGCCCGCCATGCCGTCACCGAACTGCACGGCGCGGCGTTCGGCACGACTTGGACGGTGAAGGTGCGCGGCAGCGACGTCGATGCGGAGATCCTCAAGCGCGAGCTCGAAGCCGAGATCAATCGCGTGGAGTTCTCGCTCTCGCATTGGCGCGAGTCCTCCGCGACCGCCGACTTCAATCACCTCGAGTCCGTCCAGCCGTTCGGTATCACCCAAGAGCTCGCCGATACGGTTGAGTTCGCGCTCAAGCTCAGCGCCGCTTCGGGCGGCATGTATGACATCACCGTCGCGCCCTTGACGAACCTCTGGGGTTACGGTCCGGCGGGCAAGCTAGCCGACCCGACGCCGGAGCAGCTGAAGGCTGCGCTCGCGAAGGTCGGCTGGCAGAAGCTTAAGCTCGACAAAGAGAACCTGACTCTCGCCAAGAGCCACGAAGGGGTGAACCTCGACCTCGGTTCCGTGCTGCAAGGGTACGCCGCGGATCGTGCCGCCGCGATCCTCCGCGCTCAAGGCCAGCACGACACCCTCATCGAGGTCGGCGGCGAGATCCTGGCCGCCGGCACGTGGCGCGTGGGCATCGAAGATCCCTTTAATCCTCGCGTGATGCTGAAGACCGTGCTGCTGACGGACCGGGCGCTGAGCACCTCCGGGCTCTACCGCGCCAAGAAACTCGCCGCGGGTAAGCCCGTGTCGCACATCCTCTCGCCCAAGACCGGACGACCCGTCGAGCCCACGCTCGAGATGGCCGTGGTCTATCACGACAGCTGCTTCCAGGCGGATGGTTGGTCCACCGCGCTGATGGCCGCCGGTTTCGAACAGGCCAAGGTCATCGCGCAGCGCGAGCAGCTCGACGTTCTCCTCGTCACCCCGGATAAGAAAGTCTGGCAGAGCGGGAAGTGAGGCGAAGGAGAGAGAGGACTGAATGGAGGACTGAGTGGAGGGCTGAATGGAGGACTGAGTGGAAATCACGATGCGCCGGCGACCTGTCATCTGCCGTTGTCTTTGATCCACGCAGTCCTTTACGCAGTCCTCAATACAGCCCTCGACTCAGTCCTCCGATTTGAACATTTTTTCCATCATGAAGTTCAGCCTCTTCCTCGCGTTATCCTGCCTCAGTCTGACCTCCGCCGAACTTCCGCGCGCCGGCCTGATGGTCGATCTTGATGCCGCCAAGGGTACGACGCTCGACGCCGAGGGTCGTGTGACGACTTGGACCAATCAGGCCGGCCCAGCCTCTCTGCGTTCGTTCGTGGGCCAGCCGAAGGGCCGGGTCGAAGCATCCTCTGGCCTACCGACGCCGGTGAAAGGTTCGCCCGCGGCGCTTTCGTTCCGTCAGCAGGAACTGGTGTGCCATGATGAAGACGCCTTGGACGGATTGATCCGTGGCGACGGTTGCACCTGGGTCACGGTCTTGAAGGTCTATCCGCAACGCGTCGGCCTGAAGGACGTGAACTCGTTCTTCGGCAACCTGCGCAACGGCCAGAAATACGAAGGCCTCTGGGGCTGCCTCGATGACGATAACACCGTCTGGTGGGGCGCGCGTAATGGACTCACCTTCGGGCGTTTCGACGTGAATAATCCCAAGCTCGTCGGGCCTAAACTTGCGGAGGGACGCTTCCATGTGCTCGCTGGCCGCCTCGGTGCGGGGCAGGGCGAGGTTCTCGCCGAATTCTTCGTGAACGATCTCAAGGCCTGCGCGACTGCGCGCTTTCCGATCAACCCTCTGGCCGATGCGTCGAAACTTGCGGTCGGACAGGAGCGCGACGCGATTCAGCATCCGGGCAAGGAATCTTTCGACGGCGAAATCGCCCGCTTCCTCCTCTGGAACCGCCCGCTCACCGATGAGGAGTTGAAGTTGGTATTTGAGATTCTAAGGTAGGGTCGGGACCGCGTCACGACATAGCTACCTCGGGGTAGGGGCGCCACTGCGTGGCGTCCGTGGGCGGACGGACGCTGGAATGGTCAAAGACACTGCCCGGTGGTCCGCGCATGCCGCTGCGTACGGACGCGACGCAGTCGCGCCCCTACCAAGGAAGCCAGCTGCCTTGGGGTAGGGACGTGATTGCCATCACGTCCGTGGGCGGACGGACGCTGGAATGGTCAAAGACACTGCCCGGTGGTCCGCGCATACCGCTGCGTACGGCGGCCATGGCAATGGCCGCCCTACCTAGATGCCGGCTATGTCGTGACGCGGTCCCGACCCTACCCGAGGCAATCAAACTAGTCCCAGCCCTACCCATTGCCCCTATGCATCTAATCCATCCTGTGCTCGATGCAGCCCTCTGCCATCGACTCAGTCATCTACGCCGCTGCGGCGTCACTTCTTCTTGCCGTTCTGCTGGAATTGCTGGCGACGCTGCTTCATGCGCTCCTCGATGGCGTCGAGAACCTTGTCGGCGACGTCGTCGGTAATCTCGGTATCCGCCGCCATCATCGCGGCCTTCGTGGCCTTACGGATCTCGAACTGAATGTCTTCGAACTGCTTGGCCATGCCCTTCTTCTCGTCATCCGAGGCGTATTGGGCTTCCTTGAAGAGTTCGCCTTGCTTGGCGCGCGCGGCCTTCACGTCATCGTCCTGCATGGATTTCATCAATGCGGCCCTGCACTGGTTGAGCTGCTCAGGTGTCACGCCGTCGATCTCTTCAGGCAGGAAGCTACCCTTGCCGCCGAATTTCGAGTTGCCGGATTTGCGAGGGGCTTCGGAGGCTGGGGCGTCAGCGCTGGCGGTGGCGGACTTGCCGGCGAACTTACTGGCCGACTTCGGCGCAGCGATCTTCTCGGCCGGAGCGACCGAAGCGGACTGCCTGGCGTCCATGACGAAATAGGTCGCGGCGGAACCGATGGCGGCGGCGAAGAGCAGGGGGAAGAGCTTTTTCATTGTAAGTGGGTTTGGGTTAGGGGTGGGGGTAGGGGTAGGCTAATTAGAAAACCCCAGGGTAAGGGGAAAGTTGTGGTCTGAATGGAGGACTGAATAGAGGACAGCGTAGAGGGCTGAATTGAGGGCTGAATTGAGGACGGATGACAAATCCCCGGCATCATCTCCCCGTGCCCCCATGTCACCATGCCAGCATATCCCCTCGCGGCTACGCCGCGCAGGTAGGGACGTGATTGCCATCACGTCCGTGGGCGGACGGAGCTCGAAAGGTCCGAAGACAGTGCCCGGTGGTAGCACGTGCCTCGGCGAACGGCGGCCATGGCAATGGCCGCCCTACCTAGGGCAGGTGGTAGCGGTTGGCGGTTAGCGGATAGGATAAAACAGCAAAGGGAAACCGGATGATGAGGTAAGGCCTGAGGTAGGGGCGCCACTGCGTGGCGTCCGTGGGCGGACGGAGCTCGAAAGGTCCGAAGACAGTGCCCGGTGGTAGCACGTGCCTCGGCGAACGGCGGCCATGGCAATGGCCGCCCTACCTAGGGCAGGCATTCAGGTTTGGGACCTGCACCTGAACCAGATTCCCGATCGCCGAGACCCGAGACCTGAGAATGGGGCAACTAGGACAGCACGTGGTGCTGTCCCTGCCTCAAGTCAGCGTCCTGAAATAACGAAAAACGACGAACCAAGAACTAAGAACAGCCCAGAGCGGCAACTATGTCGTGACGCGGTCCCGACCCTACCTTGAGGCAATCAATTAGCCCTAGCCCTGTCCCTGCCTCTGTCCCTCGCGGCGCGCTCGGCGCCGCGCCTCACTTCTTCTCCCCGAACGGGAAAGGCTTGAGCGGGGTCTTGGTGGCCTTGCCGGGGGCTTTCTTCGCGGCGGCTTTCAAGCGCTCTTCGACGGCTTCCATGATCTTCTCGAGGGTTTCCTTGGAGAGTGACGGGGCGGCCTTGCTGACGGCGGCGAGGTTGGCTTTGCGCAGGTCGGCCATCAGGACTTCGAAGTCGTTGCGCATATTCTTGTTCTCGTCGGGGGAGGCGAATTCGGCCTGCTTGCGCAGTTCGTTCTGCTTGGCCTTCATTTCCTTTACCGTCGGATCCTTCTGGGCGACGAGCGCGGCGGCGCGGAATTTCTTCATGTCTTCGGCCGAGACGCCTTCGACGTCGGCGAGCAATTGCGCGGGAGTCGTCGGCTTGGCCTCTTCGGCCTTGGCGATAGGCGCTTCAGCCGGCGCGTCCTTCTTGGCGAGCTTGGCTTCGGCGGCTTCTTTCTCGCGGGCCCGCTGGGTCGCTTCCTGGCCGCGCTTCTTAGTGGCTTCCTCGACGGCGTTGAGCGTGAGCACCAAGGAATCCTTATTGATCGAAGGATCGAGCTTCAGCACGGAGTCGAGCGTCGCCTTCACCATCTCGTCGCGGGCTTTCTCGAAATCCAGACGGAGGTCTTCGGCTTCCTGGCGTCCGTTGGTGAAGCGCGTGCGCTCCTTGAGTTCGTTCAGGCGCTTGCGGGCGACCGAGATGGTTTCGTTGCCGTAAGACATCAGCAGCGCCCGGCGGATCTTGGCGTATTCCTCGGCGGGTACGCCTTCGACGCTGTCGGGAAGTTGGTTCTGGCTTTTGGGCTGGCGGGCAGGCTTCTTGGCCGCCGGGGCGTCAGCCGGAGCGTCGGCGGCGAAGCCGGCTAGGGCAAGCAGGGCGGCGAAAAGGAAGAGGACGGAGCGCATGGGGTATCCCTTTGTAACAGCAGACTGCGTGGGAAGTTGCACGATTTGAGGGGTAGGGACGTGATTGCTATCACGTCCGTGGGCGCACGGAGGTTGAATGGTCTAAATGCTTTGCCCGGCTCTCTGCACGTGCCGCTGCGAACGGCGGCCATGGCAATGGCCGCCCTACCTTTTCCGCTCTCTTACTTCTTCTTACCTTTCATCCCGTCTTTCGCCTTCTGGTGGGAGGCTTCGAGGTAGGTGCGGACGAGTTCGGGCTTAAGGGAAGGGTCGGCCTTGATCATGGCCTTGGCCAGGGCTTCGTCGGCAGCAGCGCGCGGGTTGCCTTTCTTCTTCTTGTCGTCCTCGCCCTTCGGCTTCTCTTCGCCGGCCTTGAGGGAGGGGTCTTCCTGCACCTTCACCCAGGCGGCTTGGAGCTTCACGCCGTCGCTAATGGAGACGCCTTCGGGAATCTCGGGGATGCCCATGAGCTTCTTGGCCTTCTTCGGAGCGGCCTTGGGGGCGGCTTTTTCAGCCGGCGTATCGCCTTTGGGTGCTTCGGGCTTAGGCGCGTCCGCGGCGAAGAGCGTGGAGGTAGCGAGCAGGGCGAGCAATAGGGCAGGGGGGCGCATGCTAAGGGAACACCGGGAATGGCCGAAGGTTTTAGCGGTTAGCGGCTAGCGGTTGGCGGATGGGAAGTCATTCCAAGCATGGGGAGGCCGGGAACCTGATGTCATCCTCGGGTCTCAGGTCTCGGCTGCTGGTACGGGTACGGGGTCAGGTTCGGGAATCGGGCCCGGGACCTGTACCTGAACCTGAGCACCTGGACCAGGTTCCCGACGGCCGAGACCCGAGACCTGAAAGCGGATCCCCCGCTAATCATCCGGTCTCCGGTTTCCCTTTGCTCGACTGTGTTCCCAACCGCCAACCGCTATCCGCTAACCGCCATCACCTTGTTTTCATCCCCAAACAAAAGACCCCGGCGAGCCGGGGTCTTGTTCAGGCCGGTAATCCGAAGATTACTTGGCTTCAGGCTTCTTTTCTTCGCCCTTGCCCTTGCCCTTACCTTCGCCCTTGCCCTTGCCCTTGGCGCGAGCTTCTTCGAGGGCCTTGAAGACGGACTCGAGGGAGGCGTCGGCCTTGAGGATGGCAGCCTTGGTGGCTTCCATCACAGCCTTGCCGGCGGCCTTCTTTTCTTCGTCGGTCTTGGCGTCAGCGCCCTTGGCCTTGGCGGCCTTCACGGCGTCGTCGTTCTGAGCGGCCTTTGAGGCGTCCTGGAACTTCTTCCAGGTGGCTTCGTCGACGGACTCAGGCTTCTGGGCGCCCTTCTTGCCGCCCTTGTCGCCCTTCTTGCCTTCGGCCTTCTTGGCCGGTTCGTCACCCTTAGGGGCGTCAGGCTTCGGAGCGTCAGCAGCGATGAGACCGGCCGAGGAGATCAGGGCCAGGAGGAATGCGAGTTTCAGTTTCATGTGTATGTTGGATTGGGGGTTCGCCTTTAAAACCCCACATTCCCGCAACAGTTGCAAGAATTGAAATCAACTTATGACACTATTCATCAATGCTTTAAGTCTTAATCTGGGCTTAATGTTGGCATGCCTTCTCCACTGTCCCCTGTTTTAATCCATATTCCCCACGATTCGACGGTGATTCCGCCCGCGGAGCTCGTGGATTTCGTCGTTTCGGAAGAAGCCCTCATGCGCGAGCTGATGCGGCTGACCGACTGGCATACTGCGGCACTCTACGCTGAAGGGGTGCCTGCCGATGAGATTGTACGCGCCGAAGTCTCGCGCCTGCTCGTCGACGTCGAGCGTTTCGCCGACGATCGTCTCGAGCGCTGCGCCGCCGTGGGTATGGGCGCGACCTATGTAAAGACCTGCGCCGGGAATCCCTTGCGTGAGCTATCCGCGGCGCGTCGCGCGGAGTTGCTCGACCGCTATTACTGGCCGCACCATCGTCGGCTCGACGAAGCCGCGGCGGACCGGCTCGCGCGCTTCGGCCGTTGCGTGATCCTCGACGCGCATTCTTTTCCAACGGGACAATTGCCGACGCAGGTCGGTTTCTCGGCGCCGTTGGAAATCGGCATTGGCACGCAGCCGGGCCATACGTCGCCTGAGCTACGGGCGTTGGCCGAGGATTTCTTTCGCGCCCACGGCTTCACGGTCGGCGTCGATATCCCATTCAGCGGCGCGATCGTGCCCAACCGTTTCTTCGGGAAGGAGCCGCGGGTGCAATCGCTGATGATCGAGGTACGGCGCGACCTTTACATGGATCAGGGAATATGCGAGCGACACGATGGCTTTGCGCGCATCCAGGCGGTGCTCACGGAATTCCGCGCCGAGCTCGCGCGTTTCGCGACTACTTGACGCCGGCAGCGGCTTCGCGGGCGGACTTCTCAACTTCTTCGCGGAGCAGGCCGAGCGCTTCCTTCCACATCGCTTCCATTTGAGGTACCACGGCCGCCTTGGCGTCGTCATCCTGCGTCTTCCAGGCTGCTTCGGTCGCCTGCCATTGGGCGACGAGTTCCTTCACGCGCGGCTGCGCGTTCCAGCGCTTGGCCGCGTCGTCAAAGACCGCTAGGTTCATCTGCTTGATCTCCTGCAATTCGCCAATGCCTGCACGGACGATGCTTTCGCGGCGGGCATCGGGCGGACGGCCGTCGGCAGAGATGTCATGCTGTGCATCGATAACGAGGCCGTTGGCGGACCGAGGCGTGCCGACAGCAGGGCGGGTCGCGCCAGGCTTGTTTGTGCCGCGAGCGACGGCGGGCTGCCCAGGCGCTTTGCCTTCGGACGTGCCGGAGGTGAGCCAGGTGAATGCCGCCCACACCAAGGCGAACATGACCAAGCCGATGAGCAGCGGGCGGCGGACGAGGAAATCTTTCATGGGGTGCGGACGGCGGTGAGGCCGTCATCGACCTTACTGGAAGACGATGGGCGGCGCCGGAGCGGGGGCCGGAGCGGGGGCGGGCGCGGCACCGTTGCCAGGATTCACGACGCCGGCGCCGGTGATTGTGACGGTCGGGGTGGCGGTAGAAGGCGCCCCGGATCCGGCCTGCTTGAGCATGCCGAGGCCGCGGGAACGGACTTCACCGAGTTCATCCATGATGGCCTGCTTCTTGTCGTCGGTGGCGGCGTGATACTGGGATTCCAATTCGCGCATGCGGCCGTAGTTGGCCTTGAATTCATCGTTCGCCATGGCCGCACGGATGGCATCGCCGATCTTCTGACGGTCGCCGCCAAACATGTCCTCGACGGCCTTACGACCGTCATCGCGCCAGGTGGCGAATTTTGCATCGAGTTCGGCCACGGGCTTGGACTGCTTCGCGAGATCCTTCTCTTCGACGTCGGTGCCGACGTCATCCTTGCGGCTGAGGTGCAGGGTCTTGGCGGTGCGGACCGTTCCTTTCTCCATGACAAGCTTGCTGACCGGAGATCCGCTCTTCTTGGCGGAGCTCCGGACAACGGAGACGTCCTCCGTTTTCACCCACTGGTAGACGGCGTAGCTGACGCCGGCCAGGATGATGAGGCTGAAGAGCGCGAAGAGACGGTTCGAGTTCATGGGGTCTTTGTATGGATTATAACTCCGCGACCAAGGCGAAGTTTCCGCCAGGCGCCCCAGGCGGTCGCTTTCAGGCCTTGGGGCCTGCTTCCGCGCGGGTTTTGACGTGTTCCAGCACCCGGCGCTGGACCATGTGGACGATTTCCTCGGTCCACAGGTTCCAGTAGGACGCTGGGGCGATGTTCAGGAGGTAATGGCTTTCGCCGACGAGCCGGGTGCGGCCATCGGGCAGGGTGGTTAGCTTGAAGCCTCCGTCGAGGCTCGCGTAAGCGCTATGGATATGGGTCGTATCGATGGTCTTCCCGAAGAAGCCGGTCTCCCGCATCGAGGGCGGCGTCGAGAGCACCTTGAAGCGGAGCTCCTGGCCAGGCTTCCAGACCGTGACGATCTCGGGCATGTCCCCGGTGCTGAGTTTGCAGAGCCTCGCGGCGCCGACGCCTTGTCCGTCGGTCACGGTACCCATCGGGTGAGCGATGCCGAACTGGAAGAGGAAATTGTCCGTCGCGGGCAGGTCGCGGATATCGTGCAGTTCCGCCCAGACACGCGCGGCGGGAGCGTTGATGATGACCTCGCTCGATGTCGTGGCTTCCAGCGGGGCGGGCGGATTCCAGCCTTCGAGGCCAACCATGAAGACGATGCTCAGCCAGGCGGCGGATTGCAGGGTGCCGTCAGCGGCCTTCGTGCGGGCGAGGAAGTAGCCACCGACCACGCCGAAGAAGGCCACGGCCGCGCCGATAGGTGCGGCCATGACGACGCAGATAATGCCTTCCATGGCCATCGCGCAAAGGATGAGGATGATCGTGCCAATGAGCGTCATCGATGCGGCGATGGCCTGACTGAAGGTGCCGCCCGCCCGGCGCAGAATCACGCCGCTGCTCACGCCGGTGGCGAAAGGTAGGCCAGCGAAGATCGCCAGGCCGAAGTAGCCGCCGGCCTGCTTCAATCCCAACGGAAACTTCCCGAGTTCAATCAGATACTGGCATCCCCAGGTCAGCGCCCAGCAGGCTAAGGTGCCGAGGATGAAGGGCACGACGAGCCGTCCAGCGACGGCCATTGGAGCGGCGGAATTCCTTTCCTCCTCATCGCCGGTGGCGGCGAGCCAGAGGGCGATACCGGCGCCAAGGAAGGGGACGTGGATGAGCAGGGCGATGACGGGCGGCAGGCTCCATCCGAGGGCCGCAGCGCGGCGGGCGGCGACGTAAGAGGCGAGTAAGGCGAAGCCTCCGGCGAGACCCAAAAGTAAAACGAAGGGCAAAATCTTATTCGTCACCAGCGCGGTGCCATTCGGGTTCAGCGGTAACACCCGGAAGATGAGCACCGCGTGGGCGAAGCCCCAGGTCGGGAGCATCAGGAGGATGGTCTGAAGGCGGCTGGGTTTCGAGTTCATGGGTTCGAAGAGACCGTCGCTGGCCCGGTCTTATTAGGATATGAATACTGTCTTGGCCTTGGTCGGTCGGAAGGACGAACTTCCCAGCCAGAGCGACATTAGGCCTAGCGTAGGGGGCCAGTAGCCGGCCTGCTCAGGAAAACAGCAGCCGCAGCCACGTTTTCGAGTAGGGCAGGGCCATGTGGTCCAGGCGCGCGGCCAGGAAGGCGGCATCGACTTCCTCGTCAGGGTGTCCGTCGAGCAGCTTGGCCCCCTCCAATTCGCGACGGCCGCGCCGCGCTGCGTCCTGGACGTGCGTGTGCTTGAGCAGGTGCACGATGGCGATGGCGCCGGCGACCAAGGCGAAACCGATCAAGGCCCACGGGCGGCCTTTGCTGGCGAAGACCGTGAGGGGCAGCAGGATCGGCCAGGCGTTGCCCCAGAGGATCATGAACGAATCCCACGACGCCAGTCCGCCGAGCTTGCGGTCGCGGTGTTGCAGCGCATGACCTGCGAGGCGCGCCGCCCGTGCGACGTCGAAGAGGCGCTTGCCGGAGTAGACGGCGCTGGAGAGTTTGATGGCCGGTTCGAACGCCGAATAGAAATCCGTCACCGCGAGCGTGCTCTCGTCGACGTCGACCTGCGGGACCTCGCCGCGCAGGAGCACGATGCGGGCGGCCTGCGCGCCGGTGACGCCGCGTACCAGGAGGACCCGGCCGTACTTCTTTTCCAGGCTGAGCACCCTTCGCCAAGCCAACCAGGGCAGTCCCAAGGCAAAGATGCCGGCCAGGCAGAAAAGCAGGAGGAGCTTGAATTCCGGGTTCATGACGTGGTCTGACCCTGCCGATTTGCGGGCCCCCATCAAGGTCTACCTAGTAGTTCCGGCTTAAGGGCGATAAGCGGAGGTGGATTCTTGCCGGGGCCACCGAGGCTTCGTTGACCAGCCCCGCCGGCTCGGATTGAGTACGGACCTCATGAACCCCGACCTCGTCAGAAATTACCTGACCAGCCTGCAGGATCGCCTCTGCGCGACCCTCGAGGAAGTGGACGGCAAAGCCAAGTTCATCACCGACGAGTGGAAGCGTGCCGAGGGCGGCGGCGGCCGAACGCGCGTCATCGCTGGCGGCACGGTGATCGAGAAGGGTGGGGTAGCCTTCTCGGATGTCCGCGGCCACGCGCTGCCTCCGTCCGCGACTATTGCTCGCCCAGATCTCGCCGGCAAAGGCTTCCGCGCCATGGGCGTCTCGGTCGTCCAGCATCCGCTCAATCCCTATTGCCCGACCTCGCACATGAATGTGCGCTTCTTCTGCACCGATGGCCCCAATCCGGTTTGGTGGTTCGGTGGCGGCTTCGACCTGACGCCCTATTACGGCTTCGATGAAGACGCCGTCTCCTGGCACCGCGCTGGCGAGAAAGCTACGGGCGCCCACTTCCCGAAGTTCAAGAGCTGGTGCGACGATTACTTCCTGCTGAAGCACCGCCAAGAGCAGCGCGGTATCGGCGGCGTGTTCTTCGACGACTTCACTGAGGGCGGCTTCGAGGCGGCCTTCGCGATGATGCAGAAGGTGGGCGATGCTTACGGTCCGGCCTATGCCGAGATCCTGCGCCGTCGCAAGGACACCCCCTATGGCGAGCGCGAGCGCAATTGGCAGGAAGTCCGCCGCGGACGTTACGTCGAATTCAACCTCGTCTTCGACCGTGGGACGATCTTCGGCCTGCAGTCCGGCGGCCGGACGGAATCGATCCTGATGTCCCTCCCGCCCCGCGTGCAGTGGCACTACGGCCACCAGCCCGTCGCCGGCTCCCCGGAAGAACGTCTAATCTCGCATTATCTAAAGCCGCAGGATTGGCTGAAGGGGTCCTGATGAACTCCCGCGACCGCTTTCTCGCCGCCCTCCGCCGCCAGCCCCATGACCGGGCACCGGTCTGGATCATGCGCCAGGCCGGTCGCTACCTGCCCGAATACCGCGCGCTCAAGGCGAAGTCGGACTTCGTTACGATGGTCCGCACGCCCGAGCTCGCGGTCGAGGTCACGCTGCTGCCGCTCCGTCGTTTCCCGCAGCTCGACGCCGCGATCCTGTTCTCGGATATCCTAGTCATTCCTGAAGCCCTGGGCGTCGGTTACCGTTTCCGCGACGAAGGCGGCATCGCTATGGAGCGCGCGCTGGCTTCGCCGGCGGACGTCGCCACGCTGAAGCTCGACGGCGCCGCCGACCGCCTGCAATACGTCTACGACGCGTTGACGATCCTCCGCAAAGAGCTCGGCCTGAATAAGACCCTGCTCGGTTTCGCCGGTTCGCCCTGGACGCTCGCCTGCTACCTCGTCGAGGGCGGCGGTTCCGAAGACTTCCCGAAGACCAAGGCGCTCATCAAGGCCGACCCGAAGATGATGCACCGCATCCTCGAGATCCTGACCGACGCCGTCGCCCAATACCTCACCCGCCAGTTCGCCGCCGGCGCCGACGCGATCCAGATTTTCGACAGCTGGGCCGGCGCGCTCACTGGCGCCGACTACGAAGAATTCTCCCTGCGCTACATCCGCGCGGTGCTCGAACGCCTCCCTGCCGGTGCCCCCGTCATCCTTTACGCCAAGGGCAAGTCCCCGCAGGCCGCCGCGCTCGCCCAGACCGGCGTGCCGTGCCTCGGCGTTGATTGGACCATGCCCCTCTCACAGGTGCGCCAGCTCGCTGGCCGCCCGATCTGTCTGCAGGGTAAACAGGTGCGCCAGCTCGCTGGCCGCCCGATCTGTCTGCAGGGTAACCTCGATCCCGAGTTCATGACCGGCGAGCCCGCCGCGGCCTCCGCCGCGACCAAGGCCGTGCTGGCTGATAACGCCGGGGACCTCGGGCATATCTTCAACCTCGGCCACGGTATCACGCCCCAGGCCCGGATTGAGACCTTCCAGGCCGTCGTCGACACCGTGGTTAAGGGCTGAGTTGCAAAGGGGTCGGGGTAGGATTGAAGCCCGATGCCGATTGACGGATGTTTTTAATATAAGTACTAGAACCTATCACAAAATGAGTCCCAAAAGATTGACAGTACTTGTCAGCGCTTTGCTTTTTCAGTTCTGCTATTCAGGTGCGCAAAGCGCGCAGAAAATCCAAGTCAAGCTTGTCGATGACAAGGGTGTTCCGGTCCAGAATGCGCAAGTGGCGGCTATTTTAAAAAGCGGAGCCTACCAGGATGCGCTCTGGGATAAGGTCTCCGGCCACTAC
>JAPLTV010000060.1 GCA_026397955.1 Verrucomicrobiota bacterium | reverse complement strand
CAAACAAAAGACCCGGCCATCGGGCCGGGTCCTGGGAGCGCTGGGCGGGTCGCTTAGGAGACGATACCGAGGGGCTTGATGGTCTTCCAGCCGCCGCGAGTGAAGTCGGGACACTGGATGGGCATGCTGCCGTCCTTCACGGACTTGGCGGAGATTTCGAGAATCGCGGACCAGTCGGCCGCATCGTACACGGTCATGTCGGGCGTGATGCCCTGGCGCACGCAGTCGAGCATGCGGTAGGCCATGACGAAATCCATGCCGCCGTGTCCGCCGACCTTCTTGCCGAGTTCGCCGATCTTCTTGAGGAGCGGGTGCTGGTTCTCCTTCATGAACTTGGCGAGTTTTTCCTTCTCGTAGGTCCACTCGTGGCTGCTGCGCTTCTCCTTCGGGTCGAGGATCGGGTGCTTGTTATCGGCATCGACCGCGAGGCGGCCGGGGTAGCCGAAGAACGTGGCCTGGGTGCCGCAGAGGGCGTTGATGCGCGAGTAGGGGCGAGGGCTCACCACGTCGTGCTGGATCATGATGGTGCGGCCGAGCTGCGTCTTGATGATCGAGGTATTCATGTCGCCGCAGACGAACTTCTCGTCCTTGTGCCTGCCTTCGTTCGGCTGGTGCTTGTCGCGGAACTGGGTGAGGTTGAACTCGGGCGAGGAGACGGACACCACGAACTTGAACGCGTCGCCGCGGCCGATGTTCATGTACTGAGCCACCGGGCCGAGGCCGTGCGTGGGGTAGAGGTTGCCGTCCATGAAGCGATGGTAGTCGCGGCGCCAGTCGCCTTCGCTGCCGAGGCTCCAGAGGACGCCGCCGCCAAGGTTGTGGATGTAGGCGCACTCGGCGTGCTTGAGGTCGCCGAAGAAGCCCTGGCGGGCGAGGTTCAGCACGAAGAGCTCTTCGTCGCCGTAGCAGCAGTTCTCGATGATGGAACAGTGGCGCTGGGTCTTTTCAGCCATGTCCACGAGCTGCCAGCACTGGTCGACGGTGACGGCGGGGGAGACTTCGATGAAGGCGTGCTTGCCCTTTTCCATGACCTTAAGGGCCATCGGCACGTGCCACTCCCAAGGGGTGGCGACGAAGACGACGTCGATGTCGTCGCGTTCGAGCATCTTTTCCCACGCGTTCTCGTCGCCGAAATACATCGCGGGCTCCTTGCCGGTGATCTTCTTGACGTTGGCCGCGGCGCTCTTGGCGCGGGCTTCCACGATGTCGCAGACGGCGACGACTTCGGCGAACGGGATGTTTGCCGCCGAGTTCACGTGGGAACGGCCGCGGTTGAGGCCGATGACGGCGACCCGGACCTTGTCGATGGGCTTGGTCGTCAGGTCCCAGACGGGCTTGTTGCCAGCCGGGCGAGGACGAGTCGCGGAGATGTCGCGCGCGTCGAGGAGTTTGAGGTCGCGGGGGTCAGGCTTGGCTTCGGCCGACGGGACGGCGCTGAGGCCAAGGCCGAGGCCGGCGAGGGCGCCGAGTTTAAGGAAGTCGCGACGGTTGGAGTTTTCGGGGAGCTTCATGGCGGTAGAGGGGGTTTAAGCGGTGGGCGGTTAGCGGTGGGCGGTTGGGGAAACGAGGACACGAGGGCCGGAGGGCCCGAAGGCATCAGGAAACGATGGGGAGGGGTTGGAGGGTCTTCCAGCCGCCGCGGGTGAAGTCGGGGTAGGTGACCGGGATGCTGCCATCGCGGACGGAACGGTCAGAGAGGTCGACTAAGGCTGACCAGGAGGCGGCGTCATAGACGGTGAGATCAGGCGTGATGCCCTGGCGGATGCAGTCGAGGAAGCGATAGCTCATCACGTGGTCCATGCCGCCGTGTCCGCCGACCTTCTTGGCTTCGACCATCAACTTCTTGAGGAGGGGGTGCATGTTCGCGGCCATGAACTTCTTCAGCTTGTCACCTTCGTAGGTCCAGGAGTGGCTATTCCGCTTTTCCTTCGGGTCGAGTAGCGGGCTCGTGTTATCGGCGTCGATCGCCAAGCGATTCGGGTAGCCCGCGAAGGTGGCGAGGGAGCCGCTGAGCAGATTGCCGCGTGTGTAGGGGCGCGGGCTGGTGTTGTCGTGTTGGATGACGATGGTGCGGCCGAGCTCGGTCTTCAAGATCGAGGTGTTCATGTCGCCGCAGACGAACTTCTGATCCTTTGAGCGGTCGCGGTCCGGCTTCACGCGCTCGCGCAGCTGGGACAGTCCGAACTCAGGCGACGAGACGGACACGGCGTATTTGAAAGCGTCGCCGCGGCCGATGCCCATGTATTGGGAAATCGTGCCGAGGCCGTGCGTGGGGTAGACATTGCCCTGGAGTAGGGTGGAGTAGTTTCGGCGCCATTCGCGCTGGGCATCGAGGAAGGTGTAGCCCTTGGGGCCCGAGCCGCTGACGCGCTGGTCGTGGATGTAGCCACATTCGCCGTGCTTGAGTTCGCCGAAGAAGCCTTGGCGGGCGAGGTTCAGGACGAAGAGCTCTTCCTCGCCGTAGCAGCAGTTCTCGAGGATAGGGCAGTGGCGCTGGTTTTTTTCCGAGGCGTCGACGATGTCCCAGCATTCATCGACCGTCAGCCCGCAGTTCACTTCGATGAAGGCGTGCTTACCAAGCTCCATGGAGCGGATGGCCATCGGCTTATGCCATTCCCAGGGCGTGGCGATGTAGACGACGTCGATGTCATCGCGCGCGACCATCTTCTCCCAGACGTTTTCGTCGCCACTGTAGACGACCGGCGTCTTGCCAGTCTTCTTGCGGACGACTTCCGCCTGCGCCTTGGCGCGATCATCGAGGATGTCGCAGACCGCGACGACTTCGGCGAAAGGGGTAGAGGCGACCGAGGCCACATGAGAGGAGCCACGGTTCAGGCCGATGATGCCCACGCGGACTTTCTCGATGGGCTTCGTCGTCAGGTCCCAGACGGGCTTATTGCCGGCCGGGCGCGGGCGGGGCGCACCGATATCAGCCGCGGCGCGATGCTTCAACTGAGAGGGATCTGGCTTCGCTTCGGCGGAAGGAATCGCGCTCAGGCCGAAGCCGAGACCCGCGAGCGCGCCGAGCTTAAGAAAATCGCGACGGTTACCGGGTTCGAGGGGTTCCATGGGGTCTCTTCAAGACAGCAAAGCTGGCCCGTGGTTGCAACGGATTTGGCCCGCTCCCTCGTCAAATCTTCAGCTTACGAAGCCTTGGCCCCATTTAATCCCGAAGACCGCCAAATTACGAACGGTATGAGCCATAAAACACGGTAGTAGCGAACGGTCTGGATTCAGCGGATTAAAGCGTACGACGTAGAGCCAGAGCGACGTGATGAAGGCGAAGGCCGCGTTTACCTGGCCTTCGGGTTCGCTGAGGTCGAAGTTATGGATGAGCGCGAAGACGAGCGAGCCGATGATCATCAGCGCAAGCAGCTTGCGGCCGAACAGTTCGCCTGGCGCGACGAAGCCGCGGAAAAGCATTTCCTCGACGACGGAAGCGCCGAGCAACTGGAAGATGAAGATCGCCGGCAGCACGCTTTGCATCTCGGTGAGGCCCGCGCGTTTCTCGACGGCGGCCTCGGCGATGGTGATCAGGATGGCGCCGGCGGCGGCGATGAAATAGGCGCCGTGCGGTGCGTAGGTCGTGCCGGGCCAGAACTTCTCCGGTCCGCCATTCTGCGTGCGCTTACGGCGTTCGCGGGCCCAGGCGATGAGCACGAACAGCCCGAGGGCGCAGTAGAGCAGGGCTTTGACGGCGGTCAGGTCCATGGAATCAGCGTACGCCAAGCACCCAGGCGCGGTAGCCGGGTGAAGCGTGGTCGGCCGCGAAGGCGAGCCATTGCGGGACGGCGTAAGGGTGGCGGGCGTGGACCCATGATTCGAGGTCGGCTCCCTTGGCCGCAGCGTACTTGAAGGTCACGCGGAACTCGTCCTCGCTCTCGACTTTGCCTTCCCAGGTGTAATGGGAGCGAATCGGACCGTCGACCTGCGCGCAGGCGGCGAGCCCAGCGGCCACCGCCTCGGCGGCGAGGCGGTCGGCTTCGTCGCGCGAGGGCAGGGTCGTCAGGGCGATGCTAACGGCTTCAGTCATTCGCTTCGCTGTCGGGCTTCAGGTAGCGCTCCGTGATGATCTCGATCAGCATGTCGCGCGCTTCCTTCACGGAGTCGACGTGGATGTAGAGGTCGCGGTCTTCCGGCGAGACCATGCCCCATTCCTGGAAGGCTTCGAAGTTGATGGCGTTCTTCCAAAAGGCGGAGCCAAAGAGCAGCACGGGAAACTGCTTCTTGGTCTTCTTCGTCTGGATGAGCGTGAGCATCTCGAAGAGCTCGTCCATCGTGCCGAAGCCGCCCGGGAAGGCCACGAGGGCCTTGGCGAGATAGAGGAACCAATACTTGCGGACGAAGAAGTAGTGGAACTCGAGGTCGAGCTCGGGCGTGATGTAAGGATTGTGTTCCTGCTCGAAGGGTAGGGCGATACCGAGTCCGACCGAGCGACCGCCGGCTTCGTGCGCCCCGCGGTTGGCGGCTTCCATGATGCCCGGTCCGCCGCCGGAGCAGACGAGGAAGCGCTGCCACTCGGGAAGGGTGAGCGACCACTTGGTCATTTCGAAGGCCAGCTCGCGGCAGGCTTCGTAATAAGCTGAGCTGCGCAGGTCGATCTCGGCGACGCGGACGCGATGGGCGCATTCGGCGTCGGTGCATGTGCCGCTCGCGGCCATGGCCTTGGCTTCTTCGAGGCGCTTGCGGGCGACTTCCGGGGGCAGCGTGCGCGCGGAGCCGAACATCACGACGGTGTTGCGGACGCCGTATTTCTTGAAGCGCAGATGCGGCTCGGTCATCTCCGTCAGCACGCGGATCCCGCGGGCCTGGGGGCTGGTCATGAACTCGGGGTTCAGGTAGGCCCGGGGCGGGGTGGGCCTTAGTTTGCCTTTTTCCGGGCTCATGGGCCCATCCTCCCCCTCCTGAGGCCATCTGCCAAGCCGGGAAGCGTGGGGCTTGACACCCTCGGTGGGGTGTCCTTGGCTGTTCCTTTACAGCCATGCATCCGACCTATCGTCCGTCAAAGATCTCCCGCGCCCGCAAGTGCGGTTTCCGCGCCCGTTCCAAGACCCCCGGTGGCCGTAAGGTTCTGGCCAAGCGCCGTGCCATCGGTCGCAAGCGCCTCGGCGCCTCCTAAGACCCATGCGTCTCCCGCGGGAGCGTCGAATTCGCGCCTCGGCCGATTTCAACCGCCTCCGCCAAGAAGGCTCGCGACTGGATTGCGGGCCTTTTCTTTTGAATTTCCGCCAGACGGGGGAGAAGGGTAAGGCCCGTTTCGCCGTTATCGCGGCCAAGAAGAACCTGCCGCGGGCGGTCGATCGCAATCGGGCCAAGCGCCTCTCGCGTGAGCTTTTCCGGACCGACGAGGCCGCCTTCCCCGCGGGCTGGGAGGTCGTGCTGGTCATCCGTTCGGGCATGCTGAAACGGTCGCTGGCCGAGCTCCGTAAGGTCTATGCCGCGGCGGCCGTCCGTATCCTGGCGGCGAAGGGTAGCCCGGCCGCATGAGCGAGCCTCGCCCATCGTTGCTCGCGAGCCTGGCTTTGGGCTTCGTCCGCTTCTACCAGCGTTTTCTTTCAAAGCTTCTGCATCTAATCCCGGGTTCAGGCTGCCGCTATCATCCGACTTGCTCCTGCTACACGGCCACGGCCCTCTCGCGTTTTGGTTTCTTCAAGGGCGGCTGGATGGGCTTTCGGCGGATCTGCCGCTGCCATCCTTGGGGTGGCTCGGGCGTTGACGAGGTGCCGGAACGCTGAGTCCGTCGTCGGCCGTTTAATTGGCTCGCCCTGAGGTGGTGATTTTCCGACTAATCACCCTGTGAAATCGCTATTCTCGAAGGTCCTGGGTTCGCGTCAGGGAGGCACCTTGCTCCTGGCTTCCAGTTACGTCCTTCTCGGTACGCTCCTTCGCCTCGGCCTGCTCGTGGCCTCGGCTGGCAGTGTGTCCTGGGGCCTACCGACTTTCGCCGCCCTGCTCGTCGGGCTGTTGTTCGACCTCTTCATGGCATGGTTCCTGACCTTGCCGATGGGCCTGCTCAGCACGGTCTGGCCAAGCTCCAGCGCGGTCTGGTTACGACTGCCGCTCCGCGCGGCCTGGATCTTCGGCGCGTTCCTCTTCACGTTCTGGAAGATCTCGGAAATCCTCTTCTGGGAAGAGTTCGGCGTCCGCTTCAACTTCATCGCGGTCGACTACCTCGTCTACACGACCGAGGTGCTGAAGAATATCAAGGAGTCCTATAACCTTCCGCTGATCATCGCGATCGTGCTCGCCGTCGCGACGGGGCTCTTCCTGCTGTGGCGCCGTCTGGGCTTCATCCGCCGCTGGGACGAAGGCACCGCTGCTGACGTCACACCGCGCTGGCGCAACCTCGCCGTGCTGCTCGCGCCTTTACTCGCGATCCTGCTCGTCGCCTATTTCGTCGGCCGTCGCGACCTCAAGGCCGCCTCGACCGCCCATACTTCCGTCGGCGAGCGCCTCACGGCCGGTCTCCGCCACATGGGCGACCCTCAGCCGGGCTGGGATAACAGCTACGATACCGAACTCGCGAAGAACGGCGAATACGCCTTCCTGGCGGCCTTCTGGGCCAACCAGCTCGAGTGGAAGCGTTTCTATCCGTCGCGCCCTGACGCCGTCGCCCAGCTCCGCGCGACGCTCATCGCCCAAGGAGGGGAGCCGGTGAGCACCGACCTGAACGACATCACCCGCCGGATCAAGCCCGCCGGACGACATGATACGCGCCGTCTCAATGTGATCCAGATCACGATCGAGAGCCTGAGCGCCGAGTTCCTGGGCTGCTACGGTTCGCCTGACTACGCCGCGAAGAACCTCACGCCCAACCTCGACCGCATCTCTCGCGAGTCGCTCTGGTTCTCCCGTTGCTACGCCGGCGGCACGCGCACCGTGCGCGGCATGGAAGCGCTCTCGCTCTCGATTCCGCCGATCCCGGGCCAGTCGGTACTACGTCGCAAGGGCTGCGAAGACCTCACGACGTTGGGTTCCGTGCTGCGCACGCAGGGTTACGACACGGCTTTCATCTACGGCGGCGACGGTTTCTTCGATAACATGAACTACTTCTTCGGAGCCAACGGCTACCGGGTGGTGGATCTGCCTCGTCAGGAAGCCGCCGGCAAGAAGGCGACCTTCGGCAATGCCTGGGGCGCCTGTGACGAAGACGCTTTTGGCTGGTCACTCGAGGAAGCCGATAAGGCCCATGCGGCCGGTAAGCCTTTCCATCATTTCGTGATGACGACGTCGAACCACCGCCCGTACACGTGGCCGGCGGGCAAGATTGACCCCAAGCTCGTCGACCGCGAGGGCGGGGTGGCCTACACGGATTACGCGATCGGCGCCTTCCTCAAGGCCGCGCAGGCCAAGCCTTGGTTCAAGGACACGGTCTTCGTCATCGTGGCCGACCATTGCGCTTCCGTCGCCGGCAAGCGCGAACTCGAGATCCGTAAGTATGAGATCCCGCTCTTCATCTGGTCTCCGGGCAATATCGCCCCGCGTAAGTTCGACACGATGATGAGCCAGATCGATACCGCTCCCACGGTGCTTGGACTCCTTGGTACGAACTACCTTTCCCGCTTCGTCGGCAGTGATGCGCTCAGCCCGACTTTCCGCCCGCGCGCCTTCATCAGCAACTACCAGAAGGTCGCCGTGCTCCGCCCGGACGGTCTGCTGACGGTGCTCAAGCCCGTGCGTCAGGCGGTCCAGTATAAGGCCGACCTCGCCACGGGCGGGCTGACCCCGGTGGCTTCGCCGGATACCGCGGCGGTGGACGAGGCGATCATCCATTACCAGGCCACCGACGACCTCTTCAACCATGGCGGACTCCAGAATCCCGCACGTTGATCGGCGTTCGTTCGTCGCGCCCGCCTTGGCGGTCGCCGCGACCGTAGTGTTCTTTAGCCTGCCTGGCTTGCCCGGCGAGGCTCTCGACCTTTGGATTCAGTCGTTCTTCTGGAACGGCAAGGCCTGGCTGATCCCGCATGAGCATCCGCTCGGTCTGGCGGTCGCCTACGATGGGCCGAAGGCGCTCATCATTATCTGGGCTTTGTTGCTCATCGGCGCCGCGATTTTCGCAAAACGCGTCCGCGTCCGTGCCTTATATCTCCTCGCCTGCCTCGCGGTGGTCTCGGTCGTCTGTACGCAGCTTCGGGCGGTCACCGGCATGGCTACTCCCTTGGAGCTGAAGGCTTTCGGCGGCGTCCACGATCACCTCCTGCTTTTTCAGGCCAAGCCAGCGGGCTATCCGAGCCACGCGTTCCCGGCTGGTCATGCCAGCGGAGGTTTCGCGCTCCTGGGACTTTATTGGATCCTGAAGGCTCGCCGCTGGCGCGGAATCGCCTTGGGCTTGGGCGTCGGCTGCTGGATGGGTTTCTATCAGGTGGCCCGCGGCGAGCACTTCCTGTCGCACACCCTGGCCACCGCCGCCTTGGCGTGGCTACTCTGCGTCGGACTCGCTTTCTTGCTGCGTAAACCTCTCGAGCGAGAGGTCAGTTCGCCCAGTTGACGAGGTTGTCGGCGCGGAACGGTCCAGCGTTGCCGCCGTTCTCGTCGAAATAGCTCGTCGGGACGATGCCCGAGCGGAGCATCGTGGTGCCTCCCGCGCTAGCCGGATCCCAGTATTCACCGAGGGCGAGGATGTCTCCTTCGACCGGGGCGGCGATATAGTTGGCGGAGGCGCAGACGAAGAGGAAATTAGGGGACTTCCAGTCGGCAAACTTGCCGGCGGTCAGGACGCGGTAGCGGTAATCGTAGGGATTGCCCCAGGCATCGACGAACTCGCGGCAGGCGGGGTTGTTGCCCTTCCAATCATCGGCGGAGAGCTTCGAATTGTCGTTGGTATTGATTTCGCCGAGATTGAGGAAGCTGCGCATCGAGCGGCCAGCGCTACCGGTCGGGAGGGAGGCGTCGTCGTAGTTCAGCAGGGTAGGTAGACCTCCCGGGGTCGTCGTGCGGATCAGGCGGCGGCCGATGAGCTGGTCGAGCAGGTCGCGGCGGAAGCGATCGTCGGTGCCACTGGCGCTGGAAGGGAAGTCTCCGTACATCTTGCGGTAGCTCTGGCAGGCCATGGCGATGGCTTGGATATCGCCACGGGACTTGGACTTATTGCGGCTGCTGTTCGCGGCGCGGAACAAGCCGAAGGTGATGGCGGAGAGCAGGCCGATGATGCCGATGACGACCAACAGTTCGATGAGGGTGAAGCCGGAGCGGCGGGCGATGGGGTGGCGCATGGGGGGTGGGCTCAGATGTGGCGGGAGTCGTTCTCGTCCTTCTTGACGTAGCCGGAATCCTGTCGCTGGTGGTTCACGGCGTTCTTCTTCAGGTAGGCCTGATAGACGTCGTCCGCGGACATGCCGAGGACCTGGGCGATGGAGATGAGGAAGTGGAAGAGGTCGATGACCTCGACGCGGGCGTTCTGCTCGTCGAACTTCTGGTACTTGGCCCACCACTTCCAGGGCACGGAGTCGGTCAGCTCGGCCATCTCCTGCTGCATGGCACGGAGGTAGTTGAGGACCCATTTGATCTTTTCTTCCTCGGTCATGCCGGCGGTTTCGACGCCGATGCGCTTGTTGAGCGCCTGCTGCATCTGGAAGATTTCTTCGAGCTTGTCGGACATGGGTTCGATTAGGGCGGGAAGGCCGCCCCGGGGCAATCCCGGAAGCGCCGCGGGGTCTTTCGGGGGCCTTAATTGCTCTTTGCAGGGAAGGGCGGACTGTGCCTTCCTGTCCTCGTGTCCGCCACCAGCCTCATCGCTCCCCTCCGCAAGCCAGAAGTCCTCTCACCGGCCGGGGAATGGGACTGCGTCCGTGCGGCGGTCGAGAACGGCGCCGACGCCGTCTTTTTCGGCGTGGGTCGTTTCAATGCCCGCGTCCGGGCCAAGAATTTCGAGGAAGCCGACCTGCCTGAGCTCATGGCCTACCTCCATGGCCGCGGGGTGAAGGGCTACGTGACTTTCAATACGCTGATCTTCCCGGACGAGCTCGCCGAAGCCGCCCGCACGCTCCGCTCGATCATCGCCGCCGGCGTCGACGCCGCGATCGTCCAGGACCCGGGTATCTGTCGCCTCATCCGCCGCATCTCGCCCGACTTCCCGATCCACGCTTCGACGCAGATGACGGTGACCAGCGCCGCCGGCGTCGACTTTGCCCGTGATCTGGGCGCCTCGCTCGCCGTGCTGGGTCGCGAGGTTTCGATCCCGGAGATGCAGAAGATGCAGTCCGAGCAGGCCGCCAAGGGGGCGCCGCTCGATCTCGAGGTCTTTGTCCACGGCGCCCTCTGCGTCGCCTATTCCGGCCAGTGCCTGACGAGTGAATCCCTCGGCGGCCGTTCCGCCAATCGCGGCGAATGCGCTCAGGCTTGCCGTCTGCCTTATGAACTGGTGGTCGACGGCGTGGTGCGCGACCTCGGCGATAAGGCCTACCTGCTTTCCCCGCAGGACCTCGCGGGTATCGAGGTTGTCCCTGACCTCATCCGCGCTGGCATCCGTTCGCTGAAGATCGAGGGTCGCCTGAAATCCCCTGAATACGTCGCCGCCATCACCAAGGCCTACCGCCGCGCGGTCGATGCCGCCTGGGATGCGTTTTCAAAGGGCGCCGACGCCGATTGCGCCGCCGTGCAGGTCCGTCAGGAAGAAGACTACGCGATGCAGATGACTTTCTCGCGCGGCCTGCACACGGGCTGGCTCCGCGGTATCGACAACCAGCAACTCGTCCATGCCCGCTTCGGCAAGAAACGCGGCGCCTACCTCGGTACGGTCGTCGATGTCGGTACAAACGGCGTGACGATGCGCCTCGAAGGCCCGCTCAAGCCTGGCGACGGCGTGGTCTTCGATCAAGGCAAGCCGGCCGAACGCGAGCAGGGTGGCTTCGTCCACGGCCTCGAGCCCGCCCGCGGCGGCCTGACGTTCATCCGCTTCGGTCGTGAGGATGTGGACTGGTCGCAGGTGAAGCCCAATGCCATTCTTTGGAAGACCAAGGACCAGGAGCTCGACAAGCGACTCCATGATTCCTGGGATCGCGAGAAGGCTAACTATCGCCGTCCGCTCCACGCTAAGGTGATCGGTCGTCTCGGCCAGCCCCTGCGCGTCGAATTCAACGACGGCGAAGGCCATGTCGTCGCCGGCGAGACCACGATGCCTTGCGCCGCGGCCGAGAAGCGTCCGATGGACGTCACGACTTTGCGCGACCAGCTGGGCCGCCTGGGCGACA
Source organism: Verrucomicrobiota bacterium (assembly GCA_026397955.1). Taxonomy (GTDB): domain Bacteria; phylum Verrucomicrobiota; class Verrucomicrobiia; order Opitutales; family UBA953; genus UBA953. Next base: position 11,889 of record JAPLTV010000060.1, on the reverse strand, counting down.
CGGGCTTCGAGATGGGCGAGCTGCAGGCCGACCTTGAAGGTGCTCTCATCATTCCGGTTAGCGAACTCAACCGCCTCCGCCGCGATCTCGCCGAACAGATTTCGAAGCTCCGCAGCCTGCCGCTACGCTGGACGCTCCTACCTTTCGAGGAGTCGGCCACCAAGGTCGCTCCCTTTGAGCCAAAGCGCCCGGGCGAAGCGGAGATCATCGTCGTCATCCGCGAGCCCGAGCAGTTGGATCCTGCCCTCGCGAGCGGCGCCCGCGTCATCTACGCCGAATACGAGGACCCCAAGAAATTCCGCGCCGCCGTCGCCTGTGTCCGGGCCTACGAGCAGGAAGCCGGCCGCAAGGTCGAGTTCTGGGCCATGGGCCCGCGCATCCATAAGCAGGGCGAAGAACGCATCAGTGAGATCGTCCTTTCGTGCGAAGCCGATGGCTACCTGGTCCGCAACCACGAGGATCTCCGCGCCTTCAAGGGCAAGCGTCTCCGCGCCGACTTCTCCCTGAACGTCGCCAACGGACTCACCGCCGAATGGCTCATGAGCGAGCATGCGCTCGAGGGTCTCACGGTCTCCTACGATCTCAACTCCGAGCAGGTCACAGCCTTGTTCCAGTCCGCTCCGCCGGAATGGTTCGAGGTCACGGTCCACCAGCACATGCCGATGTTCCATATGGAGCACTGCGTGTTCTGCACCTTCCTCTCCAAGGGTAAGGATTACCGTGATTGTGGCCGCCCGTGCGAGACCCACCGCGTCAAACTGCGCGACCGCGTCGGTGCCGAGCATATCCTTAAGGCCGACGCCGGCTGTCGCAATACGCTCTTCAATTCACGCGCTCAGACCGGGGCCGAATATGTGACTCAGCTGCTGGCTCTGGGCGTACGCCGCTTCCGCGTCGAGTTCGTCGACGAGGATGCTTCCACTGTCACGCGCACGCTCGAGAAGTATCAGGCTCTCCTCAAGGGCGACCTCGACGGCACCGCCCTTTGGAACGACCTCAAGGTCCTGAATCAACTCGGCGTCACGCGCGGGACGATGCGAGTGCGGATCTGATCACTCCTCGCCGCGGAGGCGGGGGAGCAGGCCGGTGATACGACGTGAATCCGAAGCGTTACGCACGGCCATCGCGTAGGCGGTGGGGTCGCCGACGAGGATGACCTGCTTGCGACCTCGCGTGACGGCGGTGTAGACAAGATTGCGCGCGAGCATGATGCTATGCTGACGGAGCAGGGGCACCACGACCGCCGGGAATTCCGAGCCCTGGGATTTGTGGATGCTCACCGCGTAGGCGAGGTGCAGGTCGCCCTGTTCGCCGCGTTCGAGTTCTACGCGTGCGCCGTCGAAATCAATCAGGAGCGTGCCTTCCTCGTTCTGGCCGAGGACCACCCCGAAGTCGCCGTTGAAGACGTTCTTGTCGTAGTTGTTGCGGGTCTGGATGACCTTGTCGCCTGGCTGGACACGTCCGGGACGGGCGTCGGCACCGCGCAGGCGGCCTTGCAGCGCCTGATTGAAGGCCTGGATACCGCCCGTGCCTTTATGCATCGGCGCGAGCACCTGGATATCGCGGAGAGGGTCGAAGCGCAGCGCCTTCGGGAGGATGTCGCAACAGAGCTTCGTGACCATCGCCACGCAGGCTTCCGGGTCGTCGACGCGGACGAAGTGGATGTCCTGCGTGAAGTCCAGTTTCGTCGGATCCTCGACCGGCGTAGGCGGCGTGGTGTCGGCATGCAGGATGCCGTGCGCGACCGTGACGATGCCGCTGCGGGCGCCTTGGCGGAAGACCGTGTCGAGGCGCGTGACCGCGGCGGCTCCTGAGTCGATCAGGTCGCCGAGCACGTTACCCGCGCCGACGGAGGGGAGCTGATTGACGTCGCCGACGAGCAAGAGGTGGGCTGTGCCAGGGACGGCGCGCAGGAGCGCGGCCGCGAGCTTCGTGTCCAGCATCGAGGATTCGTCAATGATGACGAAGTCCGTCGCGAGCGGGTTATCGGCGTTGGCGGTGAAGCCGCCGGCCGCCGGATCGAACTTAAGCAGACGATGGATCGTCGAGGCCTGCACGCGCGTGGCCTCGGTCATGCGCTTCGCTGCACGGCCAGTCGGCGCGCCCAGGGCCATGCGTACGCGCTTGGCGCTGAGGATGTCGCAGAGCGCCTTGAGGATCGTCGTCTTACCCGTGCCGGGGCCGCCGGTGAGGACGGTGACCTTGTTCTGCAGCGCCATGAGCACGCCGGCCGCCTGCGCGGGCGAGAAGGCGAAGCCGGCGCGGGTCTGGGCCCATTCGACGGCCTTGTCGGCGACGATGGTCGGCAGGCCCGAAGGCGTGGCGAGGAAACGTTGGATCGACGCGGCGATGGATTTCTCGGCGTTCTCCTGTGGGCGGAGTTGCACGAGCCGCACGCCGCGCGTGGACAGTACGCCGACGGCCTTTTCCTCCATCAGCTTGCGCAGGCGGTCGTGGACGATCGTCTTGTCGACCTCGAGGAGCTCGGTGGCTTTCTCGAGCAGGCCTTCGTCGGGGAAGGCGCTATGGCCTTCGCCCTCGAGTTCTTCGAGGGTGTGCAGGATGCCGGCGTCGACCCGCTGCGGACCGGCGGTAGGTAGGCCCAGATTGCGTGCAATCTTGTCGGCGGTCTTGAATCCGACGCCTTCGACCTCGCGACATACCCGATAGGGTTCGTTGGTCAGGACCTTCTTGGCGTCCTGGCCGTAGGCCTTGACGATGCGCACGCAGAGCGCGTTGGTCACGCCATACGTCTGCAGGAAGACCATCACCTCGCGCAGAGCCTTCTGGTCATCCCAGGCGGCCTTGATGGCCTTTGCGCGCCCGGGGCCGATGCCGTCAACCTCGCGGAGGCGGCCGGATTGGTTGGAGATGATGTCGAAGGTGCGGACGCCGAATTTCGCGACGATCTTGTCGGCGTAGGTCTTGCCGATGCCCTTGATGAGGCCGCTGCCGAGGTATTTGCGGATGCCGTGGACGGAAGAGGGTAGGCGCGAACTGAAGGTGCGTACGCGGAGTTGTGGGCCGTGCGAAGGGTGGCGTTCCCAGTGGCCGCTGACGTCGACCGTCTCGCCGCACTGCAGGCCGGTCATGTTGCCGAGGATGATGACTTTCTCGCCGGCTTCCGGCGCGAGCTCCGCGATCGTGAAGTGCGTCTCCTCGTCGAGCCACAGGATGCGCTCGACCACGCCCGAAAGGGTAGTTTCGGGTCCGCGCGGCGGTTCGCGTGGCGGCGACATGCGGGTAGCCAATCACCCCCGCGGGACGGGGGCGAAACGAAAATCAGCCTAGGCCGAACAGCTCGCGGCCCAGCTCGGGCAGGCCAGCGTGGACGGTGTCCGGGGCGTAAGGGGCGAGTTCCTCGGCGGTGTGGCTGCCGGTCGTCACGCAATGGATCGCGGCCAGCTTGCCGTTGCGGGCGGTGGCAATGTCGAACGGCGAGTCCCCCACCATGACCGTGGTCTCGGCCCGCGCCTTGAAGGAGGATAGGACGAAATGGGTGAACTCCGGCTGGGGCTTGCGCCAGGGGTGGACGTTGGTGCCGTAGACCGCATCGACGACGTCATCCAGACCGAGGTGCTCCATGATCTTCTTGGAATTGGCGTCGTCTTTGTTGGTGTAGACCGCGACCCGGACGCCTTTGGCGCGTAGGCCGACGAGAATCTCGCGGCAGCCGGGGTAGGCGCGCAGGCCGTGATACATCACAGAAGGGAAGTGTTCGCGGAAGAGGCGGGTGGCGGTGGGCGCGTTGGCTTCGCCGGCCAGCTTGACGACCGTGACGTTGACCGACCCGCCCACGGCGCGACGGATCTGTTCTAGGGTGACGCCTGGTAGGCCCATCATGCCCATCACATCGTCGTAACACCGATGGATGGCCTCGAAGTTGTCGACCAGGGTGCCGTCGAGGTCGAAAAGGACGGTTTCGGGAAGGGGGTGGGCCATGGCGAAGCCCTTATGAGGCGAGGAACGGGGCGGTTTCCAAGTTTGGAATTGAAGGAAAGGGCGGGCGACCTAGGTTGCGGTTTCTCACCATGAGCTTCTCGCTGGATCTTACCAAGCCCCTCGGCCGCCTCGGCCTGGTCATCAACACCTTCATCCTCGGAGCCGTCTTCTACGGTATCTCCGTCGGCGCCTACTATTACATGAGCCATACTCTGCCTGAGTCTGACGCCCATGCCAAGGAAGTCGCCGCCAAAGCCGCCCTCATGGATAAGGCCGTCGCCAAGGCCAAGACCGCCGCCAAGGGCAAGGCCTTCGACGAGAAGGCCGCTGTCGCCGCCGCCGAAGCCGCCGCTGAGCCTGAACTCAAGAAGCAGGCCGAAGAGATTCACCACCACGCCGTCGAAGGCTGGGCCCCGTTCGCGATCTTCCTGCTGATCCTCTCGGCGCTCTTCTTCTCTGGTTTCCTTTCCGTGTATGTCCAACGTCGCGCCAACGACGGCGGCCTCAAGGGCCTTTGGATCTTCATCAACCACCTCGGCGCCTGGGCCTTCGCCAGCTACGTCGCCTTCTATCCTTACCTCGCGGCCCATGGCCTGCGTAACGCCTGGGCGCCCGCCTTCATTGGCGGTCTGGTGCTCCTCCTGCCGGCTCTCTTCGCGGGTGAAGGTCACCATGATCATGGCGACGGCCACGATCACGGCCACACGCACTGAGTCGGTTCAGAGCGGCGCGGTGCCGCTGAAGTCGAAGACAGTGTGACTGATCAGACCTCGTTCCAAAACGGCGAGGTCTGTTTGTTTGTCGGTGGTGAGGCTCTCCCCATCGTTCCAGGCGAACGAGAAGCCCTGCGCCGAACGCTTGAAGAGGGAGCCGTGGCGGACGAGCGCTGGCGTACTCCGTTCCATCGCGGTCGCGTCGGTGACGGTCGCGGGGTAGTTGAGGCTATGCACGTGCAGGCTATCGCTAGGCTGGCCGACGAGTCCCTTGGCGAAGCGGGCGGCATGACGGCCGGCGGCTTCGAGGTGCGGCCGGAGGGCCGGAGGGCAGACGGACGAGTTACGGTGGACCTGCTCGAAGAGGGATTGCTCGAGGTCGAGGGAGCAGGCCACGGCCGGTAGGCCCCAAGCCGTACCTTCGGTCGCCCCGGCGAGGGTGCCGGAGCTCAGGCAAAGCGGCATGGTAGCATTGAAGCCGATGTTGATGCCCGAGAGGACCACGTCGGGCTTCACTGGCAGCAGGTGGCCGAGGGCGATGTTGACGCAGTCGGAAGGGGTGCCGTCGATGGACCAGGCCTGGCGGCCGAGGTTCGGGTAGTCGGCGAGGGTGACTTCGCGGTGGCGGCTGAAGGCGCGGCCGATCCAGCTGCGTTCGCCCGAGGGGGCGGCGACGACGACGTCGAAGCCTTCGGCCACGCAGGCGGCGACCAAGGCGTGGAGGAAGGCGGCGTTGATGCCGTCGTCGTTGGTCAGTAGGGCTACGGGCTTCATCCTAAGGTCATTTCTTGGCTCCGGGGAGGCCGGCTTCGAGCTCGGTAATCTGGTCCCGGAGGACGGCGGCGGTCTCGTAGTCCTCTTCCTTCATCGCTACCTTGAGTAGGTCGCGTGCCTTGGTCAGTTTGGCTTCGCGGTCGGCGGCGGCGTCGTAGGGGCGGCGGCCGTGGTGTTCTAGTCCTGGCTGGATGCGGGCGATGGTGGCCAGGGCCTGCGGGGCATGGGCTTCGTAGCAGGTCGGGCAGCCCAGGCGATGGATGCGGTCGAAGTCGGCCCACCGGAAGCCGCAGGTGGGGCACTTGCCCCGGCCGACGGGGGTCGGGACGGTCAGCTTCAGCCCAAGCGCAAGGGAGGGCAGGATGGAGTCCGTGAGCAAGGAGGGGCAGCCTTGGCAGCAGGCATAGGTCTCCGCCTTCCCCCCGGCGACAAGGGTGAAATACACGGCGGCGTTCTGGATGCAGCCCTGGCAGGATGGCGGACGAGGAATCAAGCACTCCCACCATGCACGCGAACGGCTGCCGATTCAAGTGCGACCACGAACCTTTTCAGGTTGAAGCCATCCCGATGGCGGATTGCCTATGAAAGTGATGCTTTCTCCTGTCCTCATGATCGTGTTGGCTGACTCGGCAAAGGGCGCTCTCTGGTATTTCCAGCAGATGGATTCCGCTGGTATGGCCGTCGCGGGCGTCCTGCTGATCTGCTCCTTTATCGGTTGGGGTGCGATGATCGGCAAATGGTCTGACGTCCAGGAGCTCCGCCGTCGTAATCATGCGTTCGAGCGTCGCTTGCGCGACGAACCTTCCGTCGTCGCCCTTAATTTCCCGCGCGGTTCGAATCTCGGACCTTACGAATTCCTCGTCGCCGAGGCGGTCTCCGCCGTGCAGCGCCACAAGGGGCGCCTCGTCCGTCAGTCCGACGTCACGTTGTGCATGGGCCACGTCGAGAACGCTGTGCAGCGTGGCGTCGCCCGCACGATGGTGAAATACGAGGACAAGATGGTCATCCTGAGCTCACTCGTTTCTGGCGGTCCGTTCCTCGGGCTGCTCGGCACCGTGTGGGGCGTGATGGTCACCTTCGGTGCGCTCACCGAGAAGGCCAGCATTGCGCAGCTCGCGCCCGGCGTCTGCGGCGCCCTCGTCACGACAACCCTTGGCCTGCTCGTCGCGATTCCCGCCACCTTTGGTTACAACTACCTGCTCACGCAGGTGAAGATCATGACGACCGAGCTGGAGAATTTCGCGAGCTCCCTCGCCGACCGCGTCGAGCTCGAGCTCGAAGGCGAAGCCCGTCGCAATTTCGAGGCCGTACAGGAACGCGAACGTCTCCTCCGCGCCGCCGCTCCGGCCGTCGCCGCCGGCGGCCCCGTCGCTCCGGCTCCCGTCGCCACCGAGCCTCCCGCGGCTCTCCCAGGTTGGGAAGACGCCCAGTAAGTCCGCATGGCCCGCTCCTTCTCCAGACCCAACCGGCTCCACGTCATCAGTGAGCTGAACGTCACGCCGATGCTCGATCTCTGTTTCGTGCTGTTGATCATCTTCATGATCGCCACGCCGGTGCTTGAGCAGACCACCGCGGTCAACCTGCCCAAAGCCGAGAAAGGCGCGGGCAAGACGCCTGATACGAAGGTGCAGTATCGCATCGTGAGCATCGACCGTAACGGCGCCTATGCCATCGGCGCGCGTGCCGTGACTTTCGCCCAATTGGAAACCGAGTTCGCCTCTATCGCGGCCATGCCCGAGGCCGATCAGCCAGTCGTGCGCATCCGCGGTGACGGCGTGTTGTCCTACCAAAAAATCATCGACGTTCTTTCCGCAGCCAAGGCCAAGGGCCTGACGAAGGCGGGACTCGACACCGAGACGCGCTGAGATGTCGAGCGGAGGCAAAGGTTGGGTCGGTTCCGTCGCGGTGCACCTCGGTATCCTTGGGGTGATCGTAGGCTTCTCCTGGTATGCCGCGCGTCATGGGGGAGAAAGCATCGAGACCGCCGACCCCCTGCTGGTCGTCCTGAACGGCGACCCGGGCAAGCGCCCCGGCGAAGTCGGCAAGGCCGCCGGCGTCGCCAAGGGTTCCGAAACCGGTTCGAACAGCGGCGTCGCCCGCATTCATCTCAAGAAACTCGACGTCCAAAAGATCCTCCGCGAACGCGAGCAGGCCGAGCAGGCTTCCCAGTCTTCGACCAACTCGCCAAAGACCATGGCCAAGGCATCCGCCAAGGCCGGGACGAGTAGCAATAGCTCTAACAAGACGACGCTCGGAGAGTTCATGAAATCAAAGGGCGGCAAGAGCGGCTCGTCTTCCAAGGTCGGCGGTATCGGCGGCGTTTCCGTCAAGAAAGGTCGCTCGTATGGCGAAGGTGACAACGGCGGCGAAGGCGGTTCCGCTTCCGAGAAGCAACTCTACGCCGGTGAAGTCGAGGCTCGGCTCCGGAGCGCCTGGAACGAAATCCTCGCGGCCGAGGGTGCCTCGATCACTTCTGCGGGTTCCTGCGGTATCACGGTCGCCATCGACGCCTCCGGATTCGCGAGTTTTTCTGGTTGGGTGTCTCGCCCGTCGGACGCGCACATGGCCGAATTGGTCAAGCGCGCCTGCACCTTGATCGGCAACTGCGGTAAGCCGCCGGGCGGTAAGGCCTTCAAGATCGACTTCGGGAAGATCAGCGCGAACGACCGCTGAGCCGGCTTAGTCGCGAATCTCGAGCACGATTTGGACCTCGACGGAGACTCCGAGAGGAAGGCCGTTGACGGAGACCGCCGCGCGCGCGTGCTTGCCGGCATCGCCGAAGACCTGAAGGAGGAACTCCGAGGCGCCATTAAGCACCTTGGGGCTGTCGCTGAAGCCATCGATCCCGTTAACGAAGCCGTTGACCATCACCACGCGGCTGATGCGATCCAGCGAGCCGAGGGCGGCCTTGGCGTTGGCGAGCGCGTTGAGCACGCAGAGCTTGGCGGCCTCGGCGGCCTGGACGATCTCCACTTCGCGGCCGACCTTGCCGAGTGACGTCACCTTGCCGTCCTTCATCGGCAACGTGCCGGCCAGGTAGAGCAGGTTGCCCGTCCGGACGGCCGGGACATAGGCGCCGGCGGCGGCGGGAGGCGTCGGCAGGGTGCTGCCGAGTTCGGTGAGGCGGGCTTCGACGGAGGACATAAGTTCAGAGCCAATACTTGGGCCAGCGGGCTTCGCGGCGCAAGTTGTGATAGACGAGGGCGACGAGCACAATCAGCACGGCACCCGTCAGGGTGGGGAAGAGCAGGAAGGTCCAGCCCGGCTTGAGCGCGAAGACGATCAGGGGGTTCGAGCAGGCGGGCGGATGGACCGTACGGGTGAGTTTCATGGCACCGATCGCCGTGCCGACCGCCAGCGCGTCGCACCACCACGAAACGTGGCAGAACTGAAGGAAGAGAAGTCCGGACAGGGCCCCGATGAGATGGCCGATAATCACGTTGCGCGGCTGGCAGAAAGGGGAGTCGGGATAGGCGAAGACGAGCAGGGCGCTGGCGGCGAAGGAACCTAGGAGTAGCATGACCTCGAGTTCGCGGGTCAGGTACGATAGGCCACCGATGACGGCCACAGCGGCGAGTACGGTCGCGACGATGACGGACAGCGAAGAACGCGGCGGAGGGCTGGCCCCGTCGCCGCGCATCTTCTTCAGGAGTTCCAAGGAGGCGAGGCCGTCGGCCTTACTTCAGGGTCTTGATGCCGGCCAGGAGTTCCTGCACGAGTTCACGGCTGCGGGCCTTGACTTCGCGGTTGAGCGTCGATTCGGAAGTGCCCATCGCGCGCTTGGATTGGGCGTAGGACTGGGCGAGCACGGCTTCCTTGTTGCGGGTGATCGTGGCGTTGTCGCGGACGGCGAGGATGACGTCGGCGTTGTAGCGGCCAAGGCCGCGATCGAGGCGGACCTCAATGGTCAGGAGAGGCGTGGTGGTCTCGGGAGTCAGGCCTTCGACGGGCTTCGGCACAATGTTGGCGCGGCGCATCTCAAGCTCCATCGCGTCGCGGATCTCGCCGCGGAGGTCGGCGTCCTCGCTGCGGCTTTCGGACGTGATGACGTCGATGAAGAAGAAGGTGACGCCGCGGAGTTTGGCGAACGACTTGTCGTCGCCTGCGGCGGAGCGGCCGGGCTCGGCTTGGGCGAGTCCGGAGACGGCGAAGAGAGTGGCCAGGAAGGCGAAGGCGAGGGAGCGCATGGGAGTAGGAGAAGCGTAGGCTGGGCGGGGGCCCGTTCAATCCCCTTTCGTGGGGACGAGCTTCACGGCGGTGAACGGGTGCTGGTCCAACAGGGTGGGGTACCAGCCTTGCACCTCGGGACGGATGAGGAACTTGTTCTTGTTGAAGACGACCGGCAGCACCGGCGCCTGGCTGATCAGACGGGCCTCGGCCTGCTGGAAATAGTCGAACCGCCGGACCGAGTCCGTCTCCTTGGCCGCCAGCCCGAGCAGGCGGTCGTATTCGACGTCGCTCCAATGCGAGACGTTCAGTTCGTTGCCGCTGATGAGCATCTCGAGGAAGGTGTTCGGGTCGTTGTAATCGCCGACCCAGGCTCCGCGGCAGAGGTGGAATTCGCCTTTACGCATCGCGGAGAGGTAGACCTTCCATTCGAGGTTACGTAGCTCGACCTCGACGCCGAGTTCGCGCCGCCACATCTCCTGATACGCCTGCGCGGTCATCTGCTGGCCTTCGGAGGTCGCGTAGAGATAGTCGAATTTCGGCAGGCCCTTGCCGCCGGGGTAGCCGGCTTCCGCGAGCAGGCGGCGCGCCTCGTTCGCATCCTGTTTCCAGAGGGTGGTCGGCTGGAAGCCGCCGGTGCCGGGCGGGGTGAAGTGCAGCGCAGGGGTCTCGCCGGCCCGCAGTACTTTTTCCGCGATGAGGTTACGGTCGATCGCCATGCCGAGGGCGCGGCGGACGCGCGGATCGCTGAGCGCCTTGCGGGCGGCGAGATCGACAGGCTTCGTGCCCTTGATGTTGCAATTCACCCACACGAAGGCGGTCGAGAAGAACGGGTCGAGCCGCAGCTGCGGGGCCTTCTGTTCGCGCAGCTTCGCGACCTTGTAGGGCGGCACGGCGCCGGTGATGTGGAGTTCGCCGCCGCGGAAGGCACGTTCTTCGGCGAAGAGGTCGGAGATCGCGCGGAACTCGACGGCGTTGAGCGAGACTTCCTTGGCGTTCCAGTAAAGCGGGTTCTTGCGCACGACGACGCGGCGGGCGACCTCCCACTTCTCGAGCGTGAACGCGCCGTTGCCGACCATGGCGCCGGGGCGCGTCCAGAGGGTGTTGAGTGAATCCATTTTTCCGTGCTTCAGGATCGTTCCGGGGTGCACCGGGATCCAGCTGTGGTGGCAGAGGAGTTGCAGGAAATACGGAATGGGATGATCGAGTTCGATGACGAGTGTGTGCGCGTCGGGGGCGCGGAGGCCTACCGACTTGAAGTCCTTGGATTTGCCGGTGTTGAAGGCCTTGGCTCCGCGGACACCATGCAGCATCGAGGCGTATTCGGCGCCGAAGCTCGGCGAGAGCATACGCTCGTAACTGAAGAGGAAATCAGCCGAGGTCACGGGGTCGCCGTTGGACCAGCGCGCGGCAGCCCGCAGGTGGAAGAGTCGTAGCCGACGAGGCCTTCGAAGAGGGCGGCGATGATGTGGCTCTCGCTGAGTCCGGTAATCGTCTGCGGGTCGAGACCGGAAGGTTCGGCCATATTATTGATGATCAGGTAGCCTTCGGCGGCCTTCTTCTCGACGGTGGTCTTGCCTTCGCCGCAGCCCGCGAGCAGGCACGCCAAGGCGAGCAGGGCGGCCGTCCATCGGAGCGGGGGGCGAAGCATGCGGAAGATTAGGCCCGGGGTCGGCCGGAGGGCAAGGCGTCTGGATGGACTCTTTACTCCCCTCGGCGGCTTTCCTAGAAACGACCCATGATCACCCCGACCCGTCGCGACCTCACCGTCGCCGCCCTGACCGCCTCCGTCTGCCTAGGCCTCCTCGGCTTCATCGGCCAAGACCGCCTCGCCGCCGCCGTGCCGGCTCCGAAGTCCATCATGGGCTCGATGGCCTTCGATTGGGAGAAACTGGTCGTGAAGAAATCCAAGGTTGGCGAATCCCGCACCATCTGCCGCGCCCAGACGGCCACCCTCGACGAACTCGAGATGCATGTGACGACCCTAGACAAGGGCCAGGCTCCGCACCCCCCTCATCAGCACGCCGACGAGGAGCTGCTCATTGTCAAGGAAGGCACCGTCGAGGCACTCGTCGCCGGCGATTGGGTGAAGCTCGGTCCTGGCTCCGTCATCTTCCAGGCTGCGAATATCGACCACGCGATCCGCAACGCTGGCGAAGGCCGCGCGACCTACCACGTCATCAAATGGAATTCGCCCGGCATGCTCGCCAAGCGCGAGGCCGCCAAGGCCGCGGCCAAGGCCGCGGCGAAATAAGGCAAATAAAAACGGGCTCCGCGGATGGTAGGTCCGCCC
>JAPLTV010000103.1 GCA_026397955.1 Verrucomicrobiota bacterium | reverse complement strand
CGATACCAGACGACCTTACCGAGGATGGAGTTGACGAGGAGATCCGGCAGGCCGTCGCCGTCCCAATCCGCCACGGACTGCGTGGTGTAACCCCACTTGGCCTCAGCCGGACCCTGGATGCTGCCATTACCTCCAGCCATGATGCGGAGATTCTTGCCGTCCGCCTGCAGGAGCTTGGGCGCGGCGAACTTGGGCTGGGCGACACCAGCTCCGCTGAGGTTCTCGAAGAACGCGATAGTCCCCGCGGTGTTGCCGCAGAGGATGTCGATATCGCCGTCGCCGTCCCAATCGAAACCGACGGGTGTGGCGAGGGCCCCGAACTTCATGTCGTCGGCCTGCTGCTTGAAATACCGCGGCGGCAGGAACAGCGGCGTATGGTCGTCGGTAAACTTGCCGGTGTTCTCGATGAAGGCGACGCGCCCGTCTTCGTCACCGACGATCAAATCGAGTTTGCCGTCCTTATTCCAGTCGAACGCCACGGGCGTGATCATTTCGAGATCCATGGTCAGGGGACGGGGCGAACCCGATAAAGATTTGGCCTCGAGTGATGCCTTCCAGGCCGCGGAACGGGTATCCTTCGTCACACCAGGCGGGACGGTCAGACGTCGACCCGCCGCATACTTGGGCTCAGTCCGTGATCCGATATTTTCGAAATAGGTGAACCCATCGAGAAACTCTCCGCAGATGAGATCAAGGTCACCGTCGCCGTCGAAGTCGGCGAAGTTCGGCGAAGGCCAGCCGAAGACCTCGAGGACTTTGCCGGCTGCCTCGATCTTCAAGGGTTTCTGATACTTGGGCTTATCGTTCGTGCCTTCATTACGGATGAAATACACGAAGCCACGCAGAGGGCCCTTGGTCCACACGCCCTTGGCGTTGTAGGCATTATCCCAGCCGTAGTCGGTCCAGTCACCGACGCCGACAATGACGTCGGTCTTACCGTCGCCATCATAGTCGACGTATTTCCACATATTAGCGCGGACTTTGTTGGGATGGATATTCGTCGGCAGCGGCAGCTTCTTGCCGAACTCCAGGCCGGTCTGGGCGAAATCAGGATACTCGACGCCCGGCGAAAGCACGCGGGGCTTACCCTCTGAATCCCAGCTGAGCTCGACATTCTGCAGACCTTTGCTGACCCGCACGACGGGCTTGAAGACGGGCATGGGATTCTTGGCGGTGTCCGCCCCGGACGAAAAGACGTATACGCCGTTCGACGGCTTGTCAGGACAGTTGACGACGAGCTCATAGTTGCCGTCTCCATTGAGATCCATGGGCAGAGGCCAGGCCCAGAGGCCCACGCCGAGATCCACGACCAGCCCAGGGTTGTTATACTTAAGTCGCTCGAGCCCGCCGTTCTCGGCCTGACCGGCAGGGGCCTTGGGCCAAGCTACGCCTTCCATGGGCCGGGCAACGAGCTTCGCCGGATTAATCACCGCATGCTTCGCGAGCTTGCGCTTCCAGGTATACGTCACGTGCACGAGACCATCGGCGGATTGGATAATGGCTGGGTAACTGAACTCAGCCTTGGGCTCATCCTCGAGCACGAGCGCGGCCTCCCAGGTGATGCCGTCCTTGCTGATGGCGAGATTGAGCGGGCTACGTCCCTTGGCGGTGTGATTGTAGATCAGGAGATGCCGGCCGTCCTTTAAGGTCACGGCATCGGTGCCGGAATTCGGATTAGGCAGATCAGTCAGGTCCACCTTTGACCAGGTCGACCCCTGGTCATTGGAAACGGTACTGAAGACTTTAGCATTCTTAGTGCGGCCGATGGCCATGAGGCCTCCGTCACGCAGGAACAGGACGCTCGGCTGGATGGAAGCCGGACTGTTGGCACCCTGCTCCACCGCGACTTTCTCCCAAGTGAGCCCGTTATCGCGACTGCGTTCAAAATGAATCTGCCACGTCGGACCGACCTTCAAACCCTCGGCGCTGCTGCCGGATAGGATCGTGCCATCCTTCAACTGCACGGGCTTGTTCTTGATCGGGCCGAGGATGCCATCCGGCAGGCGGTGCGCAGCACCCCACGTCCTACCATTGTCGTCACTCAGTCGCAGCATACCCCACCATTCGACAGGATTGGGACCGACTTTGTAGTAAAGCTGCAAGGGACCTTCCTTGGGCTGGAAGAGCACCGGATTCCAACAGGGGAACCGCTTGCCATCCGGTTGCGTGCCTTCGGCCACCTTGAACGGTGCCGACCACTTATCGTCGACGAGCCGTGCCATCCAGATGGAGACGTCCGGCTTACCCTCAGCCTCACCGGCGAACCAGGCCGCCACGAATGCGCCATCCTTGGCCTCGACGATCGTTGTCGCATGGCAACTCGGCACCGGGTTCGTCTCGAAGATGAACTCCGAGCGGACCAGACCAGGTTCGGCCGCGACGACCGAGAGGACGGAGGCGAGCAAGGCGACGAAGACGTGGCGCATGGGGTGAAGACAGGTCTGTCTCCTACGGGTTGCCTAAACAAGCCAACATAAGCATGCCCGGCTGAAATGAACGATAAGGTCCTTATAAATCTGCCCAGTGACAGAGGTTGGCCTTCTCTCCCACCAAGGAGCGTCTAGATAATAAGTCGTGCGCCATCCCTACCGCATCACCCTGCTCGCCTCAACCCTGCTGGCCTGCCTTTGTGCCCTCGCCGCCGACGGCATCAAGTCCACGACGACCTACCAGAAGGCCTACGGGGAATCCAAGGGCGCCCCGACGGTCGACGCCGCCAAGGAGCTCCCGCACTACCCGGCCGTCGAACCCGCCGCCGCGATCGCGACCTGGAAAGTAAAGTCCGGCTTCAAACTACAACTCGCCGCCCACGAACCGCAGGTCCGCGATCCGATCGCGATCTGCTACGACGAACGCGGCCGGATGTTCGTCTGCGAGATGATCGACTACTCCGAACGCCGCGACGAGATCCCGCACCTTGGCCGCGTCTCCGTCCTCGAAGACAAAGATGGCGATGGCTATTACGAGACAAGCCGAGTCTTCGCCGACAATCTCCCTTGGCCCACCGGACTGATCTGGGCCAACGGCGGACTCTACGTCATCGCGACGCCCGACATCTGGCGCTTCGAAGACCGCGCCGGCCAAGGCGTCGCCGATCACCGCGAGAAGGTATTCACGGGTTTCGGCACGGGGATGAAACTCATCAACGTCCAAGGGATGGCCAACAGCATGCAGTGGGGACCCGACCAGCGCGTCCACCTGCTCGCGGGCGGAGGCAACCGCGGCAAGGTCTCCTGCCTGCTTCGTCCGGAACTCCCCGCCCTCGAACTCGGCGGCAATGACTTCTGGTTCGATCCGAAGACGCATACGTTCGGCCTCGAGTCGGGCGGCGCTCAATACGGGATGAGCTTCGACGACTTCGGGCGTAAGTTCGCCTGCTCGAATTCCGACCACCTCCAATACTGGGTCCACGATCGTACCGGCTTCTCCCAGAATCCGTTCCTTCCCCTGCCCGCCCCTCGGGCCAGCATCGCCAAAGACGGCGGCGCGGCCGAAGTCTTTCGCATCAGTCCCGATGAACCTTGGCGTATCGTGCGCACCCGCTGGCGCATCTCAGGAGCCGTCCCAGGAGCAGTGGAAGGCGGCGGTCGCGTGAGCGGTTACTTCACCGGTGCGACGGGCACCACGATCTATCGCGGCGATGCCTATGGTCCGGCCTTCAAGAACAACAGCTTCACGGGCGACGCCGGCGGCCAGCTCATCCATCGCAAGGTGATCTCGCCTGCCGCCGATGGCGTCAACCTCTCGGGGGAACGTCCGGCCGATGAAAAGGGTTTCGAGTTCGCCGCGAGCCGCGACACCTGGGTTCGCGTGGTCAATTTCGCCAACGCACCCGACGGCTGCCTCCACGTCTGCGACATGTATCGCGAAGTGATCGAGCACCCGTGGTCCATCCCAGATGAGATCAAGAAACACCTCGACCTGAATAACGGCAATGATCGCGGCCGCATCTATCGACTCGTCCCCGACGACCAAAGCTGGAGCCGCCGCCCGTCCGTGGACCTCGCGTCGTCCACGACCTCCCAACTCGTCGAGACCCTTGCGCACCCCAACGGCTGGCACCGAGATACCGCCTCACGGCTTCTTTACGAACGTCGTGACCCCGCAGCGACCGAGCAGCTCAGGAAAGTTCTAGCCAACTCCCCTGTCCCGCTTGCCCGTCTGCACACCCTGAACCTCCTCACGGCACTCCAAACCCTGCCGGCCCCACTACTCATCTCGGCAATGGAGGACACCGATTCGGCGGTCCGTGAACGCGCGATCCATCTCGCCGGCGACTTCTACCAAAAGCATCCGCTGTCGCCCCAAGCGCACTCCGCTCTCATTCTCGCCGCAAAGTCGGCTGATGCCCGTCTACGCTTTGCGACGGCCTTGACGCTGGCGCGGCTGACGGGGAAACAGCCACCCTCCGATATCGGCGACACGCTCATCGCCTTGGCACGCAAGGACCATGCCCACACTTGGATTGCCCCGGCAATCCTCAGCGCCCACCCTGACTTTCTCTCGCAACAGTTGCTCCCGGCCCTGGCCGTTGACGATTTCGCGCCCAAGGCCGAAGCGTTCATTGCGCAACTGATTACCACCCGAGCCAAATCCCAACCCGCCGCGGATCGCCCGGCCCAAGTCGATCTGGTGATTCGTCTCGGCACCCGCCCTGCCCATCTGCTCGCGCTCTCGAAAGGCCTGCCTCCAACCTCGTCTGCATTGGAGAATGCTGACGTGGCAGGCAAGCTGACGAAGGTCTTCACCGAAGCTGGCCTCATCGCCAACGACAGCAAACAAACGACTGAGCGTCGCTCGGCCGCCCTCGCCTTGCTTGCGGCGGCTCCCATCAAACTCAGCCGACCTATCCTGACCGCTTGTCTCGCCGCGGATCGACCAGCCGAAATCCAAGCCGAAGCCATCGCCCAATGGGGCCTATCCGGCGATAAATTGTTCGCGTTCGCGGTGATCGCCGCTTGGGAGGGTCTCGCCCCCTCGGTCAAACCAAAGGCCATCGCCCAGCTCCTGCAACGCCCCGCGCACCTGCCTCCACTGCTGGACGCCCTCGGCACGAAGAAACTTCCGGCCACCGCCCTCGATGCCGGCCAGGTCCAATCGCTGCTCAAGCTTAAGGATGCCAAGCTTGCCCTTGAGGCACGTAAGGTGCTGGCCGACGTAATTCCGCCGTCACGCGACGTTGTCACGGCGAAGTTCGCCGCCAGCCTCGACCTCACCGGCGATGCCCTCCGAGGCCAAGCGGTCTACCAACGTGCCTGCGTGATCTGCCACCGCGCAGCGGGTCAAGGCATGGAAGTCGGCCCCGACCTCCTTACGGTGAAGAACAAGGGCCGGGCTGCCCTGCTTACGGCAATCCTCGACCCGAATAAGGAAGTCGCCGC
>JAPLTV010000119.1 GCA_026397955.1 Verrucomicrobiota bacterium | reverse complement strand
TCGATGGCCTTGGACCAGGCTTCAGGCGAAGAGTCGGACAGGAAGGACTGCAGGTCGGCGTCGGAGGGAGGCAGGCCGGTCAGGTCGAGGGCGGCGCGACGGAGCAGGGTGGCCTTCGGGGCGTCGCCGTTGGGCTTGAGGCCCTTGGCGGAGAGGCCTTGGGCGAGGAAGCCATCAATCGCGTTACCGCCGGCGGGAATCGTCGGGACGGTGGGCTTGACCGGAATCTGGAAAGCCCAGTGGCCTTGGTACTCGGCGCCTTCTTTGATCCACTGTTCGACGAGGGCGATCTGCGCCTTGCTGAGTACCTTATGGAAATCTGCCGGAGGCATGTGGTCATCCGTATCCTTCGTCAGCAGTCGCTTCATCACTTCGCTCTTTTCCGGATGACCCGGAGTGATGGCCGGTTCGCCGGACTTACCGCCTTTGCGTGCGGCGTCGAGGGAGTCCAGGCGTAGCTTGCCCTTCACCTTATTCTCGTCCGGACCGTGGCAGGCGAAGCAGGTGTCCGAGAAGATCGGACGGATGTCGCGGTTGAACTGGACGTGCTCTGCGGCCGATGCAGACGCGAAGAGTAAGACGCCGGCGACGGCGAGAAGAGAGCGGTAAGGGGGCATGGGGCTTGCGATGGAAGACAATTAAGACCCTCGCTGGGGCATAGCAATTAGCAGTTAATAAAAAAACCCCTCTTTCGAGGGGTTTTGATGGAGGCCTGAAAGGGCCCCTTACTTGGCAGCCAGGTCCTTGATTTCGATATACCGGAAAGCCGCGGCGTCGTTGTGACCGGCGAAGCCGAAGAAGCCGTGGGTGTTGTCTTTGCCCGGGTGCGGGCTCTTGCCCATCACCGTGGCCATGTCGACCTTCGAGAGGTCGGCTTCGAGGATAATGAAGCCGTTGAGTTCGACCTTGATCGTCGAGCCGACGACGGTGGTCTCTTGGAAGTTCCATTCGCCGATTGGGCGCTGATAACCGCGCTGGGCGGCGACCATGCCGTAGGCGGATCCGTGGACCTGGCGCGGGTCAATCTTGCCCTTCGTCTTCTCGTAGTTGTCGTCGAGCACCTGGAGTTCGCACATGCCAGCGTAGGCCGTGTTGCCCGTTCCGGGGTAGCGGATGGCGAGGCCGTTGTTGCCGCCGAGAGGGAGCTTGAACTCAAGGCGATTGGCGAAGTCGGTCAGGTCCTGATTGTAGTAGGGCGTGCCGCCTTTACCCGTCTTGCAACGGATGGCACCATCGGCCACTTCGAAGTTCTCGACCGGACCGGCCCAACCCGTGAAGTCCTTACCATTGAAGATCGACTTGAAGCCGGCCTTGCCGTGCGACGCGAGGATCTGGTTGGCTTCGGCGCCCGCGATCTCGCGGACGGCGATATTGCGCCAGCGGATTGCGGCGCCGTGCGTCTGGAGGCAGATCGGGCCCTTCGCCGGGATGGCCGACTTGCGGTCGTAGTAGTTCTCGAGGATGGCGTGGTCGACCGTATGCTTGCCGTTGAGCCAGACGCTGACGCGGGAGCCGACCATCACGACGCGGAGGGTATTCCATTCACCGGCGGGCTTATCAGCCAGGACCAGCGGGTCTTTGCCAGGCTTGCCCGGGGAGTTGTTCCAAAGGGCGCCGGAGCCGAGCTGGGCGTTATGCTTGAAGGCCTTCTCGTCGGTCGGGTCCCAGATCTGGACCTGAGGGACCGCGCGGAGGTAGACGCCCGAGTCGCCCTTCGGCGCCATGTTATATTCGAGCACCAGCTCGATGTCGCCGTATTCCTTGTCGGTCGTCGCGTAGGCGCCGGTACCGGGGTTGAAGAGTTCGCCATCCTTCACGGACCAGTGCTGCGAGAATTCCTCGCGCATCTTGGCAAGCATCGCGTCCTTCTTCTCGCCGGTGAGCTTGGTGATGGAGTGCGGGTTGTAGCCATGCCAGCCGGCAAGGTCCTTGCCGTTGAAGAGCGGGGTGAAGCCGGCGGGCGGAGAATCCGCAGAGAGAGCGGAAGCCGCGACGGCGAGGAGGGTGGTGAGGAGACGCATAGACTAAAGAGGGATAGGGGTGGGGCTAGGGGTGGGGTTGTTATTTAGAGGGGTTCGAGGGTGCAGCGCTTGACTTCGAAGGCGCCGCCTTCGACCTGGAGGCCGATGAAGCCTTCAGAGAGATTCGTGCCGGTGGCCTTGTTCACTTCCTTGCCGTTGACGAGGATCGTGACCGTATTGCCGTCGCAGACCGTGGTGAAGGTATTCCATTCGCCGGCCGGCTTTTCGGCATCGGCCTGCTTGCCCAGACGGTAGCCGCGGATCTTGCCGCTCTTCTTGTCCTTGAGCTCGGTGCCACCTGTGAGCGTGGCGCCATTCCAGAAATAGAAGTCGCCCTGGTTCTTGTGCATACCTTGGCATTCAATGCTCTTCGGCCAGATCGCATCGGGGGGCGCCATGTGAACGACCACGCCGGTATTGCCGGTCTTTGTGAAGCGCCACTCGACCGTGAAGCGATACTGCTTGTAGCTCTTCTCCGTGCGGAGGAAGCCGCTTGGCTTACCTGTGCAGGCAAGGATGCCATCCTTGATCGACCAGGAATCTTTCCCGGCTTCGGGGTAGATGGCCCAGCCGACGGTGTCTTTGCCGTTGAAGAGTTCGGTCTTCGCGGTCGGCGTGATCGCATCGGCGGCGAAGGCGTTGACGAAGGCGGACGCCAGTAGGGTGGCCGTCAGGGTGAGGCGGTGGAGGGGCATGGTTCGACCTTACGATTCCGCCCTGACCATTGAAGTCTAAACGCCGAATTTTAACGGCGTTTAAGTGTCGTTTACCGCTAGGCCATGATGCCCTTGACCACCTTGCCAGCGACGCCCGTCAGGCGGACGTCGAGGCCTTGGTACTTCACGTTCAGGCGATGGTGATCGATGCCCATCAGGGCAAGCATCGTGGCGTGCAGGTCATGGACATCGACGACGTTCTCGACGGCGTTATACCCGAGCTCGTCGGTGGCGCCGTAGGTCGTTCCAGCCTTGATGCCGCCACCGGCGAGGAAGACTGAGTAGCCGGCGATATGGTGGTCGCGCCCGGTGCCTTGGCCCATCGGCGTGCGGCCGAATTCTCCGCCCCAGAGGATGAGCGTATCGTCGAGCATGCCGCGCTCCTTGAGGTCGCGGATGAGGGCGCCGGTGGCCTTGTCGACGTCTTCGGCGCCCATCTTCATCCCGTTGTCGAGACCGCCGTGGAGATCCCAGGCGCGGTGGTAGAGCTGAATCATACGCACGCCACGTTCGGCGAGGCGGCGGGCCATGAGGCAATTCGAGGCGAAAGAGCCGTCGCCGACTTCCTTGATACCGTAGTTTTCGAGCGTCTTCGCGGACTCGCTCTTGAAGTCGAGCAGCTCGGGGACGCTCGACTGCATCTTGAAGGCCATCTCGTATTGGGCGACGCGCGTGGCGATCTCGGGGTCGACGGTCTCTTCGGCGAGCTGGCCGTTAAGGCGGCGGATCTCATCGATGACCTGGCGCTGGGTGCTTTGGCAGACGCCTTCGGGGTTGCCGATGTAATGGACCGCTTCGCCCTTGGATTGGAACTGGATGCCCTGGTATTTGCTCGGCAGCACGCCGCTGGACCACTGGCGTGAGGAAATCGGCTGCTGGCCAGTGCGGCCGGCGGAGGTCAGGACGATGTAGCCCGGCAGGTTCTCGGTCTCGGAGCCGAGGCCGTAGAGGAGCCAGGAGCCCATGCTCGGGCGGCCCTTGATAATCGAGCCCGTGTTGAAAAAGGCATGGGCGGTGTCGTGGTTGATCTGCTCGGTCTTCAGCGAGCGGACGACGCAGAGGTCGTCGGCGACCCCACCGATGTGCGGGAAGATGTCGGTCAGTTCCATGCCGGACTTGCCCCATTTCTTGAATTCGAAGGAGCCGCCGCGGGCCTTAAGGACGGTGTTCTGGAGCTGGGCGATCTGCTTGCCCTTGGTGAACGACTCCGGGAAAGCCTGGCCGTGGAGGCTCTTCAGGACCGGCTTGTTGTCGAAGAGTTCAAGGTGCGGAGGACCGCCGGCCATGCAAAGGAAGATGACGCGCTTGGCTTTGACGGGGAGATCAGGCTTCTGGAGCACGCCCTTGGAGAACTGGGCGGCGTGTAGGTCGCTGAAGCCAGACTTCGCGGCGAGCATGGCGAACGCCGCGCTGCCGAGGCCGTAGGCGCTCTTGGTGAGGAAGCTCCGTCGATTGATCGACAGGGCGTGGGCGACTGGGTCGTAAGGGCGCATGTTCTTAGTAGCGGGTGATCGCTTCGTGGGAGTTAAGGAGGACGCGGCACGCCTGTGTCCAGGCGGCGAGTTCGGCCGGGTCGGCGGCGAGCGACTGGCTGAAGCCGACCTTGATCAGCTTGGCGGCTTCGGCCGGATTGGTCTTATAATAAGCCGTCTGGGCGGCGATCAGCTTCTCCAGCGACGGGCGCTCGGCAGGCTTGATATCGCGGCCCATCGCGAGGCGGAAGCCCTGGCCCAGGCGATCGCCGGCGGGCAAGACGAGGAGACGGGCGGCCATGGCGCGGGCGGCTTCCACGAACGTCGGGTCGTTGAGGAGCGTCAGGGCCTGTTGCGGGGTGTTGCTGTAGCTGCGGAGCGCGGTGCACTCATCGCGCGAGGGGGCGTCGAAATTGATCAGCATCGGGTGTAGGTACATGCGCTGCCAGTGCATGTAGAGTCCGCGGCGCCACTGGTCGGAGTCCTTGCTCGCGACGTAGGTGCGGTTGGGGAACTGCATCGGCTCGTAATAACCTTCCGGCTGATAGGGCTTCACGCTGGGTCCGCCGACGTCCGCGATGTTGAGCAGTCCGGCGACGAAGAGGGCGTTGTCGCGGACGAACTCGGCGTCGAGACGGCGCGGGTTCTGCGACGCGAGCAGACGGTTGTTGGGGTCGGTCTCCTTCAGGTCAGGGCGCAGGCTGCTGCTCTGACGGTAGGTGCGGCTGGTGACCATCAGGCGGATCATCTTCTTCACGTCCCAGCCCTTATCGCGGAACTCCAGGGACAGCCATTCGAGCAGTTCCGGGTGTGAGGGCAGTTCGCCTTGCGAACCAAGGTCGTCCAGGCCGGCGCTGAGGCCGGTGCCGTGGAAGATCTGCCAGAGGCGGTTCATGACCGTACGCGCGGTGATTGGATTGTCTTTCGAATTGATCCAGTCGGCGAGGTCGAGACGGGTTAGGCGTTTCTGTTCGGTGCTGGTGCGCAGGCCGGGCAGGAACGAAGGTGTCGTCGGGAGTACGACCGGGCCAGTCTCGTCGAGGAAGTTGCCACGAGGAAGCACGCGGACCGTGAGCGGTTTCGTGGCTTGGGTGACCATCGACCAGGCGTAGCCGTCGTATTGGCGACGGAGCGTGGTGGTCAGGGTGCGCGTCTTCTCGAGCGTCGCGCGGTCGGTGCCGCGGGAGTTCAAGAAGAGCGCGACGGTGGCAGCCGTAAGGCGAGGGTCCTTGTGGGAGGACAGGGTTTCAGGTGCGGTCACCTTCAACGGGTCATCGTGGGAGAGCGGAGAGACCGAGGCTTTGAGTGTCAGGGCGGCGTTGCTTTCGAAGTGGATCACGAATTTCTCATCTGCCTTGGTCGTGACCGGGGTGTCCAGGAGCCAGACCGCATGCACGTCGGCGTCCGGCATCTTCAAGGACCAGCCCGCATTGATATCGGTCAGCTCAAAGGTGCTGTTATAACGAGGTTCGCGATGGGTGGCGTCGGCCAGGTGGAAAGCGACCGGACGTTCCTTGCCCTTGGCGTCGACGATACCGAAGCGAGCCGTGATGTTCGCGGCGGAGTCAGCCGGAATCGAGCCCTTGGGTATATCGATACGGACGGAAGCAATCGGCGTAGCGCCGGTATTCAAAGTGATGGCGAAGTCTTCGCCTTTAGCGACGCCCTTGGGCATCTTGATGGTGGCACCAGCCGCGAAGGCGACCGGGGCAGGTGCGGCCGGTTTCTTGGCGGCCGGCTTTTTGGCGACCGAAGTTGCGTCGGTGTTCTTCGCTGGGGCCTTGGCGGCCATCTTCGCTGGTGCGACCGGGGGTGCGGCCTTCAGGAAGAAAGTGCCAGCCGGGGAGAGCAGTCCGGTGGGATGTTCGGACAGGAAGGCGGCGATGTCTTTCTGCCAAGCGGAGAAGTCGGTCTGGTCCTTCTGCTCGGCCAACGTCTTAGCGTAGAGCGATGCGAGCTCGGCGCGGAATTCGGCGTCCTTCTTCGTGCGGTAGGCGTTCTTGGTACGGACTTCGGGGTAGAACGGATGGTCATTGCCCACGCCCTTGAGTTCGGGTTCCGGGGTGTAATTGTAGTCCGCGTAGACGCCCCACTGCTTCACGTCGGCGAAGAACGCCTGCAGGGTGTAGAAGTCGGCGGACTTAATCGGGTCGAACTTATGGTCATGGCACTCGGCGCAGCCGAAGGTGCTGCCCAGCCAGGCGTTGGAGACGGAGCGCACACGTTCGGCGCCGTACTTCGCGAGGTATTCCTTCACCTGGGCGCCGCCTTCACGGGTCATCATATTCAGGCGATTATAGCCGCTCGCGACGAGCTGTTCTTCGGTGGGGTTAGGCAGGAGGTCGCCGGCAAGCTGCTCGCGCGTGAACACGTCGAACGGTTTGTTGGTATTAAAGGCGTTGATGACGTAATCGCGGTAAGGGAAGATGCGCTGATTCTGGTCGCCGTGGTAGCCGACCGTGTCGGCGAAGCGGGCGACGTCCAGCCACCAGACCGCCATGCGCTCGCCGAAGCGCGGCGAGGCCAGGAGTCGGTCGACCTGTTTCTCGTAAGCATCGGCCGAGCCGTCGGCGAGGAAGGCCGCCGTCTCGGCGGGGGTGGGAGGCAAGCCGGTCAGGTCGAGCGAGGCGCGGCGCAGCAGGCGCTCCTTGGAGGCTTCGGCGGACGGGCGGATCTTCTTCTCGGCGAGCTTGGCGCCGATGAAGGCGTCGATCGGGTTCTTGCCTCCGGTGGGCAGGGCGGGGACGACCGGGGCTTCCAGTGCCTTGTAGGCCCAGTGGGGTTCGTAGACCGCACCTTGCGCGACCCAGCGGCGGAAGAGATCTTTCTGGGCGGCTGTGAGGGTCTTGTGCGACTCCTTGTTCGGCATCACGTCATCTTCGTCCTTGGTGAAGAGACGCTTGATGACTTCGCTCTCATCGGGCTTGCCTGGGACGATCGCGATGGCGCCACTCTTGCCGGCCTTTAGCGCGTCGTCGCGGATGTCGAGTCGTAGGGAGCCCTTGCGGGACTTCGGGTCGAAGCCGTGACAGTGGAAGCACGTGTCCGACATGATCGGTCGGATGTCGCGATTGAAGCGGACCGTGTCAGTGGATTCGGCGGCTCCGAGGAGGCCGACAACTAGGAAGGGGGCGACTAAAGGCAGGACGCGCATGGGGAAGTCTTTATGACAACCCTGCCCCTCAGGGGTTCCAATGGATTTCTAAGGAAAAGGCCTCAGCGGGCCTGCCAGTTGATTGCATCAATGACCACGTAGCCGTTGGCGCCCTCGTTACTGACGATGACTTGGGCATCCGACTTGTCCGAAAATTCATAGGTGCCGAGCGAGACCAGTCGGTCGGCGGGTCCTTTGGCGAGGTTCACTTCGCGGTCGGTCTGGCCGCCGGCATGGATGATCCGGACCTTGGCGTTGGTGGCCCGATTTACGTTCGGGACAATCGTGAGGAAGACCTCAAACTTGCCGGCTTTGGGGAGTTTGGTGGAGAAGGTGGCGGACATTGGGCCTTTCGTACCTTTGCCGTCATGGCGGTAGCCTTCACCGACGAAGCCTTTGCCGGCCTGGCTCTCGGTCCAATCACCCGAAAGTTTGGCGTCGGCATCATCGACCGTGATCCCGGGCAGGCGAGGCGCGGAGGCGTGGTCGTCTGATTCAGCTGGGTATTTGGAGAGGTCGACCGCCTTACTGAGCACCTGGCCGTCGGCGAGCAGGCGGGCCTTGAGGGCGGCGTAGGGGACGTCCTGGACGGCGATCTTGCCGTCGATCGCCATGACGGCGGCGGTGGCGGCGGACTGGCCGAGGATCATGAAGACGGGCTCCATGCGGATCGAGCCGTAGGCGATGTGCGTGGCGCTGCAGGCAACCGGCACGAGAAGGTTAGCGGCCTGGCCTTTCTTCGGGACCAGCGAACCATAGGCGATCTCGTAAGGGCCGCGCGGAGAGACGCCGATATCGCCTTCGTTCTGCACGGAGCCTTCGGGGGTAATGTAGCGCTGGGTGTTGTGCGAATCGATCATGTAGGAACCCATGCCGACCGACTCCGGGGTCGGCTTCACCTTCGTCAGTTCGTTCTCGGTCATCACGAAAGCGCCGACCATGCGGCGGGCTTCGCGGACGTAGATTTGGTGCGACCAGTTACCGTTGTCCTTGAACTCGTCCTTAGGCAGGCCCCAGGTGTTCATCTTCTCGCGGACGTCGGCCGGGACACGCGGGTCGGTGCAGATGAAGTAGAGCAGGCCCTTCTGATAGGTTTCATGCTCCTTGATGATTTCCTGGCGACGTTCGTAGCTCGCTTCGGGGTAGTCGTAGTTGAAGCCGATATTATCGAAAGAGAAGCCGCCGTGGTTGTTCGTGTCGGTCTTGCCGTTCGGGATCAGGTCGAACTTACCGAACGTCTCCTTCCAGCCGGCCGCGTAGGCGCGGGCGAGGACTTCATATTGTTTAGGGTCGTAGCCGGGGGGAGCCGTGAACGGGACGCGGTTCTCGGGCACGTTCGTGAGGCACATGCGGAAGCAATAGGCCTGGAGGCGTCGGTCGGCTTCGCCCTTGGGTGCCGGCTTTTCGGTCGAGACGCGGGCGATGACGCCGCTCTTGGGGTCGCCGGGGATGACGTAGGGGTCGATGGGCGACTTGAGTACGCCGAAGTGGTGGCGATGGTGCAGGACGCCGACCTGTGAGCCGTTGTGTTTCTCGCCGTAGGTCGCGTTGGCTTCCCGTCCGACGTGATAGCTGGTGCCCGCGGCGGCCATGAGGTCGCCTTCGTACGTGGCGTCGATGAACATCTTACCCTCGAAAGACTTGCCCGAGAGCATCGTGATCGCCGCGATGCGGCCGTCGGCGAGGCGGACGCCTTGGGCGCGGTCTAGCCATTCGTCGCGAAGCACTGGGATAGCGAATTCCTTAACGTAGTCCTCGAAGACCTTCTCAGCGACGCTGGGCTCGAAGATCCACATCGTGCGCTCATTCTGGTCCATCGCCACGGTGCCCTGGCCCTTGTTGCCGAAGTCGTAGCGCTTCTGGTGCACCCAGGTTTCCGGCTTCTGATAATATTGCCAGACGCGGTGGTAGAAGTTGCGGGATAGGCCGCCGATGACGGATTTATCGCCGCTGTCCGTGAAGCCGAGGCCGCCGCTGCTCAAGCCGCCGAGGTGCTTGTCGGGTCCAACGATGACCACGGACTTTCCCATCTTCTTGGCTTGGACGGCGGCGATGACGCCGGCGGCGGTGCCCCCATAGACGACGACGTCGTACGACTCGACCGCGCTAAGGCGTAAGGTGAAGAGACAGAGGAGGGATAAGCGGAGGAGCATGACTGAAGAGGGGTAGGGGTAGGGGTAGGGGTTTGCCACCCCCGGGCGTCAGCGGCTGGCGGACTGCTTCGCGATGAAGTTCAGAATCGCGAGGCGGGCGGGGTCGTCGAGGTTGCGGATATTATGTCCGACCGTGCCGTGGTCGCGATCATCGACGCGCAGGGAATAGTTCTCGGCATGGCCTGCGGCCTTGAGGGTGGTCACGAAGAATTGGTTCTCTTCTGCGCGGCTGAGCATGTCGTTCTGCGCGTAGATCGTGAGGATCGGGGGCAGGGTCTTCCGGATATAGAACGCCGGGGCGGCTTCGTCGCAGGTGATGGCGTAGCGAGGCTGATTACGTTCTTCGCGAATCGTGTAGTGGGTCAGCACTTGGGCGCTGACCTGGGCGATGCCGGCCACGGAGCCGAGGGTGAGCCCGTGGGGCTTGAGCCGGTCCGGGTCCATGCCGACGAGCAAGGCGAGGGTGGCGCCTGCGGAGTGGCCGCCGATGAAGACTTTGCGTGGGTCGCCGCCGTGTTCGGCGATGTGCTTCACCGTCCAGGCGAAGGCCGCGGCGGCATCGTCGACGTAGGCGGGGTATTTGACCTTCGGGCTCAGACGATAGTCCGGCGTGACGACCGCGACGCCAGCTTGGGCGAGGCTTTCACGGATTTCGGTGCAATATTCCGTACGCAGATCCTTGGCGCCGTTCTTCATGCCTCCGCCGTAGAACCACACGTAAGTGGCGAAGCCCTTGGCTCCGGCGGGGACGGTCAGGTCGAGTTTGCAGCGTTCCTGCTCGTAGGGCGTCAGGGATATGACGTCGTCCTTATAAGGGATATCCTTAACGACCTTGGTCTCGATCGCCGCCGCTGACGTGGCAGCGAGGCTCAGCAGCAGGACGAGAAGTCGCATTAGGCGATGATCTGTTGCACGATTTTCCCGTGGACGTCGGTGAGGCGATAGTCGCGTCCGGAGCTGCGGAAGGTAAACTCTTCGTGGTTGAAGCCGAGGAGCCTCATAATGGTCGCATGCAGGTCATGCACGTGAACGACATCCTTGACGGACTTGTAGCCGAATTCGTCGGTTTCGCCGTAGACCGTGCCGGCCTTCACGCCGCCGCCGGCCATCCACATCGTGAAGCCGTGGCTGTTGTGGTCGCGGCCGTTGATCTTGCCGGCGTTGGAGCCAGGGGTCGGAAGTTCGACGGTCGGGGTGCGGCCGAATTCGCCGCCCCAGATGACGAGGGTCTCGTCGAGCATGCCGAGACGCTTAAGGTCGGTGAGTAGAGCCGCGATGGGCTGGTCGGCTTCCATTGCGAGACGCTTATGGTTCTTCTCGATATCGTCGTGGCTGTCCCACGGCTGGCCGGCGCCATGCCAGAGCTGGATGAAGCGGACGCCGCGTTCAGCGAGGCGACGGGCGATGAGGAACTGGCGGCCCAGGGTGGTGTCGCCGTACATCTCGCGGGTCTTCTCGGATTCGCGGCCGATGTCGAAAGCGTCGGTGGCCTCGAGCTGCATGCGGTAGGCCATCTCGAAGGACTGGGCGCGGGCCTCGAGGGCGGCGTCCTGCGGACGGACGGACTGGTGGGCCGCGTTGAGTTTGGCCAGCAGGTCGAGCTGCTGGCGCTGGGCCGGACGGGAAAGGCCGAAGTTGCGGATGTTCTCGATCAGCTCTTCGACGGAGCGCTTCGAGGTGTCGACGTAGTTGCCTTGGTAGACGCCGGGGAGGAAACCGCACTGCCAGTTCTGGGTCTCTTGGATGGGGAAGCCACCGGGGCAGAGCGTCATGAAACCAGGGAGGTTTTCGTTTTCCGTGCCGAGACCATAGGTAACCCACGAGCCCATCGAGGGGCGGACTTGGCGGGCTTCGCCACAGTTCATCAGGAGTAGCGAAGGCTCGTGGTTGGACACGTCTGCCTTCATCGAGCGGATGACACAGAGATCATCGGCATGCTGGGCGGTCTTGTCGAAAAGCTCGCTGACCTCGAGGCCACTCTTACCGTAACGTTTCCAGGTGAACGGCGAGCGGTAGGCGGCGCCGGTCTTGCGCTCGGTAGCGATGTAATCGCCGGGCAGCGTCTTACCGTGGTACTTATCCAGGGCGACCTTGCGGTCGAAGGTGTCGACCTGAGAGGCGCCGCCGTTGGCGAAGATGTGGATGACGCGCTTGGCCTTGCAGGGTAGCGGGGGCTTACGGGCGGCGAGGGGGTGGAGCGGGTCCACCTTGATCTCGGTGCCACGGAGTTCCTGCTGCAGGAGCGAGGCCATGGCGACGCCGCCGAGGCCCATGCCGACCCGGCGGAGGAACTCGCGGCGGGAGCCGAGGGAGAGGGGTTCGAGATGGTTCATTAGTCGGCGAAGATGAATTCGTTGCTGGTGAGAAGGACCTGGGCGAAGGTGGAGAGGGCTGACTGCCGTTCGGGCTTCTTGCCGAACTCACCGGCGGCGGAGGTGAGGATCTCTCCCGTCTTGGCATCTTTGATGACCGGCGACCAAGAGAAGCTGTCGCTATTGGAACCGAGGAAGTTGTCGGCGATGAAGTCGATGCTCTCACCGGCGGCGAGTTCGACTTCCGCGAGGTCCACGGACAAAGAGGCACCGCCCTTGGTCACGACTTCGGAGAGGATGCCTTTGCGGGCGGTGACGATACGGGCACGGACGCCATCGCTCACCTTGCTGCTGACGGCGAGGGTGCCTTCGATGCGATACTTGCCGGCGCTACCGGCTGTCCAGCGGCGGATGACGGCAGTGGCGTCGGTCTTGTCGCCCGGGTGTCCGCCCTTGGCTGTGAGGAAGGTATGGGCGAACTCCTTGTCCGGCACTTTATCGGAGGGCGAGATACGATCCTTGGTCTGGACCTTCATCTCAGTAAACGCGACGGTCTTGGTCGCCGGATTCCAGCCACCGTAGCCATTACGCCAGCTCGCCGGGGCGGGCGCCAGTTCGGCTTCGCGGAGATAGTCCAGGGCGAGGGCGAGCTCATTCTTGTTCGGCGAACGACCGAGCACGGAAAGGTAGAGGGCCTTTACTTTCGCTTCGGGCGAGGGCAGGGCAGCGACCTTGCTGACGAGGGCTTCGGCTTGGGTGCGCGCGAACGGATGGTTCATCATCCAGAGCGCCTGCTGCGGCGTGGTGGTCTGGTTGCGCTTCGGGACGTGATAGTCCGGATTGGCGAAGTCGAACGTACGGAAGAACGCCGGAAGATTCTGGCGATCGATGCTGCCGTAGAGTGTGCGGCGCGGCTCAGAGAAATTCGCTTCGAGATTGAACGGCTGGCCGCCGATCTTGGCGGCATCCAGGCTTCCGGCGACGCGCAGCATACTGTCGCGCATGGCCTCAAAGTCGAGGCGACGGCGTTGGGCGCGCCAGCTCAGGTCATTGTCGGGATCCTTGGCCAAGCCTTCGGGGCGCACGTCGACCGTCTGCAGGAAGGTGCGGGAGAGGACGATGGAGCGGATGAGCCGCTTCATCGACCATTCGTCCTTCATGAAGGACGAGGCTAGGTATTCGAGGAGCTCGGGGTTCTTCGGGAGCGGCGTGCGCACGCCGTAGTCGCTCGGGGTCTCGACCAGGCTGCGACCGATGAGTTCGTTCCAGATGCGATTGGCCATCACGCGGGCCGTCAGCGGATTGGATTTGCTGGCGATGGCGTTGGCCATGTCGAGGCGGCCACTGCCTTCGGTGAATTCCTTGACCTTACCATCGGTCAGGACGGCCGGGAATTGGCGCGGGACGGTCTTGCCTGGTCGGGAGGCGCTGCCGCGGACGAAGATGACGCCTTTGACCGCCGTGGGTTTGTCCAGGAGCACCATTGCGTGGGGCGGGCTCTTGGGGCTCGTGGCCTTGAAGCCGACGACCTGGATCTCGAGGTTGTTGCGCGTGTTGCGGTCAGCGACGTTGTACGCAGGAATCAGTGAGGCGGCCGTCACGGCGATCGGGCCGTTAGAAGCTTCGACCAGGTCACGCCAAGCTTTCCAAGCGACGATGGTATTCTTATCAGGCTTGTGCGCTTCAGCGAGGATCCCAGCGTAGGCGGCGGTGAGCTCGCTGAACTTCTTCGGCGTCTTCTTCTGCAACTCGGCCCGGAGGAGTGCGTCCTGGAATTGTTCAGGTTTGGCGATCAGCGCGGCATACTTGGCGGCGAACTGGTCGTCGGGGGTGTCCTTAAGCTGATACCATCCTCCCCAGACTGGGTCCTTGTCGTTCAGCTTCTTCGTTAGCACATGCTGCCAGCCATTAAGCACCGTCGGGTAGAGGTTGGTGCGCTTGGCTTCCTGCGTGTAATTGAAGTTAGGTTCTTTTGCCGCGCGGAGCATCAGTGCGAGATAGTCGGCAATCTTGGTCGGGCCGAAGGATAGTTCACGTCGGCTGTCGATGAAGTCGTCGAGCTTCTTCTGGCGACTGGCGAGCTCGGCGTCGAACTCGTCGGTCTCCTTCGTGCGGGCGAATGGCTTAAGCGGCGGAAGCTCCTTCGGCTCCTGGCTCGAATTGAAGATCGCGTAGAGCGAGTAGTATTCGGACGTCGGCAGTGGGTCGAACTTGTGGTCGTGGCAGCGTGCGCAGGCCATCGTCATGCCTTGGGTGCCACGCATGACGACGTCGATACGATCATCGATGATATCCGGGGTGCTGTTGAGGAAGCGGCGGCCCAGCGTCAGGAAGCCGAGCGCAGCGAGGTCACGGTTGTTCTCGGGGTCCTTGGCGATCTGGTCGGCGGCGATCTGCAGGCGCAGGAACTGGTCGTAAGGCAGGTCCTGGTTGAAGGCGTTCACCACCCAGTCGCGGTAGGTGTAGGCGTAGGGGTAACGGCGCTCTTCCTGAAAGACATAGCCCTTCGTGTCGGAGTAGCGGGCGACGTCGAGCCAGTGGCGGGCCCAGCGTTCACCAAAGGCCGGCGCGGCGAGCAGGCGGTCGACCAGTTTCTCGGTCGCCTGTGCATCCTTGTCGGAGACGTAGGCGGAGATTTCCTCGGCGGAAGGATTGAAACCCCAGAGGGCGAGCGTGAGGCGACGGACGATGACTTCGCGCGGCGCCTCGGGATTGAAGTCGAGACCGGCGGTCTTCAGTTTCGCGAGCACGAAGCGATCGAGCGGCTGCCGGACCTTGGCTTCTTCGACCGGAGCGAGGGCGGGCGTCGCGGGAGTCTGGACGGGACTTCTGTTTCTTGGGTCCGTGGCACTTATAGCAATTATCGGCGAGGACCGGGCGGACCTCCTTTTCGAAGAACTCGATCTGAGCGGCCGTCGGGGGAGCAGCCATCTCCGCGGCGGAAGCCGAGAGGGCTAGGAAAAGGGGGCCAAAGAGATACCGGAAAGACATCGGAAAAGGATAGGACAGGGCGGGGTGCCCTTGGTTCCTAAAACGTGTTGGCTGTCATTAGGATGTAAAGCCGTCCGTGCGGTTTTCGAGCCGATGGGCGGATAACGACGTGGTTAGGGTTTGAACCGTCGGCCAAAGGCGGTGTCTATGGGGCACACCCCTGACCTAATATGTCCTTCGTACCCCGTATGGCCAATGCCTCCTTCTTGACCCTTCTTGGCTTCGCAGCGCTGGCTTCCGCCGCCGCTCCTAAGCCTGTCGCCGAAACGCCCGTCTTGTATGCCAAGGACAAGCAGCGCCTGGTCGAGCTGACGGCCGAGCTTAGTGGCTCGAAGCAACTCTACCTGGTGGTTGCTGAAATGGACGGCAACGCCTGCGACTGGTCGAATTGGATCGAGCCCGAAGTCGTCTTGGCGGACGGCACGGTAGTTGACCTCACCAAACTCAAGTGGAAGGAAGCTGAGTCGCTCGGGACGAGCCGGATCGGCAAGAACTACGACGGCAAGCCGCTCAAGATCGCCGGCCAGACTTACGCCCGCGGCATCGGCACCCATGCCAGCTCCTTCATCGCCTTTGATCTGCCTGGTCCGGCGAAGTCCTTCCGCGCCAAGGTCGGCATCGACGACGGTGGCGCCATCCGTGGCGGCAAGGCCAGTTCGGCCGACGTGAAGTTCGCGGTCTTCACGACCCGTCCGGAGAAATACAAGCCGGTCGATTTCGAAGGCGGACCTACGCTCGTCCCGGCCGAACTCTTCACGGTACCCGAAGGTTTCGAGGTCACGGTCTGGGCCACTTCGCCGCAGATCTTCAATCCGACAAACATCGATTTCGACGAACGCGGCCGGATGTATGTCGCCGAAGGCGTCAACTACCGCGGCAAGAAAGGCCGCCGTCCGGAAGGCGACCGGATCGTGGTCCTTGAAGACACGACCGGCGCCGGCAAAGCCGACAAGGTCACGGTCTTCACCCAGGATGACAATCTCGTCTCGCCGCTCGGCGTGGCGCACATCGACGGCAAGATCGTCGTCTCCCAGCCGCCGGACCTGATCGTCTACACCGACGTTAACGGCGACGGCGTCTACGATCCCAAGGTCGACAAGCGCGAAGTCCTGCTCACCGGCTTCAATGGCCGCAACCATGACCACTCGCTCCACAGCGCGACCTTCGGTCCCGACGGCAAGTGGAACTTTAATCAGGGCAACACCTGCGCGCAGTTCACCGACAGGTCCGGCAAGACCTTCCGTATCGGCAGCCCCTATAACCATGGTGAGTTCACCAAGCAGGCCGTGGATGCCCAGAAGGTGGCCGGTCTGCGCAGCGATGACGGCAATGTCTGGGTCGGTGGCTTCTCCGTGCGCATGAACAGCGACGGCACCCACGCCCGCATCGTCGGCCACAATTACCGCAACAGCTTCGAGCAGTCTATCAACTCGCTGGGCGACATGTACCAGAGCGACAACGACGATCCGCCCGCCTGCCGCGTGACTCTGGTCATGGAAGGAGGCAACGCCGGTTTCGCTTCGGCCGACGGCCAGCGCTCCTGGGGTGCCGATAAGCGCCCCGGCCAGGAGACTCCGGTCGCCGAATGGCGTCAGGATGACCCCGGCACCATGCCTGCCGGCGACGTCTACGGCGGCGGCTCGCCGACCGGCGTGGCCTTCTACGAGAATGGCGCGCTCGACCCGAAGTGGAACGGCCTGCTCCTTGCCTGCGAGGCTGGCAAGAATGTCGTCTTCGGTTACCTCCCCAAGCCTGATGGCGCCGGCATGAAGCTCGAGCGCTTCGACTTCCTGACGTCCAATAAGGAGAAGGAGTGGGCCGGATCCGACTTCCTCGGCGGCAAGGCCACCGGCCTCCTGAAGACCAAGTTCCGCCCCTCCGACGTCTGCGTCGGCCCTGACGGCGCGATCTATGTCGCCGACTGGTTCGACCCCGGCGTGGGCGGTCACGGCACCCGCGACAACAGCCTGTCCGGTACCATCTACCGAATCGCTCCGAAGGGCTTCAAGTCGGTCATGCCCAAGATTGATCTCACCACCGTAGCCGGACAGCTCGCCGCGCTGCGCAGCCCGGCGCCGAACGTCCGTGCCGGTGGCTTCAACCGCCTCAAGGCCGCTGGCGACAAGGTCGCCGACGATGTCGCCGCCCTGTTGTCCGACGCGAATCCTTACGTCTCATCCCGGGCCGTCTGGCTGCTCGCGCAGCTGGGTGACAAGGGCTCCGCACTCGCCCGCAAGGAACTCGCTTCCGCGGACGATACCCGACGCCTCGTGGCCTTCCGCGCCCTCCGCGCCGCCGATCGCGACGTCTTCTCGCTCTGCGAATCCATGGCCAAGGACAAGTCCGCCGCCGTGCGTCGCGAGGTCGCGATTGCGTTGCGTGATTTCAAGACCCCGGCCGCCGTCGCCACGCTTGTGACGATCGCCCAGCAGTTCGACGGACAGGACCGCGCTTACCTCGAGGCCATCGGCCTCGGTTCCACAGACCGCGAGGCCCAAGTTCATGCCGCCATCGCCAAGGTCATGGTCAAGCCCGCGCTCGAATGGACGCCGGCTTATGCCTGGCTGACCTGGCGCCTGCACCCGGCTTCCTCCGTCCGCGACGTCCGCGCCCGCCTGCTCTCCGGCAAGCTGAACGAGAACGAGCTCAAGCGCGACCTCACCACGCTGGCCTTCACGCGCAGCGCCGAAGCCGCCGGCACGATGGTCGAGCTTTCGCTGAACAAGAAGTTCGCTCTGGCCGACCTCGCCAAATGGTGGATCGGTAATCGCAAGGCTAGCCTCTGGAAGGCCTTCGACGTCGACGCCATTGTGAAAGCCCATGGGGGCGACGCTTCGGCCGCCAAGCTCGTCGGCTCCGACCTGCCTCCTGAACCGGCTGGCTCCAAGGCGCTCGCCTCCGTTGAGGTCATCGCCGCGCTCAAGGGCGATGCCGCCCGCGGTAAGGCCGTTTCGGCCGTCTGTCAGGCTTGCCACAAGTTCGATGGCAAAGGCATCGACTTCGGCCCCGACCTCACGACCTACGCCAAGCAGCAGTCGCTCGAGACCCTCGTGCTGAACATCTCGCAGCCGTCCAACAACATCTCGCACGGCTTCGAGGGCACGCGCGTGGTGCTCGACGACGGCATGGTCATCACCGGCATGGTGCTGTCCTCGGGCGATCCGCTGATGATCAAGTCCATGGGCGGCCTCGTGCAGTCGATTCCCCGCAACCGTATCAAGGAAGAGAAGCATCTCGACCGTTCGCTCATGTTCACGCCGGCCCAGATGGGTCTGACGGAGCAGGGTGTCGCTGACCTTGCCGCCTACCTGCGTAGTCTGTGATTTAGGGCTCGGGTCAGGGCCCGGGCTAGGGCCAATTGAAATTGGGTCGGGGTCTGTGGACTCCGACCCTTTCTTTTTTCTGTCCCTGTCCCCGTCCCTGTCCCTATGTATCTTCCCATGCGTTCGCCCCTCGTCGCTTTATTCCTCTCCGTTGGTCTACTCTTCGGCCAGGCCAAGAAGCCCGCCAAGAAGACCACCGTCGCTGCGCCCGTCGCGGAAGCCCCGGGCCAGTGGATCCTCGGCACCGTCGGGGTTGGTAAGCACAAGGACGGCACGATTGATTCGACTGGCCTGAAGGGGCTGGCTGTCCGTCTCGGGGAAGATGGCAAGAAGGGTATCGCCTACGACCTCGATCTCTGTCGTCCGATCGGTGCGTGGTCCGGCAAGTTCACGACTGAGATGAATCTGATGTCTCGCGGGGATTATCCGACGGCGATGGGTGACACGATTTTCGTCACCGGTGACTTCGCTGGTTTTATGCTGGGCGCCGACGCTACAGCGCTGTCTCCCCGCAAGGGCTTCGGTCCGCTGCCGGTCAGCCAGGTTCGTTTCAAGGGATTCCATAACGCTGGTCGATCTGTCGTCGTCCGCTGGGAGATCGGTGGCGTGGCCATCGATGAGACCGCGGAGGTCGTCACGGCGAACGAGGTCCAGTTCGTCGTGCGTACGCTCGATATCGCTGCCTCCGCCAAGGGTATCACCCTCATGCTGGGCAAGTCGGCCGACGTATCCCGCATCGTCACGATTGGCGCCACCAAGGTCGGCCAGCTCGACGGCCATGCCGTCGCCCGTGTGGACGGATCAAAGGATGTGACGACGGTCCGTATCGCCTATCTGCCGCCTGGCGTGCCGCTGCCGCAATCTTTCGAGACCGATACGCCTGCGATGCTGCTGAAGGTCGCCAAGACGCTCTGGCCTGAGTCCGTCGAGACCGCGGGTAAGCTCTCCGAGAAGCCGGGTGAGGCTTATGTCGTAGACGACGTGAAGCTGCCGGTGACCAATCCTTGGAAGGCTCAGATGTTTACTTCGGCCTTCGATTTCCTGCCCGACGGACGCGCCGTCATCAGCACCTTCCATGGCGATGTCTTCATCGCTTCCGGTATCGATGACAAGCTCGAGAAGGTCACCTGGCGCCGCTTCGCCGCCGGACTCTATCATCCCCTCGGACTCAAGGTCGTGAACGGGGAAGTCTACGTCACCTGCCGCGACGGCATCTGGAAGTTGCGCGACACCGACGGCGACGGCGAGTGCGACGCTTACGAGGCCTTCAATTTCGACGTGATGGTCACGAAGAACTTCCATGAGTTCGTCTTCGACCTGCAGACGGACGCCGCCGGGAATTTCTATTACATCAAGGCCGGTCCCGTCCGCAAGGGTGGCCGAGGCTTTGACGAAATCTGCGACCATCACGGTGCACTCCTGAAAATCTCACCTGACGGTAAGAAGAGTGAGCTCTTCGCATCCGGCTTCCGTGCGCCCAACGGCATGGCCGTCAGCCCGACCGGCCAAGTTACCACCGGCGACAACGAAGGCACCTGGACGCCCGTGTGCCGTCTTAACTGGGTCAAGCAGGGCGGCTTCTATGGCGTCCCTCCGCTCGCCCACCGTGCGACGGAGCCGACCGACTACGATCGCCCATTGTGCTGGTTCCCCAAGGACGTGGACAACTCCAGCGGGGGTCAGGTCTGGGTCACTTCAGACAAGTTCGGCCCGTGGAAAGACCGTCTACTCCATCTCAGCTACGGTACCTGTTCCTTGTTCGGCGTCTTGCCGCAGGAAGTGACCTACAATGGCCAGCCGCAGATGCAGGGTGGGGTGGCACGCTTCAACGTCGACTTCGGTAGCGGAGCCATGCGCGCCCGGTTCAATCCCAAGGATGGACAGCTCTACGTGACTGGCCTGCGTGGTTGGCAGACCACCGCGACGCAGAACGGCTGCTTCCAGCGCGTGCGCTATACCGGCGCCGCCACCCGCATGCCCATCGCCCTCGCCGCGACCAAGAAAGGTATCAAGCTCGACTTCGCGTGCGAGATTGACCCCAAGGCCGCCGCCGACGCCGGAAATTGGAACATCGAAGTCTGGAACTACGTTTGGTCCGCAGCCTACGGGTCGCCTGATGTCTCCACGCTTGAGACTAAGGTGGCCGCCACTGAGCTCGGCAACGACGGCAAGCTCCAGTTCAGCAAGACCCAGATGTCGGAGCGAAAGCACAACCCTTTGGCCGTCAAGTCCGCCACCGTCTCCGCCGACCGCCGTTCGGTCTTCCTAGAGATTCCCGATCTTCGTCCCGCCATGCAGATGCAGCTAAAGTATGAGATCAAAGCGGCCGATGGTGTCGAGCTGCGTGGTCAGGTAATCAATACCATCCACGCCTTGGCGGAGTAATCTTACGGCTCAGCTGCGGAAGCGCATGATCCGGCGGTATTCCGCCGGGGTCATGTTTTCCGTGCGGCGAAACGCGGCGAAGAAGGAGTTCAGGTTCGGGTAGCCGCAGCGATGGGAGATGGCTTCGATCTTCTCGGTCGAGCCCGCGAGCAGGCGTTTGGCGGAATCGATCCGGACCGTACGTAGGCGATCTCCCGGCGTACACCCGACGTGTTTCACGAAGGCCTGACGCAGGCCGCGTTCGGACATATGGGCGATAGCGGCCAGTTCTTTCACTCCAAGCGAGCCAGCGAAATGGTCGGTAATATGATGCAGTGCCCGGATGACGCCTTCATGGCCGGTGGCCAGGATATCGCTGCTCATGCGGGTGATGACTCCGGCCGGCTGGATGCGGATGGGTTCGATCGGGGCAGCCTCGCCGCGCATAAGCCGGTCGAGCAGCTCGGCCCCGCGATAGCCTTGTTCTTCTAGGTTCGTGTCGACGCCGGAGACATATTTCTTAATCGCCCCGACCGAGAGCAGATAGTCGTCAATGCCGACAATCGCGACCTGGGTGGGGACGTGCAGGCCGGCTTCTTCGCAGAGTTCGCGGACCTCGACGGCCAAGGTTCCGTTGGCGGCGAAGACCGCCAGAGGCTTGGGTGATTCTTTGAGCCGGGTAATCAGCCAGGTGCGACGACTTTGCCATTCGTCCTGGGCAGCTCCTCGTTTGCCGGTGGGCTGCCAGCGCAGTTGATCGCAGGCGAGGCCACGTCGACGGAGCGCTTCCGCGAAGGCTTCGCCACGTTCGACCTGAGACCAGTTCTCGGTGTCGCTGAAGAAGCAGAAGCGGGTCATGCCTCGCTCGATGAAATGTTCGGCCACCAGCTCTCCGGTCTTGGCGTGATCCTGCACCACGTGCGCGAAGGGCGTATCCCGACGGCGCAGGGAGAAGTCGACCGTCGGCTTGTCGGCTTTGCGGACGAAGTCGGCCAGGTCGTCGCCGGCGCCTAGCCAAGCCAAGATGCCGTCCCCGTCCCAGCCCCACGGGATTACCTTCTCGTGGATAATGCTGTGGGAGGCCAGGTGCCAGCGGTGCTCTGACGCATACGTCGCGATGCCTTGGAGTAGACGATGGTCATACCAGCCGAGGGCGAGCAGGACGTTACGGGGGCTTTTCATGCTAGGGGCAGGGAAAGGAACGATTCCTGGCGAGAATCGGCACAGAATGGTCCGAGGAATGATGACTGGTCGTTCAAGGTGTTTCAGATCGAATTAGCCCCTATTTACTTGGCACTAACGAAGATACTGTCCCCGGCATGCCTTCGGGCAACTGCCGATAACTGAAACTATTATCTTAAAAACGGCACAATTCTCCAATTCGACGGCAAAACCCTACGAATACACTGGGCTTACTTAGGCGTCCTTGCGGGCGTCGAGGTCCATCCAGCGAGCTAGGGCTTCGGAGTGCTCGGCTTCGGCGGCGTGAAGGCGCTTCTGCAGCGCGGCGGCCTTGGTGCCACCGTCCTTATAAATTTCAGGGTCGCCCAGCTGCACGGTGATCTGCGCCTGTTCGGCTTCGAGTTGTTCGATCTTGCCGGGAAGGGTCTCGAGTTCCTTGCGCTCCTTATTGTTGAGCTTGGCGCCAGGCTGGGCGGAGGCAGCCGTTTTTGTGGCGACGGTCTTGGCGACCGTCCCGACGGCGGCCGTTCGCTTGGCCACGGCGATGCGGGCGAGTTCGTTACGCCAGTCGGTGTAGCCGCCGGCGTGTTCGGTGACGACACCGTTGCCCTCGAAGACCAGCGTGCTTGTGACGACGTTGTCGAGGAAGGCACGGTCGTGGGAGACCATGATCAGCGTCCCGGCATAATCGACGAGGATGTCCTCCAGGACGTCGAGGGTCTCGGCGTCGAGGTCGTTCGTTGGTTCGTCGAGCACGAGCACGTTGGCCGGTTTGGTGAACAGGCGAGCGAGTAGGAGTCGGTTACGTTCGCCGCCCGAGAGTACCTTGGCCTTGGAGCGAGCACGAGTGGGGTCGAAGAGGAAGTCCTGCAGGTAACTGATGACATGGCGCGAGCGGCCCTGCACCGTGACCGTATCGCTGTCGCCGGCGAGGTTCTCGGCGACGGTCTTGTCGTCGTCGATCTGTTCACGCATCTGGTCGAAGTAAATCACTTCCATCTTCGTGCCGAACTTCAGGACACCTGAGGTCGGAGCCAGCTGGCCGAGCAGCATCTTGACGAGGGTGGTCTTGCCAGCGCCGTTCGGACCGATGAGGCCGACCTTGTCGCCGCGGTTGAGGACGAGGCTGAATTCGCGGATGAGGGGCGTACCGCCTGGGTAGGCGAAGGCGATCTCTTCGGCTTCGACCACGCGGACGCCGGAACGTTCTGCTTCGCTGATTTCCATCTTCGCGGAGCCAGCGACGGAACGCAAAGCGCCGCGTTGGGCACGCATCTTCACGAGGGCTTCCATGCGGGCGTTGGACTTCGTGCGGCGGGCGCCCGGGCTACGGCGGGACCAGGCTTCTTCCTGTCCGAGTTTCTTATCAAAGGCGGCGCGCTGGCGTTCTTCGGCGACAAAGAGCTCTTCCTTGCGGACGAGGTAGGTGTCGTAGTCGCAGGACCAGCTAGCAAGCTTGCCACGGTCGAGTTCGATGATGCGGTTCGCCATGCGGCGCAGGAAGGCGCGGTCGTGCGTGACAAAGAGTAGGGGGATTTTCTGTTCGAGGAGGAACTCTTCCATCCAAAGGATCGAATCGAGGTCCATGTGATTGGTCGGCTCGTCGAGCAGCAGCAGGCCCGGCTTGGCGGCCAAGGCCTTGGCAAGGAGGCAGCGACGTTTGAGTCCGCCCGAGAGGTCATTAAACTCACGGTCCTCAGGGAGGCCGAGGCGGGCAATCAGGTCGTCGACCCGGAGGTCCTTTTCCCAATCTTCAGAATGGTCGTCGGCGCGGAGACCTGAGGTCACGATATCCCGGACGTTGCCAGGGAGGCTCTCCGGGATTTCCTGGGTCAGGCGGGCGATGCAGACGCCGTCAGGGATCGTGACCGACCCAGTGTCGGGGGCAGATTCCCCGGCGGCGATGCGCATGAGGGTAGTCTTGCCGGCGCCATTGCGGCCGAGCAGACAGACGCGTTCCCCTTCCTCGATCTGGAGGTTCAGGTGGTCCAGTACGGGAGGGCCGCCGAAGCTGACATAGACATCAAGGAGACTGAGTAGGGCCATTGCCCGGAGATGTGAGGAAGGGGAAGGGCGGAGGCGAGGAAAATGGGCAGCAGAGGGGTCATGCGATCAGTTTCTTGATCACGGTACCGCCAAACTGGCTGAGCTGTTTGAAGCGGCCGGCGTGGTAATAGGTGAGCTTGTTGTCGTCGAGTCCGAGCAGGCGCAGGAGGGTGACATGGAAGTCTCGAACGTGGGCCTTGTCTTCGACAGCAGCCATGCCAAGTTCGTCGGTGGCCCCGATGGTGTGGCCGGCGTTGCAGCCACCCCCGGCGAGCCACATGGTCATGGCGTTGGCGTTGTGATCACGGCCATAGGCAGTGCCGCCACGGACGCCATTGTCAGGCGTGCGGCCAAACTCGCCGCACCAGACGATGAGAGTGCTCTCGAGCAGTCCACGCTGCTTCAGGTCGGTGATGAGGGCGGTGATGGGCTGGTCTACGCCGCGAACGAGGTTGCCGTGAGCACGCTCGATGTAATCGTGGCTGTCCCAAGAGCCATTGTACAGCTGCACGAACCGCACGCCCTTTTCGATGAGCTTACGGGCCAGGAGGCATTTACGGCCAAACGAGTCTGTCGAATCCTTACCGATACCGTAGAGCTCCTTGGTCTTCTCGTCCTCCTTTGAAAGGTCGAGCGTCTCCGGCACCTGCATCTGCATCCGGAAGGCCAGCTCGTAGTTATTCATTCGGGCCGACAGCTCGTCATGGCCGGGGTGTTGTTCGGCATGGGCGGCGTTGAGCTTGGCCATCAGGTCGAGGTTCTTGCGTTGTTGTTCCTGTGTCACGCCGGCGGGCGGCGTGAGGTCGAGAATCGGCGAGCCTTTGGCGCGTAAGGGCGTACCTTGGAAATTGGCAGGCAGGTATCCGTTGCTCCAGTTGGCGGCGCCGCCTTGAGGGTAGCTGACTTCAGGCAGGACGACGAAGCCGGGCAGGTTGCGGTTGGTCGAACCAAGTCCGTAGTTCACCCAGGCGCCGAGACCGGGATCGCCGCCAAAGCGATTACCACAGTTCATCTGATACATCGCGGTCGGATGGTTCACGCTGTCGACGGTGCAACCTCGGAAGAAGCAGAGGTCATCCGCAACCTTAGCGAGATGCGTCCAAT
This sequence comes from Verrucomicrobiota bacterium, assembly GCA_026397955.1. Lineage (GTDB taxonomy): Bacteria > Verrucomicrobiota > Verrucomicrobiia > Opitutales > UBA953 > UBA953. The sequence continues at coordinate 7,318 of JAPLTV010000119.1, read as the reverse complement.
TGTCTGCCATGTCAGCGCCACTCTGGCCCGCCTTGATGAATTTGAAGGGGCTCTGCACATAGTAGCGTTTTCCCGATTCCATGGCGGACTTCTGTTTACCCTCACGTGTGAACTCTTTCAGGTGTAATTTCTCCAGCGTTGGCTTGGGGTCGAAGGTGTCGATGTGGGAAGGACCGCCTTCCATCATGAGGAAGATCACGTTTTGGGCCTTCGCGCCCGGAAAGTGGCCTTGCTTGGTCGTGACCGGTTGCGACTTGGCTTCCTCGGCGAGCAAGGCGCTGAAGGCGACGCTGCCGAGGCTGGCTCCCAGGCCATAGATGAAGTCGCGTCGGGTCGGCGCATGCAAGGCGCGGGCGCCGGCGCAGGGGAAGAACGGCTTAGTAGACATAGGAGAACTCGTTGGAGTTGAGGAGGACGAGGCAGATCTCCGCGAGGGCGCGGGTGCGGGCGTCGACATCGGCCGGTTGGAGGTCGGGCACGAACTCGGCGTTCGCGTAAAGTTTCTCGTCGAAGGAGAACTTCTCGCCGGTGTTCTCTTCGACCGCGTCGCGTCGGACCACGAGCGGCGGCCGGATGGCAGCCGGCTTGATCTCAGCCGCCGCGGAAATCATCGTGGCCCAGTGTTGGAGGCAGTTTTCGAGTTCGCTGGTCTTAGGTGATCTTGAGAAGGCGAGGGCAAAGAGTCGGGTGATGGCTTCGTCGTCGTTCTTCGTCTCCCTGATTGCACGGTTAGCGAGTGCCAGGGCCCGGGCACGGGTGCTCTGCCCGTTGAAAAGGGTGAAGACCTGAGGCGTCACGGTGGACGATTCGCGTCGTTCGCAGGAAAAGTCAGGTGTCGGTGCGTTGAATACCTCGAGCTGCGGATCGGGCTGGCCGCGGGTCTTCAGCGAATAGAGCGACCGTCGGTGACGCTGCGAGGGGAGGGGGTTGGATGTCCAGGCTGAGGCGAAGGTGCCCATGACCTGACGCGGCTGCAGCGCCGCCTCCAGGTTGATTTCAGGACGATTTGGAATGCCGCCGAGCGTACGATTCAGTTCGCCCGTCGCCGTGAGCATCGCGTCGCGTAATTCCTCGGCGGTGAGCCGACGGGGCTTGAAGACGGCATAGCTCGTAGCGGTGGAATCCTTCTCCGCGAGCCCTTTGAGGTCGGGATGGGTGGCGCTGCGACGATATGCTTCCGAAGTCATGATCACCCGGTGCATGGTCTTGAAACTCCAGCCTTGCTCGACGAACGCGGCGGCCATCCAGTCCAAGAGTTCGGGGTGGGTAGGCACCTTGCCGGTGCTGCCGAAGTTGTTCGGATTGCCGGCGATGGGTTGGTCGAAGTGCCAGAGCCAGATCCGATTCACGATGGCTCTCGTCGTAAGAGGATTCTCGGGACTAGCGACCCATTCGGCGAACGCCTTCCGGCGACCTTCGATGGTTTCCGGGATCGGAGTCTTCTGCACGTCGCCCAGCACGCTAAGTACGCCCGGCTTCACTTTTTCTCCGGACCCCAGGGGGTCTCCGCCCGTGAGGATGCAGGAAGCCTCTAATTCCCCCTCAGTCAGGCGATCGTTCGGCCGACGGAACGGCGCGCTAATTGAGGTCATCTGCGGGGTGCGACCATCGTAGACGGTAAGCGCGACCGGCTCATAGCGATCGAGCTCCCACTGCAGGCGTTCGAGTCCCTTGCGGGCGACTCGTTCCATCCCATATTGTTCCGGGGTGAAGCCGACCAATTTAGGAGGATAGTCGCTCTCGGGCATGCCTTGAGCTTTAACCCGATCGCGCGCACGCTTGAAGACATCGGAGAAGCCGTATTTATTCTTGGCGGACGACTTGCCGGCCGATTCCACCGCAGCGATCCATTTGGAGTCATCTTTCTTCTGCTCCTTATGCCACTGTTGGGCATTTTTCAGGAGGACTTTGTCCAGGGCCGCCAACTGCTTGAGGTGGTCATCTCGGCTTAGTTCCAGGAACTTTTTTTCTTCGAAGCCTTGCTTGTTCTCTGTGTCAAGGAAGGGCGCGCTTCTTTCGGCGATCTGTGTCGTCGCGAACACGGCTTGCAGCGAGTAGTAGTCTCTCGTCGGAATGGGGTCGAACTTATGGTCGTGGCATCGGGCACATTGTAAGGAGTGCGCCAAGAAGGTTTCGCCCACGCCGTTACTCACGTCATCGAGGAAGCGCTGGCGGGCGATTTTCGGCACTTCCATGCTGGTCAGTTCCCATGGACCCATGCGCAAGAATCCAGCGGCGATGACCATCTCCGGGTTGTTCGGCTGGATCTCGTCGCCCGCAATCTGCTCGCGGACGAACTGATCGTAGCGTTTGTCCGCATTGAAAGAACGCACCACGTAGTCCCGATATCGCCAGGCATTACCACGTTCGTAATCGTTCGCGAAACCTGAGGAATCCGCATAGCGCGTCACATCCAGCCAATGCTGCGCCATGCGCTCGCCGTAGTGTGGCGATGCCAAGAGTCGGTCGACGAGAACGGCGAAAGCCTCGGCATCGGGTTTGGCATCTTTCACGAAAGCTTCTACTTCTTCAGGCTTAGGTGGTAGGCCGAGGAGGTCGAACGTCGCTCGGCGGATCAAGGTGACACGGTCGGCTGGAGGAGCGAAGGCAAGCCCTGCCGGCATCTTGGCCATGATGAAAGCGTCGATGGGGTTTCCTTGGTTCGCGACCGGCGTCGGCTTCTTGACCGGTTGATAAGCCCAGAGGCCTTCAGGTTTGTATTTACGGTTGGTCCATTCCGACAAAAGGCCGCCGGATGTCTTCACCATCACGCCATCTTCCGCCGACCACTTGGCTTCGTTCGCCTGAGCGACAGCCTGGGCGCGTGAGGCCTCCGGCCATGGCGCGCCGCCTGCGATCCATTCTTTGATCCACGACACCTGTTTCTCGTAAAGCTTATCCGCTTCTTTCGGCGGCATCGCCTCCCAGTCTTCGTGCGCGCGGGTGACCGCCAGATAGAGAGGGCTTTCCTCAGGCTTACCGGCGACGAGGCTGGGCAGCTTGCTGTCGCCGCCTTTCAGCGTCGATGAGAGCGTGCGCATGTCCAGTCCGCCCTTGATCTTGGCCTCATCCTTGCCGTGACACGCAAGGCACTTCTCATGGAAAAGGGGCGCGACGCGACGGACGAACAGCATTTCTGCATCCGTATCCTGAGCCAACACAGGCAAGGTCGCAGTAACGCAAAGAATGACGACACTTCCGATTTTCATGGGGTGGGAGCAAAGATGCTCTAATCTTAATTTTCCCCCAAGCCACGCAAATCCATGCCATGTATTTGTAATAACAGCATTAAGCCTATTTTAACAACGTATACTCTATGTCTTGACGAGCGTACGGCGCGCAGAATCAGACAAATTTTATGAAGGGAACACTTGTCGGTCAGGTGGGTCGTAGTCTAAACCTTGGGCACCCCGGTAAGGCCTGCCCACGGCCACCTCATTATTTATCCCAGACATGCGCTCCTTCCTGCTCCTTTCCCTTTTTGCCGCCGTGGCTCTGGCCGATGGCCCGAAGGATAACATCCCTGCGGCCGTCCGGCCGATCCCGCCGACCGACAAGGCGGTCGCGCTGCCCGAAGCCGACAAGGTCGCGCTGACCAAGGAGCTCGCCGAACTGCGCACGGCCATCGACGCTGCTGCCAAGGCTCAGGCGAAGAACCCGCGCCTCGAGGAGTTCCTGGCCGACATCGAGATCTTCCACAAGGCGGTCGATTGGGCTGGCAAGTACAACGAGTATTTCAACAAGGGCGAATTTAAGACCGCCCATGAGCTCGTCGCCGAAGGCAAGGCCCGCGCGGCATCGTTCCTGAAAAGCGAGACGCCGTGGACCCGTCAGACCGGCTTGGTCGTCCGCGGCTATAAGTCCAAGATCGACGGCTCGGTGCAGCCTTACGGCATGGTGATTCCCGACAACTACGCCGGCTCGCTGATGCGTCTCGATTTCTGGTGCCACGGCCGCGGCGAGACCCTGAGCGAACTCGCGTTCCTCAAGGACCGTCGTGCCAACGTCGGCCAGATCCCGGCCAACAACCGCCTGGTGCTCCATCTCTACGGCCGTTACTGCTGTGCCAACAAGATGGCCGGAGAGGTCGACCTCTGGGAAGCCTACGCTCACGCCCGTAAGAGCTACAACATCGACGACGACCGCCTGTTCATCCGCGGTTTCTCCATGGGTGGCGCGGCTGTCTGGCAGTTCGGGGCCCACTACACCGACCGCTGGTGCGGTATCAATCCCGGCGCCGGCTTCTCCGAGACCCCGGAATTCCTGAACGTCTTCCAGAACGAGGACGTGTCGAAAATCCCGTCGTGGCAGAAGACCCTCTGGGCTTGGTACAACGCTTCCGACGTCGCCATCAACTTCCGCAACGCCCCGACGGTCGCCTACAGCGGTGAGATCGACAAGCAGAAGCAGGCCGCCGACGTGATGGCTCGCGAGATGGGCAAGCTCGGCATGGAGCTCACGCACATCATCGGACCGCAGACCGCCCACAAGATCCACCCCGACTCCATGGTCGAGATCGAGCGCCGCCTCGCCGCCATCGCCGCCAACGGCCGCGTCCGTACGCCGAAGGAAGTCTCCTTCGCCACCTACTTCTTGCGTTATGACCGCATGCATTGGGTCCGGGTCGACCGCATGGTCGAACACTGGCAGAAGGCTCAGGTCGACGCCATGCTGGTCGACGAGCGTTCCATCGAAGTGAAGACCTCGAACGTCGCTGGTCTCACCCTGGATTTCGCTCCGGGAGATTCGGTGCAGTCTCAGTTCGCTCCGACCGCCGTTACCATCGACGGACACAAGGTCCTGACTTCGGTCAAGGCCGGTTCCGACCGCTCCTGGAAGGCGACCTTCTCTCGGGCGGCCAAGAACGGCGAGTGGACGCAGGTCTCCGAATACGACGACAAGGGTTCCCATAAGCGCCATGGCCTTTCTGGTCCGATTGACGATGCCTTCATGGACTCGTTCCTGTATGTCGCTCCGACCGGCCAGCCCCTCAACGCCAAGGTCGGCGGATGGGTGAAGTCCGAGATGGATCGCGCCGCCTTCGAATGGCGCCGTCAGTTCCGCGGCGTCGCGCCGACGAAGAAAGATGCCCAAATCAAGGATGAGGACATCGCCAAGAATAACCTCATCCTGTGGGGTGATCCTTCTTCTAATGCCGTGCTCGCAAAGATTATCGCCAAGTTGCCGATTCAGTGGACCGCCGAGAAGCTTATCGTCGACGGCAAGTCCTACTCGGCTGCCGATCATGCGCCGATCCTGGTCTACCCGAACCCCTTGAATCCGCAGAAGTACGTCGTGATCAACAGCAGTTTCACCTATCGCGAATACGACTACCTCAACAACGCCCGCCAGGTCGCCAAACTGCCCGACTGGGCCGTCGTCGACCTCAAGGTCGCCCCGGACGCCGTCGCTCCGGGTGCCATCCCCGCCGCCGGCTTCTTTGACGAAGCCTGGCAGTTCCGCGCTTCCAAATAATCTCCGCTCCATCATCCCATGGCCATCATCACCGAAAAAGACCTGCAGCCCACCTACGACGTGATCGTCGTCGGTTCCGGTGCGGGCGGCGGTCAATCCGCCTACACGCTCACCATGAACGGCGTAAAGGTCCTTATGCTCGAGGCCGGCCGCAACTACGACCCAGTCACCGAGACCCCCATGTTCCAGTCCAAGGCGGACGCTCCCTTGCGTGCGATGAGCACCAAAGAGAAACCGTTCGGCTTCCATGACGCTACCGTCGACGGTGGATGGGAAGTCCCCGGCGAGCCCTACACCCAGGCGTCGACCGACCCGAAGCAGCGCTTCGACTGGTGGCGTGCCCGTATGCTGGGTGGACGCACCAATCACTGGGGTCGTATCTCGCTCCGTAACGGCGCCTACGACTTCAAGCCTTACTCCCGTGACGGCCTCGGTTTCGATTGGCCGATCAGTTATGAAGACGTTGCCCCTTATTACGACAAGGTTGAGATGCTCGTTGGCGTCTACGGTTCGAACGAAGGCCTCGAGAATACGCCCGACTCCCCGAACGGCACGCTACTGCCTCCGCCCAAGGCCCGCGCCGGCGAACTCTACGTTAAGAAGCACATCGCCAAGTTCGGCATGCCGGTGATCCCGATCCATCGCGCGGTCCTTTCCACGCGCCAGGATCACGTCAACTTCCCGGCCCGCCTGCACCCGAATAATCCTAAGGCACAGAAGATCATCGCCAAGGCCATGCAGGAACGCGCCGCGTGCTTCTGGGCGACCGATTGTGGTCGTGGTTGTTCCATCAAGGCCAACTACCAGTCGACCACCGTGCACCTGCCGCCGGCCCTCGCGACGGGTAACCTCGATATCCTTTGCAATGCCCACGCCCGCGAAGTCACCGTCGGCGCCGACGGCAAGGCCAACGGTGTCATCTACATCGACAAGGTCACCGGTCAGGAGCGCGCCGTGAAGGGTCGTGCGGTCATCCTAGCGGCCAGCTCGGGCGAGACCGCCCGCATCCTCCTTAACTCCAAGTCCAATCGTTTCCCGAACGGCCTGGGCAACAGCTCTGGCCTCGTCGGTAAGTACATCATGGACACCGTGGGCGCGGGCCTCGGTGGCAGCGTCCCGGCGTTCGAGAATCTCCCGGTCCATAATGAAGAAGGCGCCGGTACCCACGTCTACATCCCTTGGTGGCTGTATAAGGACGCCAGCAAGCTCGGCTTCGCCCGCGGCTACCATATCGAGTTTGGCACCGGACGCCGCATGCCGGTGGCACCGGACGCCGCATGCCGGGCCTCGGCGCCGGCGGCGCCAGCCCCGGCTACGGCAAGAGCTATAAGGAAGAAGTCCGCCAGAAGTATGGCGCAGGCATCGGCTTCGCTGGCCGCGGCGAGATGATCCCGAACGAGAATTCCTTCTGCGACCTCGACCCATCCGTGAAGGACAAGTGGGGTATTCCCGTGCTCCGCTTCCATTGGAAGTGGTCAGAGCACGAGCTCAAGCAGGCCGCGCACATGGAAGCGACCTTCGCCATGATTATCGACGCCATCGGCGGTAAGGCGAAAAAGCCCGAAGCCGACGGAGCCAAGGCCATCGAGCCAGGGGGTTCGATCATCCATGAAGTCGGTGGCGCCATTATGGGCGCCGACGCCAAGAAATCCGTCACCAACCAGTGGAACCAGTGCTGGGAAGTGCCGAATCTCCTGCTTAACGACGGCTCGGCTTTCTGCAGTAACGCCGACAAGAACCCCACGCTCACCATCATGGCGCTCGCGTGGCGCGCCACCGACCATCTCGTCGAAGAGATGCGCAAGGGTAACCTCTAATGCCTACGAACATGGAAAACATTCCC
>JAPLTV010000117.1 GCA_026397955.1 Verrucomicrobiota bacterium | reverse complement strand
GCGACCAAGGCGGACGTCCGCCCTGGTGACGAAGGCGTCGGCCTGATTGTCGGGGACGAAGTCCATGCCCGCTATGAAACCAAGAGCGGCATCCCGATTTACTTCGATTCCAAGAAAGGCACCTGGACGACCGGTACACCTTTCGGGGCCCGGTTGATCGGCACCAAGGGCGTCATCTCGTTGCAGATCGACGAGGAGCCTCTGGCGATCCTCGAGCGCGACGGAGTCAAGACCCCCATCACCACAGCTGGAATCGGAAAGCCCGAGCCTATCAAGGAAATCAAGCTCGTGAACGGCGGCCACCATGGAGCCATCCGCGATCTCCTTACCGCCATCACGGATAAGCGTGAGCCACTCTGCGGCCCCGAAGCCGGCCGCGAGACCGTTGAACTCACCCTCGCCGTCTTCGCGTCGTTCGCCGCCGGTGGCAAGAAAGTCACGCTCCCGCTTGTCGACCGCCAGCATCCGCTGCGCTGACGCTTAACGGACCGTCGCTTCGCAGACCATCTCGAGGATACGCGGGATGCTATAGGTCTCGTAGGAGCCGTTCTTCGGAGGCGTCGGAGGGTTCGTGTGCGTACCGAAGTTGTCGGCCGGCTGCGGGATGCGCGTGAGGTCGGGGTTCCACTGGCCGTCCTTGCCGCCCATCTTGTAGATCACCAGGTCGAGGGACGGCACGATGTAGAGGCAGAAGCCGCCGGCTCCCGTCTTATAAAAGGCGTCGCGCGGGGCGCCGAGGATCTGGCCAGCCTGGTTGTGTTCGAACTGCAGGCTGAAAGGGAAGTGAGGATTGTAAGGGAGAGACTGCTGGCAGAGCTTGATGTAGTCGGCCGGGATGAGTTGCTGGTCCTTCCATCGTCCGCCTTGGGCGAGGCAGTAGCCGAAGCGGGCGGCATCGGTGGCGCGGAGGGCGATGGAGCCGGCGCCGTTGGCGTGGGCCATCGTCACATCGCCGCGATACAGGCAATAGCCCCAAGGGCCCCAGCCCATCGGCTTACCGAATTTCTCGTCGATGTAGGCTGGCAGTTCCTTGCCCGTCACGCGTCGCAGGACCATCGAGGCGATGTGCGGGGCGGGAGAGGAATAGGAGTAGCCTTCGCCTGGGGCGGTCCAGAGCGGCGCACGGAGGGAAGAACCGTCGACGTCGCGGATGTCCTGGCCCTTGGATGGTTTCAGTGGCTGGGCTGTTCCCTTGATGACCGCGGAAGGCGTCGGGCCTTCGCCGTTATGGCCGGAGGTCATGCAGAGCAGGTGGCCTAGCCGGATGTCGGCTTCACGCGGATCGCGGAGCGGGAAGGCTTCGGGCAGGAATTCCTGCGTGAAGACCTTCGTGTCGAGACCATCGGGGATCTTGGATTTGAACTCCTGCAGCATCACCCCGCAGGCGATGCTCGTGAAGGCCTTACCCGTTGAGGCCATATCAGGGTTAGCGTTGCGATGGGCTTTGCCGAAATATTTCTCCAGCACCAGGTAGCCCCTGGAGATGACGACCAGACCGCCGTTCTCCGTGTTGGAGCGTTCGACGGCGCGGTAGGCTTGTTCGAGCTTATCCATGTCTACGCCGGCGAGGGCGCGGGCTTCCGTCTTGTCCTTCGGCGTGCGCCAGCCGCCTTGGGCGTCGGAGGGCGGAAAGTAGTCGGCGGCGGAGACGGAGAGGGCGAGGAGGGGGAATAGAAGGGTGGAGGGCTTCATGGGGTTAGGCGGAAGATGAAGGATGGAGGATGAAAGATGAAGGATTAATGATAGGGGGCACGTGGGCACGGTGACATGGGTGCACGGAGATGCAGAAATCAAAGGGGGCAGCATAGGGAGACCGGATAATTAGCTGGGGAATATGACCGAAGCATTAATCCCGGTTTCCGGTTTCCCTTTGAATTACTGACTTATTTCTGCAGGCCGCAAGGGTTTGACGAGGGCGGGAGCGGGGGTCATAGGAATGATATGACCCGACTGTTACCCCTCGTCGCGGCGCTGCTGTGGCAGCCCCTCATCGCCCAGACCGCCAAGAAGGCGGTCCCGGATTCCCCGATCAAGATCGCGGCACGAGCCGAGCGAGCCGATGCCGTCTATCACCAAGGCGAGAAGGTCGTCTTCAATCTGGCGGTGACCGATAGCGGTAAGCCCGCCGCGGGCATCGTCGAATGGTCCATCCTGAAGGATGGACTGGCCACGGATCAGAAGGGCGTGAGCGAGCTCGTCGATGGTAAGGCCGTGGCCACTGGTTCGTTGAACGAACCTGGCTTCATCCAGGTCCGCGCCGTCTATCGTGCGAACGCCAAGGCCAAGGCCGCCCCGGTCTCAGGCCTGGGCGGTGCGGCAATCGATCCGACCGAGATCAAACGCAGCCTGCCCGTGCCGGACGACTTTGATGCTTTCTGGGACGGCATGAAGAAGAAATTGGCCGCCGTGCCACTCGAGCCCAAGCTCGTCTCCGTCAAGTCGCCCATCAAAGACATCGAGTCGTTCGACGTCACCGCGCCGGCGCTCGGTCTGCAGATTTCTGGTTACATGTCCAAGCCTGTTGGTGCCAAGCCAAAGAGCCTGCCCATCATCCTTACCGTGCACGGCGCCGGCGTGAGCGACAGCTCTCTCGGTGGTTCGGCCAGCTGGGCGAGCAAGGGTTTCATCGCCATGGACATGAATGCGCACGGTCTGCCGAACGGTAAGCCCAAGCAGTTCTATACGGACCTCTATGCCGGCCCCATGAATCCTTATCGCTACGAGTTCCGGAACGACCGTGAGAAGGCTTATTTCACTGGCATGATGCTGCGCCTCATCCGCGGTATCGACGTCCTGACCTCCCAGCCTGAATGGGATGGTAAGCATGTCGTGGTGTCGGGCGCCAGCCAGGGCGGCTACCAGGCCATCGCGGCCGCTGGACTTGATGCACGGGTTACCTTCTTTGCGGCCGGTGTGCCTGCCGGTTGCGATCATAGCGGCATGCTCGTGAATCGTATCGCCGGCTGGCCCAAGATCGTTCCCATGGTCGACGGCAAGCCCGACAACAGCGTCGTCGAGGCCTTCCGTTATCTCGACTGCATGAACTTCGCGACCCGCACCAAAGCCGCAGGCGCTTATTTCACCGTTGGCTTCATCGATGCCACTTGCCCGCCCACCAGCGTATATGCGGCCTACAATCAGCTCAATATCCCGAAGGAGATCTATAACGATATCCCCAGCGGCCATAGCCATTCGCAGACGGCCCGGGATGGAATGACCAAGGCGGTGATGAAGCATGTGGGAAAGTGAGCGTGCGCTAGGCGCACGCGGGGAACTGCTGGCATGGTGAACGGCTGCGAAGCAGGCGCGGCGGAGCGTGCGAGGGGGCAAGTGGGCATGGTGACATGGGGACAAGCGCTTGCGCGAGGGGGGCATGCTGGCAAGTTGACACGTTGACAAGGGATACAGCGATACAGGCTAGAGGCACGGAGGCTCAGAGGCTCGGAGGAACAGAAAGAGCCAGAGATCAAAGGGGGCAGCATAGGGAGACCGGATAGTTAGCTCGGAGCATAAAGGTAGGGGCGTGCGGCCCGCGCGCCCATGGATGACCGGGCCGGTCATCCCTACCTAAGACCGATACAAGCATTCCGGTTTCCGGTTTCCCCTTGAGCGAGGGATGTTTGTGGTTGCGGGCGTCGGGGTTGGAAAGGCTGGTAACCTTTGGCGGGTGGGGTTGTCATAGGAGTGACCCATGCGTAAGCCGCCTAAGACTCTCGATAGTCTGCCTTTCCGGGAACTCCTGGAGGTCATGCCTGATGTCCAGGCATGGATGAAGGATCGTGAGGGTCGGTATCTCTGGGTGAATCGGGCGTTCCTGATGAATTACGGACTTTCACGATTAGGCCAGGTGGTCGGCAAGACTGATGGTGATCTTTCGCCGGCGCATCTGGCCGCCTATTTCCAGGAGGGCGATCAGGCCGTCTTGGCGGGACGTCCGGTCAATCAACGGCTGGAACTGGTGGGGCGATACGATCACTCGGCGTATTGGTGTCGGACGACGAAACTCCCGACTTACGGAAGCGGTCGCCGCACGACCGGCACTGTCGGCTTCACTCGTAAACTGTCCGCCACCGAAATCGATCAGATGGCCGAGATTCCCTTGGGCAGCGTCGTCGCGACCATGATCCGCAAGTTAGGTCGAAAGGTCAGCAGCGCGGAACTGGCCAAGACTGCGGGCACCTCCGTGCGAGGGTTGGAGCGGGCGTTCGACCGCGATTACGGACTTTCGCCGCAGCAGTACCTCCGTCGTCTGCGGATGCAGACCGCCTGTCAGTTGCTCGTCTCGAGTCGCTTGGCGCTGGCGCAGGTGGCCGATCGCTGCGGGTTTGCCGACCAGAGCCATTTTACCCGTGATTTCAGGAGCCTGACGGGTATGACCCCCAGGGCCTACCGACTCACCTTCGCCACATGAGTGTCGCGATTATTCCAAGAAAAGACGGCCCAATTCTATACCCTCAATCGACTCTGTGGTATCATGCTTACATGAATAAAAGCAGTGGCGGAGTATGGGCGCGCGTCATCGTTATCGCCGCACTGTTGTGCGTATCACTGATTGACCTGCGTGCTGCCGACGCACCTTCTTTGTTCGATCGCAAGAATGTCGCCGCGTTGTGGATCGTGCCTTATGACGCCAAGAAACGCGGCCCTGAGGAGCGGGCACAGATGTTGCAGGAGCTTGGCTTGACCAAGCTTGCCTATGATTGGCGCGCCGAACACGTCTCGACCTTTAATGCCGAAATCGAGGCGATGCAGAAGCACGGCATCGAAATCTCCGCATGGTGGTATCCAGGCCGTAAGACCGAAATCCTTGATGCCATCAAGCGCCATGGCATCCATCCGCAGCTTTGGGTTTGCGGCTCACGCGCCATCACGGTGACCAACGATGCCGAGCGAATCGAAGCCGAGGCGGCGCGTATCCGGCCTATCGCAGAGGATGCGGTGGCGCTCGGTTGCAAGGTGGGACTCTACAATCATCGCGAGCCATGGTTTGAGGACCAGGACCATCAAATCGCCATCATCGAGCGGCTGAAGCGCGACGGCATCACGAACGTGGGCATCGTATTCAATTTCCACCACTGGCGCGGGTCGCTCGCGGAGTTTCCCGCGCTGTTCAAACGGATGCAGCCCTATCTGATCGCGGTGAATCTCAACGGCATGAAGGCTGACACCACCCAGTATCCCGGGGTGCGCACCATCGGCGCCGATGAGTCGGAACTGGCGATGATTCGGGTCGTCGAAGCCAGTGGCTGGCGCGGCCCAGTTGGTATCATCCACGAACGCGGTAATCTCGACGCCGCCCTTGGGCTGGCGGGCAATCTGTCGGGCCTCGCATGGATTCAAAAAGAATTACGCCAGCCCGGCTCGGGCGGGCCAAAACCACAGGAGCCCACGGCGCCCGCCAACCTGCCGCCCAAGACGGCGCCTGTGCCGGGAAAGTCGGCCGGCGGGGTGCCTTCGTTGTCTCCTGAATATGGGAAAGCTTTGAAGGGCGGTATGGTCGCGGAGGGTGGGGCTCCTTTCGAACAGTGGCCGCTGACCATCGAAGTCCGTGCGAAGCTGGATGGAAAGGCCGGCTATAACATCTTGGTCGCCAGCAGCGAGAAGGCCGCGAGCGCGCATTGGGAAATCTATACTCATGCCAAGCGAGGCGCCTTGAGCGTCTATCTGCCTGGTCGAGGGGGAGATTTCGATACCGGCGTCGATATCTGCGACGGCCAGTGGCATGACATCCTTGTGAGCCTCAGCGACGAGGCCGTAAAGGTCTGGCTCGATGGTAAGTGGATTTTGGAGCGAAAGCCGCCGGCGGCCGGTAAGGATCATCCCGCTCAACAGCGCAAAATCGGACTCGGACGTCTCGTCGAGGGTACCATCGGTTGCGACGGCGTCATCGATGACGTTCGTATCTCGCGTGGGGCGAACGAACCCACTACTTGGATCAAAGGATCGCGCAAGCGCATGGACATCACCTTGGGGCTGTGGTCGTTTGACGAACTCGGTGAGGCCAAGGTCGGGCCTAAGGCGCCGCCCATGGCTCCGTTCAAGCCAGCGCTGGCGCCCCTGCGGCCGGAAGATAATCTCACCTCCGGCCACTTCGTGAACCGAGATCGGGTCTTCGATTTCTACGCTAAGCAGGCCATTGAAGCCATGGGGAAGAAGCCAACGCCAGAGATCTTGGCCGTCTACCCTGGTCTTGATGGCGGCAATCAAGGCCATTGGGGTAATCAGAATGACGCTGTCACGTGGAAGGACGACCGATGGGACAAGGCTGAACGGGGCAATCTTTTCAGCGGTGTGTTTCGCGGCGCCGACATCGTCGTCGTCAAAGGCGTATGCGTGCGTAAAGGGAATGCGTCCGCTTGTTTCGATCCGTTGAAGCTTTCATTCCCGGTCCGGTGGACCGGTGACTTCATCCGACTGGGAGCGGGGCGTCATGGTTTTTCGGACAGTGCCAAGATGGCGGGTAAGCTGACCAAGAAGGAGGTCTCCGCCGTCCCCAAGGGGGAATGGAAGTACCATGGCTTTTATCGTCATGGGGATGATGTTATTTTTTCTTACTCAAAGGACGGCAAGGAATGGCTTGCCGGTGCCTTTGTGGGTGAGCAGGAGCCCGCGAAGCTCGCTCACCTGACTAAGGGTGGCCCTTCACAGTGGCCTGCCTGGCTTGAAGTCAAAGGGTCGCTTGGCACCCAAAAGCCGTTCGCGACCGACACCCTCTTGCCTCCCACCAAGAATCCCTACGGCACGCTCTTCTTCCTTACCGGGATGGATTTCTTCAAGGACGGCTCCGCGGCCGTCTGCACCATGACCGGGGAGGTCTGGTTAGTGAAAGGCCTCGACGAGAAACTCGACCATGTCCGCTGGAAGCGTTTCGCCACCGGACTTCACCACGCGCTCGGCGTGAAGATCATCGACGACAAGCTCTACGTGCTTGGGCGCGACCAGATCACGCGTCTGCACGACCTCAATGGCGATGATGAAGCGGATTTCTATGAGTGCGTGAACAACGCCATGACCACGTCGCCGGGTGGTCACGACTTCATCGTCGGACTCGACGCCGACGCCCAGGGGCGTTTCTACACTTCGTCGGGCAATCAGGGCATCCTTCGCCTCAGTCAGCCTAACAAAGTCGAAGTCTTGGCGACTGGCTTGCGCAATCCCAACGGACTCAGCGTCACCCCTGACGGCAGGTTCGTCCTCTCGAACGGTCAGGAAGGCAACTGGACGCCTGCCTCGGCCGTCTTCCAGGTCGATGCGTCCCTGAACGCCGGCACGCATTTTGGCGCCGGCGGTCCTAAGGCTGGCGTTACGACGACTCTGCCGATCCTGCAGCTTCCCCGGGGCGAAGACAATTCATGTGGTGGCCAGGTCTTCCTCTCGGACAAGAACTGGCCGTCCCTCAAGGGCGATGGAAACTTCCTGCACTTCTCATTTGGTACCGGCAGCGCGTGGCTCGTGTCGCGGCAGCTCCTGGAAGGCGTCTGGCAGTCGGCGGCCGTCAAACTCACCGGCAATTTCGTGACCGGGCCGCAGCATGGACGTTTCGCTCCGCATGACGGGCATCTGTATGTCAGCGGTATGATTGGGTGGGGCAGCTACACGCCCGAGGACGGGGCGATTCATCGTGTTCGCCATGTCGGCGGCGACTTTCCGACGCTCATCGGCCATGAGGCGCGTGACAACGGCGTGCTCTTGCGCTTCGATCGCCCGCTCGATGCGGCTATCGCCAGCAAAGCCTCGGCTCATTTCGCCCAGTGCTGGAACTACCTCTACGGCCCGGCCTACGGTTCGCCTGAGTATTCAGTGAAGTATCCTGAGAGTCCCGGGCACGACGCCCTCGCGGTAAAGAGCGCCCAGGTCCTCGACGGCGGTAAGACCTTGTTCCTCGAGATCCCGCAGCTGGTGCCAGCCAGCCAGATTCACCTCCGAGTCGGTGTCACCGCCGATCGCGCCCAGGACGTCTTCCTGACCGCTCATCATCTTGGGCAGCCCTTCGTCGGTTTCCCTGGTTATGTCGCCGTGCCCAAGGACAAGACGCATGAGCACGCCGCGCCTATCGCGACAGGTAAGGCTAATCCGGTGAAGTGGGAGATTGAGATGTGCCGTGGTCCGGTGCGCGAGATGAAGCTCCAGACCGGCAACGCCCTGCAGTATGCCCAGAAGGAACTCAGGGCCAAGGCCGGGGAGGGCATCGCCTTACTCTTCGAGAATCCCGATATCATGCCGCATAACTTCGTCCTCGTCGCACGCGGCGCCGAGGAGAAGGTTGGCGAGCTTTCGGCCAAGATGGTGGCGGATCCGGATGGCTACGCCCGTCATTACGTGCCCGAGACCGCTGACGTCCTTTGCTATTCGCGTATGTTGGACCCGGGTCAGAAGACCACGGTCTACTTCAATGCACCCAAGGAGCCGGGACGATACACGTACCTTTGCTCCTTCCCGGGCCATTCGCAGCTCATGCGCGGTGTCTTGGTGGTGGAGTAGAGTCTGGCGGAGTAAGCCGGGGGCAGGGTGGGTGGGGCTATCCCCTATCATAAGATGAGATGAAACTATCAATCATCGGCTGGGGTTCTATAGTCAGTGAACACCCCTATGCGCCTCATTGCCTTATTTGCCTGCCTTTTCCTGGGTCTTTCCGCCCAGGGTGCCGTCAAGAAGGAGGGCAAGAAGGACGCCAAGAAGGCCGAGCCCGTCATCAAGGTCGTGACCCCGCCAGCCGCCCCGGTTGCCGCCCTGGGTGAACGTGCGGCCATCTGGCATGAATGGACGGACAAGGAAGGCCAGAAGCTGGAAGCGCGTTTCTGCGGCCTGGCCGGCGAGTATATCACCCTCCAGTCGCGCGATGGCCGCACCTTCCACTTCAAGCTGGAGATGCTCTCCGCCGAAGACGCCGATTTCGCCAAGAACTGCGTCGAGCGCAATCGCACCAATAGCTTCAGTCCGGCCATCATCGCCTCGGCCGCGGCCGACATCGACCGCCTCGTGGGCGTCGTCCTGACTGCCAACAAACAGTCGCTCAATGCACCGGCCACCGACGAGCAATTCTTGCGCCGCATCTATCTCGACGCCGCCGGCCGCGTGCCGACAGCCAAGGAGGCCTCCGCTTTCCTCTCCAGCAACGCCCCGGACAAGCGCGCGAAGCTGATCGACGAGCTCGTGTTCTCGCCGAGCTACACCATGCAGATGTTCAACTGGATGGCGGACCTCCTGCGCGTCAAGGACACCTTCGCCAAGGGCGTGCCAGCCTTCACTTTCGAGGACTGGCTCAAGGCTCGCCTCGCCGCGGACACCCCGTGGGACAAGCTTGTCTCCGAGATGATTACCGCCGACGGCCGCCTGTGCGACAACGGCGCCACCGGATTCATGCTCTTCGACGCCGAGATGCCCCTGGACGGCGTCTCGAACCTCATGACCACCTTCCTGGGAACTAACATGGCCTGTGCCCAGTGCCACGACCATCCCTTGGCCGAATGGAAGCAACGCGACTTCTATCAGATGGCTGCCTTCTTCGGTGCCACCGACGGCAAGGACGAAGCCATCGGAAGTGCCATCAAGAAGGCGGTCAGGGCCGATGCCACCGTCCCGAAGGCCGCCGCGCTCAAGATCGAGCAAATGAACACGTTCCGGATGGAGGACACCGATAAGCAGAAGCTGACGTTCCCCAAGGATTATAAATACAAGGACGCGAAGGCCGGGGACCCCGTGACCCCTTCGCTGATTGCCTGGAGCAAGGGCGACAAGTCCCTGCCGATCTACAACGTCAACACCAAGACCCCTTCGCAGCTGCGTGACGAGTTCGCCCGCTGGCTGACCAGCCCGCAGAATCCGCGCTTCGCGACCAACATCGCCAACCGCATCTGGAAGAAGGCCTTCGGTCTCGGCGTGATCGAGCCGGTCAACGACATCGACGACCTCACGGAGGCGAGCAGCCCAGAGCTGATGGCCCACCTGACTTTCGTCATGAAGGCCGCCAAGTTCGACCTCCGCGAAGTCCAGCGCGTCATCTACAACTCCAAGACCTACCAGGCTTCGGCCAGCGCCACGCCGGACCTCGGCAAAGCCAAGTATCTCTTCAACGGCCCGCTCGTCCGTCGTCTCAGCGCCGAGCAGGTTTGGGATAGCCTGATCGTCACCGCCGTCGGCACCTATGCGGACAACGTGTTGCTCCGTCGCGGAGACGACCTCAAGGCCATGGCGCTGCCGGCCGGTAAAGTCACCTTGGCCGAAGTGAAGAATGCCGTCGAACGTACCAAGAAGGCCTTTTCCGGTGGTGGCAAAGCAGCCGGAGGCAAGAAGGCCGCCGGTGGTTCGGCCCTGGGTCTCGCCAACGGTTACGACGGGGACAAGCCCATCAGCCGATTCTCTATGATGCTGGCCCGGGCGAGCGAACTCCCGCAGCCCTCGTCTGAAACCCACTTCCTTCGTCTATGGGGCCAGGGTGACCGGTTGCTGGCGGATTCCGCCACTAACGACGGCAGCGTGCCGCAGGTCCTGCAGATGATGAACGGCTCTGTCGGCAAGCTCGTCGCCGACGTCCGGTCCGCCGCCGTCATGGATGCCATGAAGGCCAAGACGCCCGACGGCGAAGTCACGTCGCTCTATCTTTCTTATCTCTCCCGCAAGCCGACCAACAAGGAACTGATCGCCGCGAGCAAGTCGCTCAAGGATGGTCTCGCCCTGACGGATCTGGCCTGGGTCCTCGCCAATACCCGCGAATTCCTCTTCGTCCAATGAGCATCCTCCCCTCCGCCCATCTCCTCCGCAATCCCGAGGACCGTCGCAGCTTCATCGAGAAGTGCGCCAAGGTCTCGTTCGGCCTGAGCGTCCTGCCGTTCTTCACGCGCATCGCCGAAGCCGCCGAGGCGCCCGGTGCCGTGACGGCGCCGAACGCCGGCCTGCCTGGTTTCGGCAAGGCCAAGCGCGTGATCTTCCTGCAGCTCAACGGCGGCATGTCGCACATCGACACCTTCGATCCGAAGACCGGCGCCTCCAAGGGTCCCGGCTCGATCGTCTCGGCCAAGGGTGACATGCAGCTGACTTCCTATCTCCCGCAGACGGCCAAGATCAGCGACAAGATCACCGTCATCCGTTCCATGACCGCCAAGGTCGGCGTCCATGCCTCGGCCGCCTACCTGATGCGCACTGGCTTCGAGCAGCGCGGCACCTTGCAGCACCCGACCATCGGGGCTTGGGCTCAGCACTTCCTTGGCGCGAGCCACAAGACCTTGCCCTCCTCGGTGACCGTGAACCGTTCGTCGAACCATGGTAACGGATGGTTCCCGGCGGCCTACTCGCCGCTGCCCATCCTCAATCCCGCGGACGGCCTCCTTGACACCAAGAGCCCCGTCGGCGAAGCGACCGTCGCCAAGCGCACTGGCCTGCTGGCCGAGCTCGACTCGAGTTTCGGTGGCAAGGCAACGGATGAGAGCGTCAAGTCCTACAATGAATTCTACGAATCGACCTTCCAGCTCATGAAGAGCACGGACCTCAAGGCCTTCGACCTCGCGGCCGAATCCGCCGAGACGAAGGCGCGTTACGGCAAGAGCAAGTTCGGCCAGGGCTGTCTCTTGGCGCGTCGCTTGGTCGAGAACGGCGTCCGTTTCGTCGAGGTCGCCATCGGCGGCTGGGACATGCATGCCGGGCTCGACGATCGCCTGACGGATGTCGGTGGTGATTTCGACCGCGTGTACGCCACCTTGATCCAGGATCTTGAGTCTAAGGGCCTCCTTGACACCACCCTCGTCGTCGTCGCATCCGAGTTCGGCCGTAAGCCGAGCTTCGAAGGCGGCGGTCGCGGCCACCACCCGCTCGTCTTTTCGACCGTCCTCGCGGGCGGCGGCGTCAAACGCGGCTTCGTCTTCGGCGCCAGCGACGAGAAAGGCTATGCGCCTAAGGAGAACGGCGTCTCGCCGGGCAGTCTCCATGCCACCATCGCACATGCCGCCGGTTTGCCGGTGCAGACCGACATCATCACTCCAGCTGGTCGTCCGATGCAGGTCGGCAATAAGGCCGCTCCGCAGACGGGCGTCTTCGCCTAATTCCGAGCACAGTCTTCTTTTCGAAAGCCGCCTGATAGGCGGCTTTCTTATTGTAGGAGCATCGCGAGGTCGGACGGCTTTTCTAGGTGTACCGCGTGGCCGGCGCCTTCGATGAGGCTGTGGCGCGCTTTAGGTAGATGAGCACCCATCTCGTGGGCGAGGCGGGTGAACTTCACATCGTGTTCACCGGTGACAAGGTCGACCGGGAAGCGGATTTCTTTCAGCCGATGCCAGAGGGAAGGAAGCGTGCCCGTGCCGACGTTCTCCAAGCTCAGGGCCAGGCCTTCCGGGTTGTTCTGGGCGCGGCGGGCCAGGATGGGGTCGAGGCGTTCCTGGGGCAGCCGCATCATCGGTTGGAAGAACGTCTGGTTATGCCAGTACTTGAAGAAGGCTTCTAGGCCGCGCGTGCGGATGAACTCCGCCAAGGTCGCGTCGCCGAGGCGCCGTTCGGCGCATTCCTCTGGCGTGGCCAGACCGGGGCTGGCTCCGACCAGGATCAGTCGCCGGATGCGTTCCGGGTGGGCGATGGCCCAGTGGAGGGCGAGCCGACCGCCCATCGAATAGCCCAGAAGGGTGATCTGCGGCGCCGTGGCGGCTTCCGAGATGGCGGCGAGGTGGGCGGGCAGGGAATAGGCGGAAAGGTCCTTTAAGAGCCTTTTAGAGCCATGGCCGGGCAGGTCGGGGCTCGACAGGACCGTCCCCGGGGGGAGGGAGGCCCTGAGCGGGTCGAAATCAGCCCCTTGGCCGGTGAACCCATGTAAGGCGACGACTTGGTTCATCGAGTAGTTAAGGAGCCTGGGTGGCTGGGCTGGGCCATGGCGAGGTTGTAGGTCAGGGTATCCTTGGGGAACAGAATAAACAGGGAACAACCTGAACTTTTAAGGGTAATAGTATCACCCCCGCTATGCCTGGCATTCGCGTCAAACCATGGAACCGTGTCGACGGTCCCATTTACAGCTTAGCCACCACGGCGAACGGCAAGGGTAACCTTAATATTTGTAGTTACGTCACCCCGATCTCGATGAAGCCGAAGCGCTTCATCATCGGTGTGTACAAGGATACCAAGACCTTGGCTAATCTGGAGATCAATCCGATCGGCCTGCTCAACTACATGGCCAAGGATCAGGCCAACCATATTAAGCTGCTCGGCAAGAAGTCCGGCAACTCGACGGACAAGATCACGCAGCTCGGCGATCAGATCGAGCATGTCGGCGAAGGACTGTTCATGCTCAAAGGGTCCATTGCGACGCTACGCTTGAAATTCATGGAGCGATTGGATTGCGGCGACCACTGGGCTTGGCTCGCGCATGTCGAATCCTATGAGAACCTCCGTGAGGCGCCACCGCTCATGCTGGAAGAGCTGAAGAAGTTGAAGCTGATCTTGGCCTAAAGGCCAAGAGGGGACACGCTGGCACGGGGGCATGGGGAGGCGCGGACGCCACGCCGTGGCGTCCCTACCTCGTGTCCACGCTTACTTCTTCTTCGAAGCTTTCTTCGACTTCAGCTCTTCGCGTTGCGGAATCAGGTAAGTGCGGCCGCGGATGAGGCGTTCGTAGAGGTCGACCATCGCCACGCCTTCGCGGGGACGGACCGAGTCAGCCTTCGTCGCGCGATCGACCTGGCGCTTGAGCATGCGGCAGAGGTCTTCGGCGTTATACTGGATCATGCCGAGGATGCGTTCGACGGAGTAGCCCGGGATGCTTTCTTCGATGTAGAAGCCATCGGCTTCATCATCTTCGAGGAAGACGTGGGCTTCGTTGACGCGACCGAAGAGGTTATGCAGGTCGCCCATGATGTCCTGGTAAGCGCCGACCATGAAGGCGCCGACGTAGTAAGGCTGGCCTTCCTTGAGCGGGTGGAGGGCGAGGGTCTTACGGACGTCCTCGAGGTCGATGAAGTCGTCGACCTTGCCGTCGGAGTCGCAGGTGATGTCGACGAGCGTCGCCTGGACCGTTGGGCGTTCGTTGAGGCGATGGATCGGGGCGATCGGGAAGAGCTGATCGAGGGCCCAGTGATCGAGCAGCGACTGGAAGACCGAGAAGTTGCAGACGTACTGTTCGGCCAGCATCGAGTCGAGGCGGGCGAGTTCGTCCGGGACGTCGGAAGAATCCTTAAGGTCGTCGCGAATCTGGCGGCAGATGTCCCAGAAGAGACGGTCGGCGGCCGCGCGTTCTTCGAGGCGGAGATTGCCGAGGCTGAAACGGGCGTGGGCTTCCTCGCGCTTTTCCTTGGCGTCGTGGTAGCGTTCGAGGGGGTCGAACTTCCGCTTATTCTTGCGAATGGCTTCGAGCTCCTTGACGAGCTGGTGGGTCTTGCCCTTGGAGGTGTCGACCTTGCCGTCGTCTCGGGTGATGCGGTCGACGGCTTCGAAAATCAGAATCGAGTGGGGGGCGACGAGGGCGCGGCCGGATTCCGAGACGATGTCGGGGAGCTCCACCTTGCTCTCTTCGCAGATCTGTTTGACGTTGGCGACGACGTCGCGGGCGTAGCCTTCCATGCTGTAATTCATGGAAGATTCGTAGGCCGAACGGCTGCCATCGTAGTCGATACCCAGGCCGCCACCGACGTCGAGGAGTCCCATCGGGAAGCCCATGCGCTTGAGTTCGCAGTAGAAGCGCGTGGCTTCGACCACGGCCTTTTTGATCGTGCCGATATTCGGGACTTGGGAGCCGATATGGAAGTGGACGAGGCGAAGGGAGTCCTTCATCTTCGCCTTGGAGAGACGCTGGGCGACCTCGACGATTTCGGAAGCCGTCAGGCCGAACTTGGCATTCTCGCCGGTGCTGTCGGCCCACTTGCCTTCGCCGGCGGTAGTGAGCTTGACGCGCAGGCCGATGTGGGGCTGCACGCCCATACGGCGGGCGATGCGGATAATGGCGTCGATCTCCGAGAGCTGTTCGACGACAATGATGGTCTGCTTGCCGAGGCGGCGGCCCATTAGGGCGAGCTCGATGTATTCCTCGTCCTTGTAGCCGTTGCAGATCAGGAGGGCCTTGCGGTTCTCAAGGAGGGCGAGGGCGATGATGAGCTCGGGCTTCGAACCGGCTTCGAGGCCGAAATCGTATTCTTCGCCGGCGTCGAGGATTTCTTCGACCACTTCGCGGAGCTGATTGACCTTGATCGGGAAGACGCCGCGGTAGCGACCGTCGTAATCCTCTTCCTTGATGGCGTTGCGGAAGGCTTCGTTGATCTGCGTCACGCGGTTGCGGAGCAGGTCCTGGACGCGGATCGTGAGCGGGGGCTTCAGGCCGGAGGCTTCGACTTCCTTGACGATATCCGTGATGCGGATCTTCCGGTGGTCGCCTTTCGGGTGCACGCAGAGGTGGCCCTGAGGGTCCACGGAGAAGTTGTTACCTCCCCATCGTTTGAAGCCGTAATATTCTTCGGCGTCTTTGGTAGTCCAGGGCTGCGGTTTGCTCACGTCGGTAGGGAGGTGGACTTTTTATCGTGCGGGGGGAAGCGCAAGGGGAAATCTCGCCTTGGCGGGCGGCTTACGGCTCGACCCGGCGGCGCCGGGCGATTGTCTGACGGCATGTCCGCCGAACCAGTCATCCGAGCGACGATCGCGTTACGGAAGGCCCTGGACGGCCGTTCGTTTCCCACGCCGGCGGACTTCGTCTACCAGCCGCTAGACTACGCATGGGCTTCGCATGAGGCCTACCTGCGTCGCTTTGCGGCCGCCGGTCCGCGGAAGGTACTCTTCCTGGGGATGAACCCCGGGCCGTTCGGCATGGCCCAGACCGGAGTGCCTTTCGGCGAGATTGCCGCAGTCCGTGACTGGATGGGGCTCGAGATGCTGGTCGGTCGACCCGAGAAGGAGCACCCGGCTAAGAAGGTCACCGGTTTTGCCTGCCATCGTTCTGAGGTGAGCGGTCGCCGTCTTTGGGGTCTATTTCAGGAGCGCTTTGGCAAGGCCGAGGCGTTCTTCGCCGAGCACCTCGTCCACAACTACTGCCCTTTGCTCTTTCTCGAGAACACCAAGCAGGGTCGCAACGTCATCCCCGAGGAATTACCCAACGAGGTCATGGCGCCCGTGAACAAGGAGTGCGATAAGCTCTTACGCGTGATGGTCGAGACGCTGGGCGTCAGTACCGTCGTCGGCGTGGGCGGTTATGCCGAGACGCGGGCGCGTGAAGCCTTGGACGGCTTACTGGTCAAGTTTGCGAAGGTGCCGCACCCGAGCCCGGCGAACCCCGTCGCGAACCGCGGTTGGTCGGCGGCCGCGACGAAGGCCTTGGTCGAACAGGGAGTCTGGTCCTGATGGGACTCATCGAGGAGATCCTCGTCCGCCCGAAGCTTCGCCAGAAACTTTGGGCCTGGTGGTATCCGTTCTTCACCCGCCGCGTGCGGGCGCAGGGCATCGATTTTCTCAACTACGCTTTTCAGGAAGAGGAGGCTGCGTCTTTGGCTCTGTCGGCTTTAGATGAGCCTAATCGCCCAAATATCCAGCTCTACGAGCATGTGCGCGGCGGTGTCACCTTGCGTGGTTTGCGGGTCCTTGAGGTGAGTTGCGGTCATGGCGGCGGCGCGTCGTATTTCGCGCGCACCTATCAGCCGGCCGAATATATCGGCTTGGATCTCAATCCCGAGGCTATCCGGCATTGCCAGTCGCGCCATCAGGCTACCGGCCTTCGCTTTCAGGTCGGGGACGCGCAGAAGCTGCCTTTCCCTGAGGCCAGCTTCGACGTCGTCATTAACGTCGAGGCCTCGCATTGCTATCCCGACTTTACCGGCTTCGTCGACGAGGTGGCTCGCGTGCTGAAGGCCGGTGGCAGATTCTGCCATGCTGATCTCCGTTATCAGAATGGCATCGACGAATGGATGTCAGCCTTAGCGAAGCATCCGAAGCTCCGGCTGGATGAGATGCGCCTAATCAATCCCGAGGTCATCCGAGGGATGGAGCTGAACACGCCTCGTTATGTCGCCATGGTGAAGGCTGCCTTGCCGCGTTTCCTGCACGGCCTCGCCTTGGACTTCGCCGGGGTGAAGGGTTCACGACTCCATCGCGACGCCATCAGCGGCGAGATGAGTTACCGCTCGTTTAAGCTGACCAAGAAGTCCTGAGCTTACTTCGGCTCGAGGATGATCAGTCGTCCCGGCGTGCTTGTGCCGGCGGCGAGAGAATTGCCGCGACAGTATTCCGCGATCAGCAGGCGGTGGCCGGGCAGGGTGATCATCGAGATCGGGCGGGCCAGCGGAGCGGCGATCGTGGTCACCACGGCTTCCTTCTTGGCAAAGTCGAGCCGGGCCTGGACGAGGTCAAATCCGCTCTGTCCCTTGAGGTAATTGCCAAAACGGGTGATCAGGAAACTGTTGCCCAGAGGGGCGGGCCAGTCTGGGCCGAGTTCGAGGATCGTGGAAGGAGAGGAGTGCGGAGTGAAGGTCGCCGAGCCACCGCGATCGTTGGCGTCAGGGCCGACGTTCTTGAAGGGACGGGTGAACTGAAGGCCCTTGGGGGCATCAGGCGTGTAAGGGTAGGGTTTCTTCGTCCAGTCGCCGAACTCATAGGGGAAGCCGTAGTGCTTGCCGTGTTCGATGAGGTTGAGTTCTTCGGGCGTGTCGGCGTCCGTGCCGTTCTCGACGCCTAAGAGGCGTCCCGCATGGTCCCAGGTGAAGTGGTAGGTGTTACGCAGGCCGTGGGCGAAGATCTCGATGTCGGGGTTCTCGGTGCGGGGGTCGAGGCGCCAGAGTTTCGCGGTGAGCGGGTTCTCGCCGGACTTATCGTAATTGGGAGATTGCCCCGTCTCGCCGCCATCGGTGCGCGAGCCGCTGCTGACGTAGAGTAATCCATCCGGTCCTTGGGCGATGTGGTTTACGCCATGGTTATACGGACCGACGCCGAAGTTATAGGCCGTGACCAGCCATGGCTTCGGCTTGGTCCACGAACTTGGGCCAGCCCAAGGCTCAGTCCGGAAGATTGTCACCTCGTTCACGACTGGCATCTTCGACTTGTTGCACTGGTTGCTGATAAAGTAGAGGCGGCCTTTGTCATCCGTGCCGAGGCCGAGGCAGGTCGGGTCGCCGAGCTTGAAGTCCTGCAGCTCTTTACCGGACCACAGGATTGCCACTTCGTGGGTGGCGATGTTCCAGGACCAGATATCTCCCTTCGTAGCCAGGATGAGGACGTGCTGGCCGTCGGGGTGGGCCGTCAGACGGGTCGGTTGAAAATCAAGGCTAGCAGCAACGGAGAATTTCCATCCTGGGGGTGCGGGCGGCAGGACGTCGGGCGACATCGCGGCGAGGAGCTTCTCGTAGGTCGGGTAGGTCGTCTGGGCCCGGATCGCGGCAATCTCGGCGGCGGAGGTCGGCGCGTAGGCGTTGCCCCAGCTGCTGAAGACATAATTGAAGACCTTGGTCAGGTCCTCGTCGCGCAGGGTCACCGGAGCCATCCAGCCTTGATAGGCCTGGCCATTGACTTCGATTCTGTCCTTGAGGCCTTCCAGCGGGGCGCGGAGGGCCCGTTCGCGTTGATTGGCGATGAAGTCGGAGGCGGCTAGCGGGGGGAAGGCCTGCGGGATGCCGAGGCCTTCTTGTCCGTGGCAGGCGGCGCAATATTGGCGATAGAGCTCGGCACCGGTGGGCTCGACCTGAGCGGACAGCGAGGCGGCCGTAAGCAGGCAGAGGGCGAGGAGGCGAGGGGTCATCCTGAAACGTTAATGATGGGTTACGACGACCTTGTCGAGTCCGCCAAGATCTTCTGGCAAGCCTTCGGATATTAGTTAGGAATTTCATTATGCTCACGCCCCTGTTACGCATCCTGTTGGTCGTCTTCTCGCTGGCCGTAGTCGCCGCGGAGCGTCCCAACGTCATTTTTATCCTCACGGACGACCAGGGTTACGGCGATCTCAGCGCGCATGGTAATCCGATCCTGAAGACGCCAAACATCGACAAGCTTCGTTCAGAAAGCGTACGTTTTACCGACTTCCAGGTCTCGCCGACTTGTTCGCCGACGCGGAGCGCCTTGCTGACGGGCCGCCACGAATTCAAGAACGGCATCACCCATACCATCCTTGAACGCGAACGCATGGCGCTCGGCTCGGTGACGCTCGCCCAGCAGCTGCAGAAAGCCGGGTATCGCACCGGTATCTTCGGCAAGTGGCACCTCGGTGACGAAGCCGAGTATCAGCCGAACAAGCGCGGCTTCGATGAAGTCTATATCCATGGCGCCGGTGGCATCGGCCAGAGCTATCCCGGCAGCTGTGGCGATGTGCCCAAGAATTCCTATTATGGACCGACCCTGCTGCATAACGGCAAGTTCGTGAAGACCGAGGGTTACTGCACCGATGAATTCTTCAAGCAGGCGACGCAATGGATCGAGGGCGAGTCCGCGGCCAAGCGTCCGTTCTACGCTTATATCGCGACCAATGCGCCGCACGGTCCTTATCACGCTAAGCCGGAAGACGCCGCTCTCTACGAAGGCAAAGATTTGGGTAAAGATACCGAGAACTTCTTCGGCATGATCCATAACATCGACCAGAACGTCGGCAAGCTACTGGCGAAGGTCGAGGCCATGGGTATCGCCAAAGACACCTTGATCGTCTTGATGAACGACAATGGCGGCACGGCGGGAGTGAAGGTCTTTAATGCCGGCATGCGGTCGGCCAAGGGTTCCCCCTACATGGGCGGCATCCGAGCAATCTCCTTCTGGCGGCTCCCCGGACGCTTCCAGCCCATGGACGTCAAG
>JAPLTV010000058.1 GCA_026397955.1 Verrucomicrobiota bacterium | reverse complement strand
CTGCCGTGCGCAAGGGTCTGCCGCTCAAGGAAATGAATCCCGGCCAACGCCATTTCGCGCAAGCCCTGCTTTCCGTCACCCTCAGCCAACGCGGACACATGAAGGCCGAATCGATCATGGCCAGCGAACACCTCCTCTCGATTATCGAAGAAGGCAAAGGCGCCAATAAGCGTGACGCCGAAAACTATTTCGTCTCCGTCTTCGGCAAGCCTGATGCCAACGGTACTTGGGGATGGCGCTGGGAAGGCCATCACCTTTCGCAAAACTTCACCGTCGTGGACGGCGAACTCGTCGGTGCGACCCCTTCTTTCATGGGTACGAACCCTGGTCAAATCAAGGCCGACACCCTTCACGTCGGAGATAATAATCCTGGACTCGTCGGCTTCGAAATTCTCGACCAAGAAGACAACCTCGGACGCGCCTTGGCCAAAAGCCTTACGGATGAACAACGTAAAAGTGGCTTCCTCGCCGGCGACGTCCCCAAGGACGTGATTACGAGCAACAAACCTAAAGCCGATGGTATCATTAAGCACAAAGGCATCGCGGTTTCGGCCCTGACTTCTGACCAGAAGAAAATCCTCGGCGGTATCATTCGCGAATACGTCGGCCGCGCGCGCAGCGACTTCTCCCTCCAAGAAATGGCGGCCATCAGTCAAGTGGATGAAAATCAGATCTTCTTCGCCTGGTCCGGCGGCCTCGAAGTCGGTCAAGGACACTACTACAGCATCGTCGGACCCGAGTTCATTTTCGAATTAGACAACACCCAGAACGGCGCCAACCACGTGCACGCCACCTGGCGCGACCTCAAGAAAGACTTCGGCTACGATCCGCTCGCCAAGCACCTCAAGGAAGCGCACGGCAAATAAGCGTCGCTTAGAATCTTAAATAAAACCCCGGGCGACCGGGGTTTTTTATTTTCAGAGATAACCGGCTAACGGTTGGCGGTAAGCGGTAAGGACAAACAGCAAAGGGGAACCGGAGACCGGTTGATTGGCTGGGGTACACGTTTTCAGGTCTCGGGTCTCGGTAATCGAGAGCCGGGTACGGGTGAGCAGGTTCGGGATCGGGACCCGGGACCCGAAAAGTCTCTTTACCTTGGGTAGAGTTGAGCGCCCTCGCTCAACCGCGGCCTGACTCAACCACGGCTGACCAAGGGTGGTCAGCCCTACCTAAGGTTCAGCGCAACGTCACACCCTTAGCCGCCAGCTCTTTCAAAAACTCCTGCGGCGAAGGTGGACTAATGAGAAAATTCCTGACCATGCCCGTCCGACGACGTAACAGTACCAATCGCTTGGGACTTATGGAATTAGTCCAATGCTCGTTCCAGAAGACCCAATCCTGCGCGGCGTATTCGATATCGCTCACGGCGACCTTGCGCACGGTGAAGCCGTAGATACGCACCCGCATGTAGGCTTCGTCGACGGTGAAGGTCATGCCCCAGAAGATCGCGTGGATCAGGACGACCGGAAAGACCAAGGACCCGACCAGGGGCAGCAGATACAGGAAGACCTCCATTTGAAGGGATAAGATAGGGTTAATAAGCCGGGCTTAAACCCAAAACCAAGCCCACGCTGGACAGTCCCGCCCTTGACGGATTGCCTGTGCCTATGGCTCGCGCGACGAAGCACCTGAACACGAACGCCCTCTGGGCTGACGTCGGCGTGCGCACGCTCCGCCGCCTCGGCCTGACCCACGTGGTGATCTCGCCCGGCTCGCGCTCGACGCCACTGGCCCATGCCTTCGCCGAAAGCGCCGGCCTCCATGTGACGGTCGCGCTCGACGAACGTTCGGCCGGCTTCATTGCCCTCGGCCTCGCCAAGGCCACGGGTCGCCCCGCCGCCCTGCTCTGCACCTCCGGCACCGCCGCCGCGAACTACCTGCCCGCCATCGTCGAGGCACGTCTCGCAGCCACGCCCCTGCTCATCCTGACCGCCGATCGTCCGCCCGAACTGCGCGAATGCCACTCCGGCCAGACAATCACCCAGAACGGAATCTACGGCTCATACCCGGTCTGGGCTACCGAGGCGGCCGTGCCCGGCAACGACCTCTCCCTCCTCCGCCACTGGCGCCAGCTGCTGGTCGACGCCTGGCAGCGCTCCCAAGGCCCTCTGGCTGGCCCGGTGCACCTCAATCTCCCCTTCCGCGACCCTCTCGCCCCTTCGGATGCCGAAAAGGGCTTCAAGGCGCCCGCCGGCCTCAACCTCGAGACCTTCACGTCCGTGCCTCCGTGCGGCATCGTCCGCCCGACTCTCACGCCCGCCACGGTCGCCAGCCTGCTCGCGAAGACCGATCGCGGCGTCATCGTGGTCGGGCCGCATGCCTTTGAAGATCGCGACGAAAGCGCCTCAGCCTTGCGCGAGCTTTCCCATCTGACTGGCTGGCCAATCCTCGCCGATGGCGCGGGCACGCTGCGCGGCGACCTCGCCGGCGATGCTTCACTGATCTCGGGCTACGACCTCATCCTGCGCGACGCCAAAGCCGCTCGCACCCTGCGCTCGCAAGCCGCGATCTTCGTCGGCCCGCTCCCAACCAGCAAAGTCCTGCGCGCTTGGATCAAAGACGGCGACATTAACGCGATCCAGATTGGCCGCGCCGGCGAGAACACCGACCCGACGCATTCGCGCTGGAGCCGACTCGACGGACAGCTCGTGCCTTCGGGCGATAAGGTTTCGTCGAAAGCCTCCGCTTACGGCAAAGCTTGGCAGACCGCCCAGAAAGCCGCGGCCAAGAAACTCATGCGCATCGTGAACGTCGATTGGCCTTTCGAAGGCCGCGTCGTGTCGCTGCTCGACGAAGCCCTCGGCCCAGACGACCGCCTCTTCGTTGGCAGCAGCATGCCGATCCGCGACATCGAATGGTTCTACCACCCGCCTGGCCCTGGCCCTGAGATCCTGACCAACCGCGGCGCCAACGGCATCGATGGCACCGTCTCGACCGCGCTGGGCGCGTCGCTCGACGGCAAGCGAACCGTGCTCCTCTGCGGTGACCTGACTTTCCTCCACGACAGCAACGCGCTGCTCTCCGCCTACGGTCACCGTGGCGACCTCACCGTACTCGTGATCAACAACCAGGGCGGCGGCATCTTCAACCACCTCGCCGTGGCGAAGAGCGCGCGCTTTGAACAGCTCTGGGGTACGCCGCAGGCGGCCGACCTCGGCAAGCTCTGTGCCGCCCACAAGGTACGCCATGATCTCGCCGACGACTGGAACGACCTACGTCGCCTCCTCGAGATCCGTGGCAAGGGCGTCCGCGTCATCGAATTCCGCACCGACCGGGAAGCCGACGCTGCCTGGCGCCAGAAGTCCTTCCGCTAATTCAGCCGAGAATTTGTATGGGGTCAGGCCGCTTCTGAGCGATATCAGTCAGAAGCGGTCTGACCCCATACTTAAGATGCGGAAAACAAGAGGAAAGCCATGGGCCTGCATCTACGTTGCCAGACCATGGATGCCGGAGAATACTGTCCATAAAATCCCCGCCGATCTTGATGAACCTCGCCCGACTGTTTCTTCTGCTCGCGATCAGCGGTGCACTCATTGCGGCCGATAAGCCTGCCTCTAAGAAAACCTCGGCTAAGGGCGACGAGAAGACGGCTGCGAAGACCGAAGAGAAGGCCGTGGCGCCAGTTGAAAAGGCCATCCCGCGGACGGAACTCAAGGCGAAGGTCGCGCCGGGAGCCACGCTGCGCTTCGATTTCCCAGAACTGACCGTGGATCGTCACGGCGCGATGGCGGCCTGCAATCTCACCCTCCCAGCGAATTACGACGCGGCGAAGAAATACCCGCTGGTGGCTTGGCTCGGCGGAGGAGAAGGCGGCAACAACCCGAGCGGCTCATTCCTGCCCGCGGGCGATTTCATCCTCGTCGGTCTTCCCTACCCCAAGGGAGCGAATAACCCTGTCCAGGCGAACATGGTCGGAGATTTCGCCAAGATCTGGACCTACCAACGCTTCATGCTGGATGAGATTGCGAAGGTCATCCCCAACATCGACAAGGCGCACTCAATCATCGCCGGCTTCAGCAACGGAGCTCACTCCATCGATGGCATGCTCCGCCTGAGCAGCGGCCCGAAGCTCACCGACTACTTCGGTATCTTCGTCTTCGCTGATGGCGGCGGCAGCACCTATACCTCGAAAGGCAGCCTGCCCGACCTCAAGGGTAAGTTTGCCTACGCCTGCTGGGGTGGAGAAAAAGGCTCGAATAAGGCCGCCACCAGCCTGCTCCCCAAGGCCCTCAAAACTAAGGGCGCGACGGTCCTCGGTAGCGAGATGACCGGCGTCGGTCACGCGTTCGCCGAAACCGAACACCCCAAGGTCGCCGAGTGGCTAGCGAAGGTCGCCTTGGCTACCGCGGCGAAGAAGTAAGCCCCAGGCCTAGAAATAGGTCTTCAGGAATTCGCCTTCGGTCGCGGACAGGGGCGTGTCGCCGGTGGCCATGGCCGGAGTCGGCAGGAAGTGCTGGTGCTCGGGCGGTAGGACGAAGAAGCCGAGGCGCTCGTAGATCGCCGGTTTGATCTCGGAGAAGAGCACGAATCGAAGGTCCGGCTGGGCGAAGCGATGCAGCTCCATGACGGCGCGCAGCAGTAGCGAACCGTAACCCTTACCACGATACTCCGGGGAGGTCGCGACGGAAGCGAACCCGATGAGGCTTTCGCGGAAACGCAGGACATTCAGTGCGGACACGGGCCTTCCCGCGGCGTCCTCAAGCAGGTAACGCGTGCCACGCAGGTGGTTCGGGTCGCTGTGCTTGTCGGCACAGTATTGATCGAAAGTCTTATCGTGCTTCCACGCGTCGTAGCCGAAGGCCAGAACGGTCCGCATGTCTTCCGGCTGCACGAGACGGAGACGACCCAAGGGAGTGAAGCGCTGGCGGCCGTCCTCGATCACGCCTTCGAACATCGGTTGCGGTCGGACCCACGTGCGTGCTTCGGGATTATCATACAGACAACGGTAGACCACCTGCGGCGACAGGTCCTCGGAATGGGCGGCGACCCCGAGGCGGAGGTAGTGGTTACCTTTGTAGTGGCGATAGAGGGTCCAGGACATCGTTGCGAAGCAGGGGTAGGGGTAGGGATAGGGGTAGGGATAGGCAAGGCATGGGTTCCCTAAGGTAGGGCGGCCATTGCCATGGCCGCCGTTCGCAGAGCGACGTGGCATGAGCCGGGTAAGGTCAAAGACCCTATGATGTCCGTCCGCCCACGGACGTGATGGCAATCGGACGTGATGGCAATCACGTCCCTACCCCAACCCCAACCCCTGCCCCTACCCCTAAACTACTTCGCCGGACCCCAGTGGGACGTGAAGGGATGAAGGATGAAGAGCGGCTTGCCGACGACGTCCTGGGCAGGCACCTCGCCCCAGCCGCGCGAGTCGTAGCTGTTGGCGGAGTTGTCGCCCATCGCGAAGTAATGTCCGGGCGTCACGGTGTATTCCTGCTGCAACGGGATCGCGTAGCGATCGCCACCGGCCTCTGGTAGGTAACCGAAGTAGCCCTTGTCCATCGCGCGCTGGCTGTTGAGCACCATCGGCTCGGGCGAGGTCACGACCTTGCCGTCGACGAAAAGTTCGCCCTGCTCGCCCACGCGGAGCTTCTGTCCCGGGACGCCGGCGAGACGCTTGACGTAATAGTTCTGCGAAGGCTGGCCGTATTGGTCGTTAAGGCCGGGGATATTGTTCGTGCGGAAGACGAACGTGTCGCCGCGGGAGGGATCGACGAAGTTGTAGGACATGCGATCCACGAAGAGCATGTCGCCCGTGAGAATATCGAAGTTGAGCAGATTCTGCCCGGCGGTCGCCTGTTTGCCGGTCATGAGCACCGGGCCGAACGGACCATTCTTGATGCGACCGTCGCGAGCCGCCTTGGCGAAGACCACGCGCCAGCGATCGGCATCCTGGCGAGGCAGCTTCAGCTTGGCCTCTTCAGGGAAGAAAGTCTTCAGCAACACGGACTCGAAACCAAAATCGGCCGGCATCATCACGGACTGCAACGAGCTGCCGACCTGGATCTCATGCTTGTCGGCGGCTCCCTTCCAGATGCCCGTGCCGAAAAGTCCGTCGTCGAGCGTCCGCTGGCGGGAACGCAGGCCGTATTCGACCTGATTGTTCCCGTAGCGCTGCATGGAAATCGGGATGCCGATCTCGCCGGTGGCTTCCGCGGGAATGACGTAAGTCCATGTCCACTGGATTTTCTCGAGCAGGCGGACCGGCAGGCTCGGGACGGGCTCATCGGCCGAACGCACCTCGGCGGTCATGCCGTTGTAGGTGGGCCACATGGAGTTCGTCGGGATTTTGAACGGCTGCAGGAAGAAGCTGCGGATCGAGCCGGCCACGATGGCCGCCATGACCACCATCTCGGTGTAGTCGGTGCCGGTGTTGAGCGGGTAGATCTTGCCGCCATTGCGGACGAGCACCTCGTGGAGCTGATTGAGGAGCACCTCGACCTGCGTGAGCTCCATCGTGCGGTCCTTGGACGCGGCGCGGACCTTGTCGGCTAGCTCGATCTGTTCATTGAGGGCGTCCTTCGTCAGGACGTCGCCGCGATAGAGTTCGATCTTCTCCGACGACTCGAGCAAGGCCTTGCCAATCTTGCGGAGCTTGCGTCGGTAATAGAAGGACATGGGGAGGACCCCGACAAACTAACGTACGGCCCACCGAGGGAAAGCCCGAATTCGGGCTTAGCCTTCGTTCTTGAGGATCTTGATGAAGGCTTCCTGCGGGATATCCACCTTGCCGATCTGCTTCATGCGCTTCTTTCCCTCCTTCTGCTTGTCGAGGAGCTTACGCTTACGGGAAATATCGCCGCCGTAGCACTTCGCGGTGACGTCCTTGCCGACGGAGCCGATGGTCTCACGGGCGATGACCTTGGAGCCGACGGCCGCCTGAATGGCGATCTTGAAGAGCTGGCGCGGGAGGAGCTCCTTGAGCCGCTCGCAGAGATTACGTCCGCGGCCTTCGGCCTTGGAGGCGTGCACGATCGATGAGAAGGCGTCGACCGGCTCCTCGTTGACGCGAATGTCCATTTTTACGAGGTCCGAGGTGACGTATTCGCCGAGTTCGTAGTCCATCGAGCCGTAACCGCGGGTGATGGACTTCATGCGGTCGTTGAAGTCGACAAGGATTTCGTTGAGTGGCAGGAGGCAGACGAGGACGACACGGTCGCCGTCGATGGTCTCGGTGCGTTCGCAGACGCCGCGCTTCTCTTGGACAAGCGTGAGCATGTCGCCGATCGAGGTACCTGGGATATGAATATGAGCGCGGATGGTCGGCTCCTCGATGTGCTCGATGGCGGACGGGTCCGGCATGACGACCGGGTTGTCGAGAATGTGCTCCACGCCATCGGTGGTATAGACCTTATAAACGACCGACGGGTAGGTCGAAAGAATGTCGAGGTCGTACTCACGTCTCAGGCGCTCCTGGACGATTTCCATATGCAGCAGGCCGAGGAAGCCGCAGCGGAAGCCGAAGCCCAGTGCACTCGAACTCTCGGCGGTATAGGTCAGCGAAGAGTCGTTGATCGCGAGTTTGGCGAGCGAGGTCTTGAGCTTCTCGTAGTCGGCCGTGTCGAGCGGGTAGATGCCGCTGAACACCATCGGGCTGACTTCCTTGAAGCCCGGGACGGGCTCCTTGGCGGGGTCGTTGGCGAGGGTGATTGTATCGCCGACCTTCACGTCCGCGACTTCGCGGATATTGATGACGAGGTAACCGACGCAACCCGGACCGAGTTCATCCTGAGGCTTCATCTTCGGGGAGAAGATGCCGACTTCCTTAATGACGGAGCGGACGCCGTTGTGCATCATCTCGATGGTCTGGCCAGCCTTGAAGGTGCCCGAGAAAACGCGGACGTAACTGATCACGCCCTTGTAGGAATCGAAGAGGGAGTCGAAGACCAGCGCGCGGTGCTGCGGGTATTCGGACCAGCGCGGCGGCGGGACGCGCTTGATGATCGCGGCGAAAATTTCGTCGATGCCGATGCCGGACTTGCCCGAGGCGAGGACGGCGTCCTGCGCAGGAATAGTAAGGATGTCCTCGACCTGGCGGCGGGCTTCTTCAGGGCGGGCGCTCGGGAGGTCGACCTTGTTGATGACCGGGACGATCTCGAGCCCCTGGTTCATCGCGAGGGTGGCGTTGGCGACCGTCTGGGCTTCCACACCTTGGGACGCGTCGATCAGGAGCACCGCGCCTTCGCAGGCGGCGAGGGAGCGCGAGACTTCGTAGGCAAAGTCGACGTGCCCTGGGGTATCGATAAGATTGAGGATGTACTGCTTACCGTCCGGCGCGGTGAAGTTCATCGTCACCGGGTGGCACTTGATCGTGATGCCCTTCTCCCGCTCGAGGTCCATCGCGTCGAGGAGCTGTTCCTTCATCTGGCGCTTCTCGATCGTCTTCGTGTGCTCGAGCAGGCGGTCGGAAAGGGTCGTCTTGCCGTGGTCGACGTGCGCGATGATGCAGAAGTTGCGGATGTGGTCTAAGGACACGGTAAAGAGGGAAAGGGCTTAATAGGACTGCGGACGGGGCGCTTGTCCAGCGTTAGCCCCCGCCCGAAGGGGTTTTAGGCGGGAATATCGGCGAACTCGTGCAACGACGCCACCGGGGCCGCGGGCGCGGAGCGCTTCATCATCCCGGCCAGGACGCCGCCAGGTCCGCATTCGTAGAACTGGGCGATGCCGGTGTCGGCCGCGGCCTTGCAATCGTCTTCCCAGAGTACGGAGGAGACCACCTGCTTGACCAGCGCGGCGCGCAGATCGGCGGGCTCGGCGAGCGTGCCGCCGGTGGTGTTCGAGTAGACGGTGACCTGGGGGCGCTTGAACTCGATGCCCTGCAGGAAGGCTTCGAAAGCCTGGCGGGCCGGCTCCATCAGACGGCTGTGGTAGGCGCCCGCGACGACGAGGGGCTTCACGAGTTTGAAGGCGCCGAACTCTTTGGCGCGGGCGACGGCCTGGGCGACCTTTTCGGCATCACCGGAGATCACAACCTGTCCGGGGCAGTTGAAGTTCGCGGCGTCGATATCGAACGCGGCGCAGAGCTTGAAGATTTCGTCGCGGGTTCCGCCGATGACCGCGGCCATGCCGCCCTTGGTCTGATCGCAGGCGAGCTGCATCAGACGGCCGCGCTCGGCGACGACCTTGAGGCCGGTCTCAAAATCCCAGACGCCGGCGAAAGCGTAGGCGGTCAGTTCGCCGAGGGACAGACCCAGGCAGGCCTTGAGGTCGTTGAGCTTGCCGCGCTCCTTGAGGATTTGGGCGATAGCGTAGCCCTGGACATAGAGGGCGGGCTGGCAGACACGGGTCTCGGTCAGGAGCTCGGCCGGGCCTTCGAAGCAGGCCTGACGGAGGTCGAACGGCAGCACCTTGGCGGCGCGGTCGTAGAGGTCCTTGGCGGAGGCCGAACCTTCGTACAGGGACTTGCCCATACCGACGACTTGGGCGCCTTGACCGGAGAACAGGAGAGCAGTGGACATTGGTAGGAGGGAGGGAAAAAGGGCGGAAGGGTCAATGATGGAGAGGCGGAACGCCCAAGCGGTTGGCGGTTAGCGGTTAGCGGTTGGGAAACGCAAAAAGCAGAAGAACCAGAGAAACCAGGGCTCAGAATGCCCTCCCCTATACCCCACCCTATCCGCTAACCGCCAACCGCTAACCGCTGTCAGCACCTCCTGCTTCCTTGACCACCCCACCCCCTCCCCCTACCCCTTCCCTTTCTTTCACCATGCCCATCGCCCTACTCTCCGTCAGCGACAAGACCGGCCTCCTGCCCTTCGCCCAGGCCCTCGTCAAGGAACACGGCTATAAGCTCCTCTCCACCGGCGGCACCTCGAAGATGCTGCGCGATGCCGGCCTGCCGGTGACCGATGTCAGCGAACACACGGGCTTCCCCGAGATCATGGAAGGCCGCGTGAAGACCCTGCACCCGAAGGTCCACGGCGGCCTCCTCTGCCGTCGCGATTCGCAGGAGCACCTCGACGAAGCCAAGAAGCACGGCATCGACCTCATCGACCTCGTCGTCGTGAACCTCTACCCGTTCGAGGCCACCGTCGCCAAGCCCAACTGCTCCTTTGAGGACGCCATCGAGAACATCGATATCGGCGGCCCTTCCATGCTGCGCAGCGCGGCCAAGAACCACGCCTCTGTCTCCGTCGTCACCGATCCCGCCGACTACGAGCGCGTGCTCGCCGCGATGAAGGCCCCGGAGACCCTCGGCGAACTCCGCCGCGAACTCGCGCTCAAGGTTTTCCAGCGCACCTCCGCCTACGACGCCGCGATCGCCAACTACCTCGAGTCCCAGGCCCAACCCGGCCTCGGCAACGTCCTCGGCCTGCCCTCCCGCTTCACCTCGACCCTGCCCATCGCCCAGCGCCTCCGCTACGGCGAAAACCCCCACCAACAGGCCGCGCTCTACGGTTCATTCCACGAGGCCTTCGAACAGCTGCAGGGCAAGGAACTCAGCTATAACAACATCCTCGATATCACCGCCGCGACCTACCTCATCGGCGAGTTCGAGCGCCCGACGATCTGCATCCTGAAGCACACCAACCCGTGCGGCGTGGCTTCGGCCGACACCCTCCTCGAAGCCTGGCACAAGGCCTTCGAGACCGACAAGCAGGCCCCGTTCGGCGGCATCATCGTCGCCAACCGCACGGTCGACAAGGGCCTCGCCGAAGCCATCGCCGAGATCTTCTCCGAAGTCATCATCGCTCCGGAATTCGACGCCGACGCCCTCGCGATCTTCGGCAAGAAGAAGAACCTCCGCCTCATGCGCGCCAAGGTCGGCCTGCGCGCCGACACCCTCCGCGAAGTCCGCGCCGTCATCGGTGGCGTGCTCGTCCAGGACCGCGACCAGAAGCCCGCCAACCCGCGCGACTTCAAGGTCGTGACGAAGCGTCAGCCTACCGCCGACGAGATGACCGCCCTGCTCTTCGGCTGGCGCGTCGTCCGCCATGTGAAGTCCAACGCCATCGTCTACGCCGGCAAGGAACGCACGCTCAGCGTCGGTGCCGGCCAGATGTCTCGTATCGACTCCTCCCGTATCGCGGTCTGGAAGGCCGGCGAAGCCAAGCTCTCGCTCACCGGCTCGGCCATCGCGTCCGACGCCTTCTTCCCCTTCCCGGACGGCCTCCTCGCCGCCGCCGACGCCGGCGCGACCTGCGCCATCCAGCCGGGAGGCTCCGTGAAGGATGCCGACGTCATCGCCGCCGCCGACGCACGCGGCATGGCGATGGTCTTCACCGGCATGCGCCACTTTAAGCACTGAGCGGCCGGAGGCCGCCGAGGTGATAGCGGTTGGCGGTTAGCGGTTGGGAAAACCAGAGCACAGCCAAAACAAAGCCCGGAGTCACCTGACCCGGGCTTTCTGTTTCTTGGCATTTACCTATCCGCCAACCGCTAACCGCCAACCGCCCTCACCTTGTTCTTATCAGAGCTTGATCCCGATCTTCTCCAGCAGGCGGGCGAGTTCGTCGTCGCTGCTGAAAGGAATCGAGATGCTGCCCTTCGTTCCTTTGCGGACGACAGACACGGGCGAGGCGAAGTGGGACGCGAGGCGCTTTTGGACGTCGGCGACGACCGTTTGGACGGTCTGCTTGCGATCGGTCTTCTTGGTCGAAGCGAGCTTCTTGACCTCGGCTTCGGTGGCACGGACGGAAAGACCCTTCTCGATCACGAGACGGGCGACCTGCACGCGATGGGCGACGCTCTCGATACCGAGCAAGGCCTTGGCGTGGCCGGCGGAAAGCTGACCCTTACGCACGTAACCCTGGAGCTCGTTGTCGAGACCAAGGAGACGCACACTGTTTGCGATCGTCGCACGCGGCTTGCCGAGGCGTTCCGCGACAGCGTCCTGAGTTAGGCTGAAGTCGCGCATGAGCGAGGCGAAGCCCAGGGCTTCGTCGATGGCGTTAAGGTCGGCGCGCTGCAGGTTCTCGATGAGCGCGAGCACGGCGCTGGAAGCGTCGCTGGCCTCAAGGATACGCGCAGTGATGGTCTTCTGACCGATCAGCTTGAAAGCGCGGAAACGGCGTTCGCCGGCGATGAGTTCGTAGCCGTCCTTCACCTTGCGGACGACGATCGGCTGCATGAGGCCTTCGGAGCGGATGGAGTCGGCGAGTTCCTTCACCTGGGCGTCGTCGAAGTCGCGGCGCGGCTGGCGGGGATTAGGGACGATTGCAGTCAGCGGCAGTTCCTGCAGCAACAGTCCCGGGGCGACCGCGGTGGCGGCGACAGGGGCAGCCTGAGCGGCGGGAGCGACGGGCTTGGTCACGCCACCACCGATGAGGGAACCGAGACCGCGACCGAGGGATTTCTTGGGAGGAGTGGCCATGGGGCTTTTGAAAGACGGGTTAGCGTCCGGCGGCTTCGGGCTGCGGGACGAAGATATCGACATCCGCTTTCAGGGCGGCAGGCGAGGAAAGGTTATTCGCTTTCAGGATCCATTCGGCCTTGGAGCCGTTACGCAGGGCGATCTTCGTGACCGTATCGCCGGATTTAACGTGATATTTGATGCCGGTCTGGGGGACGTCGGAAGGCGCGCCCGCTTCGGTCGTGGCCGGAGTCTCGGTCTGAGCGGCGGCAGGCTTGGCCGAC
Source organism: Verrucomicrobiota bacterium (assembly GCA_026397955.1). GTDB lineage: Bacteria > Verrucomicrobiota > Verrucomicrobiia > Opitutales > UBA953 > UBA953. The sequence continues at coordinate 25,769 of JAPLTV010000058.1, read as the reverse complement.
TTACCTGCCTTCGTGGCCGGTGCAGGACCGGACTTGCCGAGGGCGGCGTTCACCTGGCGGGTAAGCTCGGCGAGGGCCGCGTTCACTTCGTCGGTCTGCTGCTTGAGACGGCGATCCACTTCAACCAAAGTTTCGGCGCGGGCCTTGGACAATGCTTCGCCCTGCGAAGCGGCCGGAGACTGTCCAGCTTTCTGGCGATTGAGCGCGGTGCGCAGGTCGGCGTTCTCGAGCTTCAGCTTTTCGACCTCGTTACGGAGCTCGGCGAGATCCTGCTGCATGCCGGCGATCTGGGCGTTCTGGGCCGCCAGCGGAATGAGGCCGAGGAAAAGAAAGAGGATGCCGAGACGCATGGAACGAGGAAAACATGCCCAAGGCGGGAGAGCAAAGCGATATGAGACCACAAAGGGATAGGGGTAGGGGTTGGGGCAGGAAATGCAGGCGACCAAGGGCTTCAGTAAGTTTGTCCTAACCATCCCTACCCCTGCCCCTACCCCTACCCCTTCTAAATAATCTGTATCCCCGCCCTTCCCGGCCCTACCTTGCCCTCCGATGTCCAAGGTCCTGGTAGCCCTCTCCGGCGGCGTTGATAGCGCCGTGGCGGCCCTTCTGCTCAAGCAGCAAGGGCATGAGGTGCATGCCGCCTACTTCCGGACCTGGATGAACGAGGAGGGCCTACCCTTCCCCGGCGAATGCCCTTGGGAGGACGACGTCCGTAACGCCCAGGCCGTCGCCGACCACCTCGGCCTGCCCTTCCGGATCATCGACCTCGTCCAGGACTACCGCGACACGGTCGTTCAATACCTCGTCGACGGCTACCGCCAGGGCCTGACCCCGAACCCCGACATCATCTGCAACCGCGAGATGAAGTTCGGTGTCTTCCTGCGCAAGGCGATCAAGGACGGTTATGATGTCATCGCGACGGGCCACTACGCGCGCCGACGAGAAAACGCTGACGGGACGTTCGACCTGCTCGAAGGCCTCGACCCGAACAAAGACCAGTCCTACTTCCTCGCGCTGCTGCGCCAAGAACAGCTCGCGAAGGCAATCTTCCCGATTGGCGAACTGCTGAAGCCGGAAGTCCGTAAGCTCGCCGCCGATGCGAAACTGCCGAACGCCGAACGCAAGGACAGCCAAGGCATCTGCTTCCTCGGACAGATTCCCGTGCAGGATTTCCTCGAGCGGCACATCCCGGATTCACCCGGCCCGGTGGTCAACGCCGCCGGCAAGGAGATTGGCAAGCACCGCGGCCTGCATCGCTACACCATCGGTCAGCGCAAGGGCATCGGCCTGCCCTCCAACACCGATAACGAATACTTCGTCGTCGTGAAGAAAGATTTCGCGACCAACACCCTGCACGTCGCCTTCGACAAGCCGGATGCGCCTTGGCTCTATACCGGCGAAGCCATCGCCCGCGACTTCACCTGGATCAATCAGCCTGTGGTCGGCGAACAGGACATCCTCGCCCGCGTGCGTTATCGCGATAAGGCCACAGCGGCCCGCTTCACCCCGCAACCTGACGGCAGCGTGCGCCTCCACTTCGCCGAGACCCAGCGCGGCCTCGCGCCCGGCCAAGTCCTCGCCGTCTACCACGACCGCGTCCTCATGGGCGGGGGAGTGTTCGTCTAAGGGGTAGGGGCAGGAGATGCATCAGGCTGAAGACATGATGGCGAGGTGTTCAGAAAACTCCTGAGGGTAGAGTTTTATTTCCTACCCCTACCCCGACCCCTGCCCCTACCCCTCTTTGTTTGCCGCCCTCCTCTTGACCTTCTCCGCAATGTGCGGAGGGTAACCCCATGCCCGAAGGCTCCGCAGTCCAACGTATGTTCTCCGGGATTGCCTCCCGTTACGACTTCGCGAACCGCGTACTCAGCCTCGGCCTCTGTGTCGGCTGGCGCGAACAGCTCGTGGCCGCCGCCAAGGCCGCCCAGCCAAAGACCATCGCCGACCTCGCCACCGGCAGCGGCGACGTCGCCTTCGCACTACGCCGCGACCTTCCTGGCGACTGCTCCATCATCGGCTACGACTTCTGCGAACCGATGCTCGAACTCGGCCGCATCCGCGCGAAGCAGGAAAACGTGTCGCTGGAATTCAAAGCCGGCGACTGTATGGCTCTCCCGATTGCGACTGCCTCGCAGGATGTGGTCACGATCGCCTACGGCGTGCGCAACTTCGAAGACCGTGCCAAGGGCCTCGGCGAACTGCGCCGCATTCTGTGCGCCGACGGTACGCTCCTAATCCTGGAGTTCTCCCAACCGAGCGCATGGTTCCTGCCGTTCCACTTCATCCACGTGCGTTGTGTACTTCCGGTGCTGGCAGGAATCCTCACCGGAGACTTCGGTGCTTATAAATATCTCGGCACCAGCATCGCCGGCTTTCCCGACGCCGCAGGCCTCGACGCGGAGCTCAAGGCCGCTGGATTCGCTCAGGTGAGCCATAAAAGGATGCTTTTCGGTACCGTGGCCCTCCATCAGGCACAGGCCTGAAAAATTCCTTGCCTTAGGGGCCGGGGGTCGTTTGCTCAAACCCCTCACTACGGGCTCGTGGTGAAATGGATATCATTTCTGACTACGGATCAGACGTTTGGGGTTCGAATCCCTACGAGCCCACCACTTTGAGCGCTAACCGGATTAAAACCCCGGTTAGTTGTGTTTACAAGATAACCAGCGGTAAGCGGTTGGCGGTTAGCGGTTAGGACCCCCTATTTTTCGCCGCAGGGCGAAACAAGGTAGGGGCACGATTCATCGTGCACTCCTCCGGGGAGGGCGCGGCGTAGCCACGCCCCTACCCTCGGCCGCCCTCCGGCGGCCCATACCAAACATCCTGTCTCCGGTTTCCCTTTGAGCGAATGGCAGCCCCAACCGCTAACCGCTTACCGCTATCCGCCTACACCTTGTATACATCCGGCATCTTCGTCCCGGACGGATAGACGTACGCCCGGTCCTCGAAATTACGCAGCTCGACGATGCCGTCATGGATAGCCTGGACATATTCCGGGTTGATCGGGACCTTCCCGCCGCCGCCCGGGGTGTCGATGATGAGCTGAGGGACGGCGTAACCCGTCGTGTGACCGCGAAGCGCGCGGATGATATCGATACCCTTCTGGATGGGCGCACGGAAATGGGTCGAGCCTTCGATCAGGTCGCAGGCGTAGAGGTAATACGGACGCACGCGCATCATCAAGAGGCGATGGACCAGCGACTTCATCACCTCGGCGTCATCGTTGATGCCGGCGAGGAGCACGGACTGATTGCCGAGCGGCACGCCAGCGAACGACAGACGTTCGCAGGCCGTGGCGAGCTCGCGCGTGACCTCTTTCGGATGGTTGGTATGGATGCTCAACCAGATGGGACCGTGCTTGCGGAAGACTTCGGCGAGCTCCGGCGTGATACGCTGCGGCAGGAAGACCGGAATGCGCGAGCCGATGCGAATGAACTCGACGTGCTTGATTGCGCGGAGGCGCCCGAGGAGGGCGTCCAGCTTGGCGTCGGAAAGCAGCAACGGATCACCGCCGGAGAGCAGCACGTCGCGGATCTCGGTATGCTCTTCGATATACTTCAGGCCGGCTTCGAGCTCGGGATGGAAGTCATAGGCCTGGGCATTGGAGACGAGGCGGCTGCGCGTACAGTAGCGGCAATACGAAGCGCAGCGATCGGTCACCAGGAAGAGTACGCGGTCCGGATAGCGGTGGACGATACCGGGAACGGGCATGGTGCCCTCTTCGCCGACGGGGTCCTCGGATTCACCGGCGGCGACGTAGGATTCCTCGATGCGCGGGATAACCTGGCGGCGGACCGGGCAGTTCGGATCCTTCGGGTCGATGAGGTTGAAGAAATGGGGCGTGATCGAGAGCGAGAGCTTGTGCGGAGCGAAGAGGCACCCTTCTCGCTCTTCCTTGGTCAGTTCGAGCATCTCTTCGAGCTGGGCGAGCGTCGTGATGCGGTTGCGCATCTGCCAATGCCAGTCGTTCCACTCCGCGGCGGGCACGTCTTTCCATCGGCCTTGGCCGGCATGCCAGTTTTCGCGAAGGTCCTGAGGATACATCGGCTAAGCACTCCACCTTAGCGGGCGGAGCTTCCAATGCAAACGGGTAAGCATCTTGGGCTCAGGCCGAAGGCGGGCCCTTGCGCTTGAACCAAGCCGCGAACGGATGCCACAACTGGCCGAAATAGCCCGCAGGCACCGGCTCGGTCGCGCCGAAGTCCTGCGGCATCCGGTCGCGCGGCATATAGTATGTCCCGAAGAGGATGTCCCAGAGCGGCAGGAGCCCGGCGAAGTTCTTATCGATGGCCGCCGGGTCCTTCGAATGGTGCCAGCGGTGGAAGACCGGCGTGGCGATGACGGAACGCAGCGGACCGAAATCCCAGTCGACGTCGGCATGCAGGAAGATCGCGTAGAAGGTCAGGAAACCGGCGACGCCTGCCGTCACGGTCGGATCGAACCCGAGGAAGAGGATGACCACCGCCGGCGCGAGCTTGTCGACCGCTTCGTTGACGGGATGCACCCGTACGCTGGAGAGCCAATCGAGTTCTTCGGAACTATGGTGAACCGCATGGAAGGGCCACCAGGCGCCGGTATGGAAAAGCCGGTGGATCCAGTAGCCGAGGAAGTCCGCCAGCAGGTAGATCTCGATCGCCTGCAACCAGACCGGCTGGGCGGCCGCCGGCCCGAAGCCGCGGTAAAGCCCGGCCTTCGCGGCCTCACCCGTCGTGGCTCCGGCGATGACGAGCACGATGAACGGCGCGATCAGCAGGAACCGGGAAGCCTGCTTGAACAGCTCGACGGTGAAGAAATAGGCGGCGTCGGTGAGCATGCCGGGCCGGAAGAAACCCGGCCGCCGACGTGCGCCCATGACCCGCTCGATGAAATAGAAGACCAGGCCCAGCAACAGCAGCCCCAGCAGGTGCTTCACCGTGTGAGCCTGGATCCCCATCGGGGCTTACTTCTTCTCGACCACCCACATGTTGCGGTATTCGACGGCGTCGCCGTGCCACTGCAGGGCGAGCGGGAGCTTGGCGTCGTGCTTCACGTAAGGGGGGTTCTTCTTATGGCTGCTCGGGCCGATGTACTCGGTGCCGTCCTGGACCTTGACGCCGTTCATGACGACGGTGATGCGGGCCTTGCTGGCGACGGAGCCGTCGGCGTTGAAGCGCGGAGCGGTCCATTCGATGTCGTAGCTATTCCAGGTACGGGAAGGCAGGCAGGCATTGAAGGCCGGAGGCTGCTGGCCGTAGATCGCGGCGGTCATGCCGTCGGCGTAGGTCTCGGTCTTGGAGCAGTCGAGGACCTGAAGTTCATAGGTCTTCATGAAGAAGATACCGCTGTTGGAGTTGCCCTGGCTCTTCTTCTTGGGGTCGGTGTCGTAACCGGCGGCGGAGCGCCATTCGACGTGCAGGGTGATATCGCCGAAGGTGCGCTTGGTGCGGATGCCGTTGCTACGGGCGATCATCGCACCGTCCTTGATTTCCCAGGTGACCGGGGTCTTGAGCTTGGCGTTCGCGACGGCGTCGGCCTCCCATTCATTGGCGGAGTCGGCACCACCGACGAGCACGACGGCACCGGCGGGGGCGGCAGCCTCGTTGCACTTGAGCTTGGCGGCATCGGCGCGGGGCGGCTGCGGGCGGGCAGAATCATGGACGTGCCAGGTGGTGCCCGGGATTAGGGGTGTGTCGGTGTAGCCTTCGGCGGCGACGAGGCCGGCGGCGGCAAGGAGGGTCAGGAGGTGAGCGAGGCGCATGGGGGTGAGGGTGCAGACAGGCTGGCGGGCCCTTGGTTCGAGGAAAAGGGTAATTAGGGCTAGGACCAGGACTAGGGCTGGGGCCAGTCGATCCAGCCACCCAGATACCTGGTGAGGTTGAGCGCCCTCGCTCAACCGAGCGGCTGACCAAGGGCGCTCAGCCCTACACCCACCCCTACCCCTATCCCAACCCCAATTTAGGGGCATTTTACTTCATTCTAGGCCTATCCCTAGCCCTGGCCCTCCCCCTTCTTCGGCCCAATTCCATTGCCCTCCCCCTCCCGTTTCTCCAACTTACGGCCCATGTCCGCGCCCAAGGCCCGCTTCACCCTCGAATTCGAAAAGCCCCTCCGGGAGCTCGAGGACAAGATCAACTCCCTCCGGGCCTCTTCCGAGTCCGCCGGGATGGACGTCTCCAAGGAGGTCAAGTCCCTCGAGGTCAAGATGGAGCAGACCCGCCGCGAGGTCTACGGCAACCTGAACCCCTGGCAGCGCGTCCAGCTGGCCCGCCACCCCCGTCGCCCCTACTCCCTGGACTACATCGGCATGCTCTTCGACGACTTCCAGGAGCTGCATGGCGACCGCCTCTACATGGACGACGAGTCCATCGTCGGCGGCACCGCTTTCTTCGAAGGCCGTCCGGTCATGGTCCTCGGCCAGCAGAAAGGCCGCGACACCAAAGAAAACCTCCGCCGCAACTTCGGCTGCCCTAATCCCGAAGGCTACCGCAAAGCCCTTCGCCTGATGAAGATGGCCCACACCTTCGGCCTTCCGATCATCACCCTCGTCGACACCCCCGGAGCCTTCCCCGGCATCGGCTCCGAAGAACGTCACGTCGCCGAAGCCATCGCCGTCAACCTCCGCGAGATGAGCCAGTTCGGCGTACCGATCATCACCTTCGTCATCGGCGAAGGCGGTTCCGGCGGCGCGCTCGGCATCGCCGTCTCGAACAAGGTCTACATCCTCGAGAACGCTTACTACTCCGTCATCTCGCCCGAAGGCTGCGCAGCGATTCTCTTCAAGGACCGCGCCCACGCCCCGAAGGCCGCCGAAGCGCTGCGCCTCGACGCCCCCAATCTCCTCAAGCTCGGCGTCGTCGACGGCGTCGTAAAGGAACCGCTCGGCGGTGCCCAGGAAGACCCAGCCGCCACCGGCTCCGCCATCCGCAAGACCCTGCGCGACTCCCTCGCCGACCTCTCGAAGGCCTCGCCCGAGAAGCTCATCGCGATGCGCTACGCGAAGTTCCGCGCGATGGGCGTCTACTCGGAGTAATTCAGCCGATCAGGAAATGAAAAGGGGCGCCGAACGGCGCCCCTTTTTCGTGGTCAACACTCCGACTCCTCAGCCGCCGTTCGACAGCACGCGGATGTAGCGCGTGTAGTTGCGCCCGTACATGTAGACGATGCGCTTGTAGGTGGCTTCGGCGACCTTCGGATTATCCGCCATCATCTGGAGGCCACGGAGCTCCTTGGAGCCTTCGGGCGTCAGGACGGTGATCGAGACCTCGACGGCCTTCAGCGAGTAAGGCAGGTAAGGCAGCCAGGTCGCGGAGGTGGGCTTAAGCGGGAGGCTGTCCGGATACATGCGGTCGGAGTAGACGCGCAGGCGGGACGTATAATAGTCATACGGCTGGACCTTGGGCCAGGTGCCGTTGGGGGTCGGGTTCGGTTCAGCAATGGCATTGGGTGCATAACGCAACGGAGCCGTCTGCTGGTCGGTGTTGCCGTCCTTGGAGCTGAAGATCGCGAGGTAGCCGCCCTTGGAAGCCGGCAGGCCGGATTTGTCGTCGGACTTCGACGCCAGCACGACTGGACGCAGCACCTGCGGCTGACGCGCGCAAGGATCGCGAAGGGCGCCGACGGCGGCCATCGCGGGCAGCGGCGACGTACCCCAGAAGACGATGTTCATGGCCACGACGTTCGAGGCGATGAAGTTGTTCTCGTCCATGGTCCAGCAAGGGGTGGCGCTGATGTTACTGGTATTGATGAGCGCGCGCGTCTCGTAATCCGGGGTCGGCGTCTTGGAGTAGTTGGCGAAGCGACGGGAGCCGGACCAGTAATCCCAAGGCGACTTCGGCGCGTCGATGTTGGAATTCAAGATCAGCGGAAGCGCGTCGACGAACGTGTTCTCGGAGTCGATGATCGTGCGGTACACGCCGTAGACCTGCTGGATCTTGTCGCCGGGCGAATCGAAGGGCGAACGCTGGCCAATGCGGTAGGAGATGGCGCAGACATCGCCGCGCAGGGCGGTGCGACCGGCGCCGGGCGTCCAGCGCGGGCGGTCGGCCGGCGCGCCGAAGAGCATGACGATGGGATGATCGACGGCCTGCAGATTGCCGACCGGTCCGGGGACGCCGGTGGCGTCGGTCGAGCCAGGCACGACGACTTCCATCCAGCATCGTCCGTCGGAACGGAGCATGGCCGTCGAGAAATCGTTCTCCATGGCGTCGAGCACGCCGCGAGATTCGGACTGCGTCGAAAGGTCGGCGACCGCACGGTCATAGACGGTTAAAGTCTGGGAGGCGATTGTGACGACCGTCAGGACGATGATGACCATGATGGCCGTGGAGACCATCACCTCGAGTAAGGTGAAGCCGGCGCGAACTCGGCGGAAGAGGGTGTTCATCGGCTGAGGACGATATTCTGGACGAGCAAGGGAGCCTCGGTCTTCGTCTTATACGAAGCGTACGGGCTGTAGTCGTGCGGGAAGAATTCCGCGACGACCGGCAAGTAGGCGAGCGCGTAGCCGGAAGGCTGCACCGGGATCGGCGAGCTGGCCCAGGGGGCGGCGGCGACCTTGGTGGTCTTGGGCTCGAAGGTGGTCGAGTCGATCTCCGTGCGCTGACCGACCAGGAGCTTGGAGAGGGAAAGGCGGACGCGCATCGGGGTACCGATGATATTGCGGCCGAAGGCGGCGTTAATGGTGAGGTCCTTGCCGGAGCAGAGGGCGACTTCCATCATCGAAGGATTGGAGAACAACGCGAAGGTGGTGTCGCCGGTCTTGTCGCTATCCGGGGCGACGATCTTGCGTTCGTAGACATACAGCCAGACGGCATTGTCGCCGTTGTCGCGGGCCTTCTGAAGCAGGCGGTAGATGATGTCGAAGTTCGACGCCGCCGGATTGCCAGCCGTCAGATCCACGCCGGAAGTATCGGCCACGGGAGCCTCCAGGAGGTACTTACTGTTCTGCGGGCTCTGCTCGCTCGTGCTGTCGACGAAGACAATCGAACGGGGATTATCCAAGGCGCCGATGAGACGCGTCACGCCGGAAAGGGCGCGATTGGTCTGCATGATCTCGTCGACCTGCTGGAAGGTGGAACCGAGGATGCCGACCAACGAGAGGATCGCGACGCCGACGATGCCGATGGCGAGCGTCACCTCGACCAGGGAGAAGCCTGGACGGACGGACGAGGGATTGCGGGAGGGATTCATCGGTTGAAAATTACTTGGCCTTCTCCATCTCGTCAGCGTCAAGGGTCATCGAGACGTCGCCGTTGGGGCGGAGGGAAAGGGCCGCGAACTGGTTTTCGGACGTGATATCAATCATGGCCTTGGCGGAGCCGGTGTTACGCACGACGCCCTTAGCCAGGACGAGCAGCACGCGACCGAGGTGATTGGAAGACCCAGTTCCCTGCAGCTCGACGTAGAACCACTTCTTAGGATTGTAGTCCGCGGTCATGGTGTTGAGGGCCATGGGCTGGTTCGTTGGGGTGTAGATCATCCACGGCGGCGTGCTCGTCGGGGAATCCGTCGCGTTGGTGGTGGCGTTGTCGGCGAGCGGACCGATGATGCTGCGACGCGTGTTGGCCGCGAGGGTGATGGATAGGGTGGTCTGCGTGTCGTTGGCGGGAGGAATGAAGACCACGCCAGTCGGCAGCAGCTGCGCGGGCTCAGGGGAGAACCACTTATAGGGAGCGACCGAGGTATTGGTGATCGTGGACGGATCGACGCCGCCGAGGTCCGCCGAACTGACGCCGCCGACGGCGATGACGAACTGGCGGAGGTGATTCACCTCGTCGTCCGGATCGTTCAGGATGAGCAGGCGATAGCGGTTGGCGTAGGTGACGCCAGTTGTGCCAGGTCCACGGTTCATGAGCGCCATCGCCCGCACGGTGCGAATGGACGAAGCGATGAAGCGCTGACCGGCGGGCAGGCCGCCACCGTCACCAGCCGAGAGGCCGAGGAACAGCGAGGAGATGAGCAGGATGATCGTAATGACGACCAGCAGCTCGACCAGCGTGAAGCCCTTGCGGGCAATGGAACGGACGGTCATTATTGGATGGCGAGAACCTGGGCGTAATCACCGGGATCCGGACTGCCTTCGAGATTGGAAAAGTCGCTCTGGAGGTCCGTGGTGAAGATGATGACGCGTGCCGGGATACCGCTGGTGCCCGCGATGGCGCGGATATCTTCCGGCATGGAATCAGCGCCCTTGGGGGCGACGATATTGCGGATGTTGGTGTTATTGTCCGTGTCGAAGATAACGCGGATATTGCGGTTGCCGAAACGATCCACGAGCAGGCTGGCGTCGGTCAGGTTCGCCGGGTCTTCGAAATCATCCTTGCCGAAGGAACAGAACTCCTCGCCGGTCTTGTTGAGCGACTTGCGGTCGACGGTCGACAGGGCGGTGCCGGTCGGCAGTCGGCCGGACATGGTCTTGACGAACTTGAGGTTGGTCGCGGGGTCTTCGAGGAGATGGATGCTGTCCTTGGACGAGTCGTAGGCGGCGCCGATATTAGGATAGAAACCGTAGACCTGCTTATAGCGGGTGATGCCGCCGGCCCACTGGGTAAAGGCGGTCGTGGCGGACGACTGCTGGGCCTTCTTACGGACCCCGCGGATCGCCGGGAACAAGGCGGCCGACAGGATACCGATGATGGCAATGACCGTGAGGAGTTCGATCAGGGTGAAACCGGCGCGACGACGAGGAGTCATGGAAAATCGGGGTGGGATTGGGGAGAGACCATTCTACGCGTCCCTTGGCCCGGTTGAACAGTCAAAAACCGCCCTCTTTCGCCACCCAACCCCCCTTCACTTGAGCCAAATAAAGCACCCGAGAGCCAGACCGGTAGGAGCCAATGCCCAAACAAATAGCCGCCAGGCCGAAACCCCCTCGGGGAACCACGGAGAAAGGATCGACTGGCCGGCCGGGTTGGGCGCGTTGGCGATGACGGTCAATCCACCCCCCGCCAAGGCCCCGGCCAAGACGGCATGCCGCAAGGCCTCCGCCTCCGGGCCGGCCACCGAGAAAGCCGGAACCTGCGAGGCCAGATAAGTGACCGCGGCGTTGTCGTTGAAGGCGGTCAGGAAAGTCGACACGGCGAGTAAAGCGCCCTCCCCCATCCGCCCAAGGACCGGCGAGATCCACCACCCCTGGACTCCCCCAAGCACGACGAGTCCGGCCAGGAAGAAACCGACGAGCGCTGGTCCGCGTAGCCCAGGAGCGGGCTGCCAGCGGGAAGTCGCCGTGGTGAACGCCAGGAAAACCAAGAACCCTCCCAACATCAGGACCGGACGATGCTCGGTGAGCATCAGGACCGTCCAGACCATACAGGCGAGATGGAAGACGACGACCCAAGCCGGCATCGACGGCTCAGTCTCGCCCTTCTCCACCGTCCCCTTGAGCGCGGCGAGCTCGCGCCGGAACCAGATTAGGTAAGTGAGGTTCGAAAGCAGGATTGAGACGAGCGCGGCGACGCCGAAATGCGCAAAAACGTCCTTCAGACCCCAACCCCATTTCGCGGCGACCATCACGACGGGCGGCGCGGCGAAATGCGTCAGCGCGCCGCCGACGGAGACGTTGACGAACAGCAGGGCCAAGGTAGCGTAACGCAAGGGCTCGGAAGGTTTCAGCCTGTAGAACTGGGCCGAAAGTAGCATCGCGCCGATCGTCATCGCAGCGGGTTCGGTGATCAGCGAGCCCATCAGCGGCGCGAGGGTGAGCACCACGAACCAATGCGCGGTCGCGGAACCGCCGAAGATCCGGCCGATGCCTCCGAGCAGTCCCGCCGCCAAGGCCATCACGGGCTTCGATGCGGCCATGACCATGATGACGAAGACGAAAAGAGGTTCGACGAACTTGGAAGGGCCGTCCGCGGCGGTGGCCACGTATTCGCCGCTTTCGACGTAACGCGTCGCGAAAACCCATCCCTTGCCCGGCCAGCAGACCATCAGGAGGAAAAGCACGATCGCCCAGAGACCAAACACGGCCTCGACTTCGCCGAGCAGGTGCAGCGTCGCACCCTTGAGTCCTCCCTGCTTCTCCGCGGTGTGCGCGGCCCGCGCGATGGACGGACACAGGAACGCATGCGCGACCGCGGCGAAGAAGATCAAGGTGCCGACCAGCAGGAAACGGTCCGCCGACATCGCAGCGGCGAGTTCAGACCAGAGCTCAGGCTGGGCGGGCATGCCTCACCTCACCGCAACCCGGCGGCGTTGGCAATCCTAGCCGAAGGCCTACTTGGCCGGTACGACGTCGGGGCGGGCACCACCGAGCGCCTTGACGAGATCGACCTGGGCGCCGAGGCGATCCAAGCGGACCCGCGCGACGGCGACCTGTGATTCGGCCAGCAGACGGCGGGCGGCCAGAAACTCCAAGGGGTCGAGCTGCCCCTGCTTGCGGCGCTCCTGGGCGATGCGGAAAGCCTCGCGGGCGGCCTGCTCGCGACGGGCGGCGGCCTGCGCCGACGCCATGGTCTCACGGACGTCGGTCAACGCATCGCGCACCTCACGGAAAGCATTCAGGACGGCCTTCTCATAAGCGGCGGCGGCCAGATGCTGGGCCGCGATGGCGGCGTCCACCTTGGCGGTCGTGCGACCGAAATCAAAGATCGGCACGCTCATGTTCAGTCCCAGCAACGAAGTCCCGTTACCCTGGCCAAAGACCGAGGTGAACTCCTTGCTCTCGGCCCCGACGGCGCCGGTGAGCGAGAAGGTCGGGAAGTAGGCGGCCTTGGCGTAGCCGATACGGGCGTTGGCGGCGATCAGCGCCTGCTCGGCGGCGACGACGTCAGGGCGACGACGCAACAGGTCAGCGGGTAGGCCCGTGGCCGGCGGCGGCGGCGTGGTGCCCTGGGCGGCGAGCTGGGTCTTCAGCACGAGGTCAGGGGTGCCGACGAGGAAACCAAGGAGATGCTCGGCCTGCGCACGCGAACGACGCGCGTCTGAAAGCGCTGAGACCGCGGCGGAGCGGGCCACTTCAGCCTGCGCAATCTCGTTGGCACCGGCGGCGCCGACCTGGGTGCGCTGCTGGATGATGCGAAGTTCTTCGTCGCGGACAGCGAGCAGTTCCTGCGCGGAAGCCTGCTGGATATCGGCCGAACGAACCAAGGCGTAAGCCTTCACGACAGAGGAGACGACGCCGAGTTCGACCTGATGGCGGGCTTCGTCGGCGCTCAGCAGTTGGGCGCGGGCGGCTTCGCTCGCGCGACGCAGCTTGCCCCAGAAATCGAGCTCGAAGGTAGTGGAGAGGCCGGCGGTGAAATCGTTACGGGTCCGGCCAAACGACGAGATTGAGGTATAGGCGTCATTGCTGACCACGTTACGCGTGGCGCTGCCGCCGCCGGTGATTGCCGGCAACTGCGCGCCCGCAACATCGGCGAGGCCGGCCGCAGCCTCCTCGACGCGACCAGCGGCGATACGGACATCGGTGTTATTCTTAAGTGCCTGCTCGACGAGCGGGATCAGGCGAGCGTCGCCAAGTCCAGCCCACCAATCGGAAGCGATGGTCGTGCGGCCGCCCTTCCCTTCTGGAAAGGACGCGGCGGACGGCAGCGAGGGTCGCTGATAATCCGGACCCACCGCACAGCCGGTGAGCAGGCAGGCAACCAGCGCCAGGGATAAGGTCTTGCTCATGCGCGGGGCTCCTTGCGGTCGCCGGTGAGGACTTTGAAGAACAATGGGATGAAGAGCGTGGCCACAAAGGTGTCGAAGAGCATGCCACCGAAGACGCCCGTACCCATCGAGCGGCGGGCGCCGGCCCCAGCGCCGGCGGCGATGACGAGCGGGACGACCCCGAGTACGAAAGCCATGGAGGTCATGACAAGCGGACGGAAACGGATGCGGGCCGCCTCGATCGCCGCTTCGGCGGCGTTCTTACCCTCGTCGCGCGCCTTGACGGCGAACTCGACGATCAGGATGGCGTTCTTGGCCGCAAGGCCGATGAGCGTCACGAGGCCAATCTGGAAGTAGATGTCGTTGGCGCTGCCGCGGACGAAGATCGCGACGAGCGCGCCGAGGAGCGCGAACGGCACAGTCAGGATGACGCCCACGGGGAGCGACCACTTCTCATAAAGGGCGGCGAGGATCAGGAACACCATCAGCAGCGCCATCGAGAAGGCGGGCACGGCCGAGGAGGCCGACCGTTTCTCCTGCAGGGCCTGCGCGGTCCAATCGAGCTCATAGCCGGGCGGCAGGTTCTCCGCCGCGGTCTCCTCGACGATGCGTAACGCGTCGCTCGAGCTCACGCCCGGGACGCTACCGCCGATGACGCGCGCAGCCACAAAGCCCTGGTAACGCTCGATCTGGTCGGGGCCGTAACTTTCGCGCACGGTCACGAGCGAGGTCAGCGGTACCATGGCGCCGTCATTAGCGCGCACATGCACGCGACCGATGTCCTTCAAAGCCATACGGTCGGAGGGCTCCGACTGCATGAGCACGCGATAGGTTCGGCCGGCACGGGTGAAGTCGTTGACGTAGACCGAACCAATCGTGGTCTGGAGCGCGTCGTAGATATCAGGCAACGGGATACCGAGGGCGGCCGCGCGCACCTGATCGACGTCCGCGGCGTATTGCGGGACGGTCGTGCGGTAGAAGGTGTTGATACCAGAGAGTTCGGGACGTTTGCGCAGGGCGGCCAGTAGGCCGTCGAGCACCTTGCCGAGCTTGGCCGGATCGTCGTCATCGCGCGCCTGGAGATAGAACTCGAAGCCGCCGGCGGAGCCGATGCCGCGGATCGGCGGAGGGTTCACGACGAAGCACATACCCTTGCTGGACTTGGCGGCCGCGCCGGTGAGCATGCCGCTGAGTTGTTCCGAACTGTATTTGCGCTGGTCCCACGGAATCAGCGGAATGAAGATCGTGCCGGCGTTGGTCTTCTCGCCGCCGCCGATGAGGTCGAAGCCGCTAATGGCGAAGGCATGGAACACCTCGCTCTTCGGGGCGGGCGTGGCCATGATCTCAGGCACGATCTCCGCCATGTAGGTACGGGTGCGCGAGACGCTCGCACCGTCGGGCAGGGAGACCACACCGAGGACGTAGCCTTGGTCTTCCGAAGGGATGAAACCCCGCGGAATCAGGCGGATGAGCACGACGTTGGCGACGAGGATCGCGAGGAAGATACCCAGGGCGGCCTTGGGGTGACCGAGCAGCCAGCGCACGGTGCGACCATGCCAGGCGGCGACAGAATTAAAGCGGGCCTCAAACCAGCGGAGGAAAGCGTTGCCGTGCGGCGCTTCGGCGTCGCGCGGACGCAGGATCAGGGCGCACAGCGCGGGCGTGAGGGTCAGGGCGACGAAGCCCGAGATGACGACCGCGACGGCCACGGTGATGGCGAACTGACGGTAGAGGGCGCCGGCGATGCCGCCGAGGAAGGCCACCGGCAGGAAGACCGAGACGAGCACGAGCACGATCGCGACAATCGCACCGCTGACTTCGCGCACGGAGGCGATGGCGGCGTCGAACGGCGACATGCCCTTCTCATGCATCAGGCGCTCGACGTTCTCGAGCATCACGATCGCGTCGTCCACGACGATGCCGATGGCGATGACCATCGCGAAGAGCGTCAGGGTGTTAATACCGAAGCCGAAAAGCCACAGGCCCGCGAAGGTGCCGATGAGCGAGACTGGTACGGCCAGCATCGGGATGAGCGTCGCGCGCCAGCTGCCGAGGAAGAGGAAGACGACCAGGACGACGAGGATGCCGGCCTCGAAGAGCGTGTGCTCGACCTCGGTAATGGAGGCCTTCACGAAACGCGTGGTGTCAAAGGGGATTTCGTAGTCGACGCCGGCCGGGAAGCGCTTGGACAGCGTGGCGACCTTGGCCTTCACGGCGTCGGCGACGTCCAACGCGTTGGCGCCGGGGGCGAGGAAGATGCGGATGCCGACGGCGGTCTTGCCGTCGAGCGTCGCCTGCTGCTCGTAGCTCTGGGCGCCGAGCTCGAGGCGGGCCACGTCGCGCAGACGCAGCGTGCCGGCGGCGCCGGCGGAGCGAATGATGATCTCGCCGAACTCTTCCGGCGTCGAGAGACGGCCGGCGGTGATGATCGGCACGGAGAAGGCCTGGCCATCGGGCGTGGGCTCCTGACCGAGGCGGCCGGCGGCGTACTGGTTATTCGTCGCGCGGATGGCCTTCGTGACGTCGCCCGTGGTCACGCCAAGGCGCGACATCTTGTCCGGCTGCAGCCAGACGCGCATCGAGTAGTCGCGGGCGCCGAACACGCCGGCGTCACCGACCCCAGGGACGCGCTTGATCTCGTCGACGAGATTAATGGAGGCGTAGTTGCTGAGGTAGATCGAATCACGCGTGCCGTCGCGTGAGATGACCGACATCGCCATGAGGATGTCGTTGGAGCGCTTCTTCACGATGACGCCCAGGCGGCGGGCGTCGTCCGGCAGGCGCGACTCCGCAATCTTCACGCGGTTCGTGAGGTTGATGATGCAGAGATCCGGGTCCGAGCCGGGCTCGAAGGTGACGTTGATCGTCAGCAGGCCGGTCGACGACGCGTTGGAGGAATAATACAGCAGGTTGTCGGTGCCGTTAATCTCCTCCTCGATCGGCGCGGCGACGGTCTTGATCAAGGTCTCGGCCGAGGCGCCGAGGTACGAGACGGTGATGGTGGCGACGGGCGGAGCGATCTGGGGATACTGCGCGACGGGCAGCACCTTGAACGCGAGCAGGCCCGCCAACACGATGATCAGCGAGAGGACGGACGCGAAGATGGGCCGACGGACGAAGAATTCCCAGGACATCGGGGTGCTTTACTTGGCGGAAGGAGTGACAACAGCGGGACGCGGCACGACGGGTGCGCCGGGTCGGACTTTCTGAAGGTTGTCGGTGACCAGGCGGTCGCCGGCCTTGAGGCCGCTCAGGATCACGGCGGTCGGTCCGGTAATCTCATCGACGACCACGGGGGCCATGACGGCGAGGTTCTTGTCGTCGGCAAGCCAGACGAAACGTCCCTGCGTCGACTGCATCAGCGTGGCGGAGGGAATGACGAACGCGGCGGGCAAGATGCGACCGCGGACGCGGACGCGCACGTACTGACCAGGCAGGAGTACGGCCTTCGGGTTCGCGAACTCGGCGCGCATCTGCACGGTGCCGAGGCGGGATTCGACTTGGGCGGCGACGAAGTTCACCTTGCCGGCGGCGGGATAAGCGGACCCGTCCGGAAGCAGCACCTCGACGGCGGCCTGCGTGGCGGCGGCGGCGTCGCCCTGGAAGAGGCGCGCGAACTGCTGCTCGGAAAGGCCGAAGCGCACCCAGACCTGGTCGCGCTGCACGACGGTAGTGAGCAGGCTCTCGGTACCAGGCGACACGAGCGAACCTTCAGAGCGATTCAGGCGACCCGTGAAGCCGGCAATCGGCGCGCGCACTTCGCAGTAGGAAAGGTCCAGCTCAGCGGCGCGCACCTTGGCGGCGGCGACATCGCGGGCAGCTTCCGCGGCGGCGGCGGTCGACTTGCTGTCGGCGGCCTCCTTGGCGCTCGCGGCGTTCGCCTTGAGCAAGGCGGCCTGACGGACAGCCTCGGCCGAAGCCTGCTCGAAGCGGGCCTTCTCCTGGAGTAGCTGGGCCTTGGCGAGCGACAGCGCTACCTCATAGGGAGCCGGGTCGATCTTGAAGAGCAGGTCGCCCGCCTTCACGGCGGCACCTTCCTGATAAGACTGGGCAAGGAGAATACCCGTGACGCGGGCGCGGACCTCGACCTCGCGGCTACCCTCGACCTGGGCCGTCAGCTCGACGACCTGGGGCACGGGAGCCGGGTTCACGACCTGGAGATTCACCACGGGAGGAGGCATCACCGGCGCCTCGGCCGGCTTGCACCCCGACAGGATAGTCAGGAGGGAGAAAGAGAGAAGGACCTCGACAGCCCTGGATTTACATACAGACATGTATGTAAATCTATTTGACCCACCATGGCTCGCAAGACCAAAGCAGAGGCCGCCCTGACTCGTCACCGAATCGTCGAATGTGCCCGGCAGGTCTTTAGTCGCGAAGGGGTCACGAATACCTCGCTGGATCACGTGGCGAAGGAAGCCGGCGTGACCCGCGGGGCGGTCTACTGGCACTTCCGGAATAAGGCCGACCTCTTCATGGCCGTCCGCCAAGAGACGGGCATCCTGCTGCGCTTCGCTGATTTTAAGTCGGGCGACGCTCTCCGACGTCTCGAATGCGGCCTGCACGAGGCGCTGCGACGTCTCGCCGAGGACAAACAAGCCCGCGAGACCTACGAGGTCATGCTCTGGAAATGCGAATACGTCGGCGAATTCGCCGGCGTGCGCAAAGACCTGATGTCGGCGGGCACGCTCTTCCTGACCGAGGCGACCGAACTCTACGAGGAGGCGGCACGGGAGAAATTAATCGCCCCCGCACTCGACCCGCGGCTCGCCGCCCGCGAGACGTTCTGCTTCTACGCCGGCATGCTCAAGCTCTGGCTGGCCGATGAAAGCGGCCAGGCGGTCCGCGAAGATATCCTGAAGATCATCACCCAGCATATCGATAGCCGCCGGCTCCGCCGACCCGCCCGCCAGAAGGCGGTTTGACTGCCTTCGCCACCGCCCATAATAAAGACTCATGAAGGCCTTCCCCGCCCTGCTCTTCCTGATCCTGCTCGGGATGGCCACCGCATGGGCCGCCGACCCGGACGCGCCCCAGACATTGCCGATCCTCTACGACCAGCCGGGCGAGAAATACATCCTGCGTATCGACAACCGCCGCTACCAGCTCCCTTACGTGACGAAGGAAGGTGTGGTCAGCCTGATGTCCGCCGCCAACTATCCGCGCACTAAGCTGCGCTTCGACGAGTATAAGCGCTCGCTCGAGGATAAGGCCAAAGCCGAGGCACTCGTGCATCGCGCGCAGCAGAACGTTACCCGCGAGTCGGACCGCGTGACGCGACTCCGCCGCAGCCTCGAAGCGCTGCGCTCCCAGCTCGCCCTGCTCCGCTCCCAGCCGAACATCGACGTCCGTGAACTGCAGTTCCTGCAGGAACAGATCCGCAACACCTCCGCGTCGCTCGCCTCCGCCGAAGACATGGAAGCGAAAGCCCAGTCGAACCTCGACAAGACCAAGTCCTCCACGGAGTCGGCCTTCCAACGCGCCGACAAGGCCCGCGAAGACTACGTCGCCGCCCTCGACGAATACGAAAAGCCGCTGGCTGCGATCCGCACGATCGCGCTCACGCACGGCAGCGCCCTCTGATTTTCTAAGACCATGAAGACCGCCGCCCTCCTCCTCGCCCTACTCTGCACCGGCTCCAGCGGCTTCGCCCAGCAGGCCAAGCCCGCCGCCCAAGCCCCGGCCGCGAAGGCCGCGCCTAAAGCCGTCGACCGCTACGCCGTGCGACCCGACGAAAAGATCTCCTGGCATGACGTCCGTGAGACCGACCTCGAAGGCCGCGCCTTTCCCGACGCGGAGCGTAAGAGCTACTTCGACCGCCTGCCCGCCGAAGCCGACGGCAAGGTCACGCCCGCCGTCTGGGGCCTGAGCCGCGATAGCGCCGGCCAGATGTTCCGCTTCCGCACCGACGCCACGACAATCTACGCCCACTACAAGCTGACGAAGGCGAAGCTTGAACAGCCGCACATGCCGGCCACCGGCGTCAGCGGCCTCGACCTCTACGCCCGCGACCAAGACGGCAAATGGCGCTGGGTGCAGGTCGTCCGCCCTACCACGCAAGAGATGAAGGTCCGTATCGCTGAAGGCCTCGACCCGGGCGAACGCGAATACGCAATCTACCTCCCGCTCTATAACGGCGTGGAATTCCTCAACGTCGGCGTAACCGAAGGCAAAAAGTTCGTCGGCCTCAAACCGCGCGCGAAGCCGGTCGTCTTCTACGGCACCTCGATCACGCATGGCGCCTGCGCCAGCCGTCCGGGCATGGTGCATACGGCCATCCTGGGCCGCCACTTCGATGTGCCGGTCGTGAACCTCGGCTTCTCCGGCAACGGCCGCATGGACCAAGCCGTCGGCGAATTCCTCACGCGCATCGACGCCGCCGCCTACGTGATCGACTGCCTTCCGAACATGGGACCGAAGGACGTCACCGAGAAATGCGGGCCGCTCGTCAAGCAGCTGCGCGCCGCCCGCCCCAGCACCCCGATCATCCTCGTTGAAGACCGACGTAACACCGACTCCTGGCTCAAGGCCTCCCTCCGACAGCACCACGACGACAACCACGCCGCCCTCAAGGCCGCCTACGACCAGCTCGTGAAGGAAGGCGTCAAAGGCCTGTCCTACGTGCCCGGAGACCACCTGTACGGCGATGACGCCGATGGCGCCACGGACGGCTCGCACGCCAGCGACCTCGGCTTCCACCGCCAGGGCGATATCTTCGAGCCCTTCATCAAAGCCGCCCTCGGCCGCTGATTTTTCGCCCGCCCCGCTGGCGAACGGGAACAATCCTTTCACCCTAAGCGACGATGACCCGCAGCTTCCGCTACTACGACCTCATCCTCGGCGCGTTCGTCGCGGTATTACTCTGCTCGAACCTCATCGGCCCAGCGAAGGTCGTGCAACTCGACCTACCCTTCTTCGGCAAGACCGACTTCGGAGCGGGCAACCTGTTTTTTCCCCTGTCGTATATCTTCGGCGACATCCTCACCGAGGTATACGGCTACGCCCTTGCGCGTCGTGTCATCTGGGCCGGCTTTGGCGCGATGCTCTTTGCGACAGTGATGACCTGGGTCGTGCTCGCAATGCCGGCCAGCCCTAACGAACCGTTCAGCGCCCAACTGCAGCCCGCGCTCGTGACGTGCTTCGGCGGCGGCTGGCGCATCGCCCTCGGCTCGATCATCGCGTTCTGCGTCGGCGACTTCCTCAACTCCTACGTGCTCGCGAAGATGAAGGTGCGCATGGGCGGCAAGCATCCGTGGGCCCGCTTCATCGGCTCGACCGTCGTTGGCCAGGGCGTCGACAGTCTGATCTTCTACCCGCTCGCCTTCATCGGCATCTGGAGTCCGCAGACACTCCTCGCCGTGATGTTCGCCAATTGGGTCTTCAAGGTGCTCGTCGAGGTGATCATGACGCCCGTGACGACCGTCGTCTGCGCCAAGCTGAAGGAGGCCGAAGGCGTCGACGCGTTCGATACCGACACCGATTTCACCCCCTTCAGCCTCAAGCGCTGACCGGCGACACCCCGTTTCAGAGGGCTTTAATGGCCTCCAATCGACTTTTAATCCTATTTTCGGGGTTTTTCGACGAATCCGTTGACAACACCTCGAGGGATGAGCACAAAACGCTCAGTCAATTTCACTCAGGTAAGAGCCTCCCTTATAAAGGACGCATCAGTCGCGAGGGCGACTAACGGAATCAGAATTCAAACTCTCCGTACCCGACCCCAGAGTCCCGTAGCTAGGACTCTGGACTTATTTGTCCCGGAAACGGGAAAACAGGCCGCACCACTCGTGCGGCCTGTTTCGTATTGCCGTGCCCAAGACCGGACTCGAACCGGTAAGCCTTTCGGCGGCAGATTTTAAGTCTGATGTGTATACCGTTCCACCACTTGGGCCGACGTCCCCAAAGTGCGGACGCGCCTCGGATTGGCAACCCGGGAAAGCGGGGCTGATTCGCCTTCGCCTTGCCCTCCGGACCAAACCCGGCTTCCTTCCGCCTATGGATCGCTTAGCCCAGACGTTCGCCCGCTGTAAAGCCGAAGGCCGCCCGGCCTTCGTTAGCTACGTCTGCGCCGGCGACCCCGACGTCGAGACGTCCAAGGCCATCCTCCTTTCCCTGGCTCAGAACGGCGCCGACGTCCTCGAAGTGGGCGTGCCTTTCTCCGACCCGCTCGCCGACGGCCTGACGAACCAGCTCGCCTCCCAGCGCGCCCTCGAAGGCGGCATGACCTACGACGGCCTGCTCGACGTGCTTCGCGCCGTGCGCGCCGGCACGGACAAGCCAATCGTGCTCTATTGCTATTATAACCTGCTATTCTCGTTCGGCCTCGACAGCTACTGCGCTAAGGTCCGCGAAGCCGGCGCCGACGGCCTGCTCGTCCTCGACTGCCCGCCCGAAGAAGCCGAGGAACTAATCGCGGCCTCGAAGAAGCACGGCCTCGCCAACATCTTCATCGTGGCTCCGACCACGCCGCCCGCGCGCATCGGCCTCATCGCCAAACACGCCTCGGGCTTCATCTACTACGTCTCGCGCGAAGGTGTGACCGGCGAGCGCTCCGAACTGGCCGCCAATCTTTCCTCCGCGGTCGCCGAGATCCGTAAGCACACTTCCCTGCCCATCTGCGTCGGCTTCGGTGTCTCTACCGCCGCGCACGTCCAGGCCATCGCCAAGGTCGCCGACGGCGTGGTCGTCGGCAGCGCGCTCGTGAACGTCGTCGCCGCCCATAAGGACAACAAGTCCCAGGCCGCCGCCGCCATCGGTGCGAAGGTGCGGGAACTTCTCGCTAAATAATTCACGGGGGAGGGATAGGGGTCGGGGTTGGGGTAGTTAAACAAAACAAGGGGCTCTCTGCCTTTTGTTCTCTCCTACCCCGACCCCTGCCCCCACCCCTACCCCTTCGCTATCCTCTAATCCCTTGACCAAGGGCCGTGCCTCCGCACTTTCCCAATGGTCCTAACCTCGTTAGGGCCACCGGAACCTCACCGCATGGCCCTACAAGATACCTGGACGAAAAAAGACCTGACCGGCATCGAGGAGCTTTCCCGAGCCGAGATCGAACTGCTCTTCCGCCAAGCCGACCAGTTCCTGCCCGCGCTCGCGCCGGGCAAGGGCCTCGACCTGATGAAGGGACGCACGGTGGTGAACCTCTTCCTCGAGCCGAGCACCCGCACCCGCACGGCCTTCGAGATCTCAGCCAAGAAGCTCGGCGCCGAGGTGGTCTCGATCAATACGACGGCCTCCTCCCTGGTGAAGGGCGAGACGCTCCGCGACACGGCGATGAACATCCGCGCCATGGGCGTCGACGCCATCGTCATGCGCCACTCCACTGCCGGTTCCGCCCGCTACCTGGGCTCGGTGCTCGACATCTCGGTGATCAACGCCGGCGACGGCGCCCACGAACACCCGACGCAGGCCCTGCTCGACGCCTTCACGCTCCGCCAGCGCTTCGGCAAGGTCGAAGGCCTCAAGGTCACGATCCTCGGCGACATCCTCTTCAGCCGCGTCGCCCGCTCCAACATCCTCTGCCTCTCGAAGCTCGGCGCGCAGGTCACCCTCGCGGGCCCCGCGACGCTCGTCCCGGCCTCGCTGAAGGAAGCCTTCCCGCAGGTCCGCATCGTCCATGACCTCAAGGAAGCGCTGAAGGACTGCGACGCGGTCATGCTCCTGCGCATCCAGCACGAGCGCCAGACGACGACCCACTTCCCTTCGCTCGGCGAATACACCTCGCAGTTCGGCCTCAACGCCGAACGCGCCGCCTGGCTCAAGCCCGAGGCGATCGTCATGCACCCGGGCCCCATCAACCGCGGCGTCGAAGTCGAAAGCGAAGTCGCCGACGGCCCCCGCTCGGTCATCCTCGAACAAGTCCGTAACGGTGTCGCCGTCCGCATGGCCGTCCTTCACCTCTGCACCGGAGCCATCAGCCGATGAACCCCGCCGACAACTCCCCCCTTTGGATCCGCGGCGCCCGCGTGATCGATCCCTCCGCTAAGCGCGACGAAGCCAAAGGCGACGTCTTCGCCCTCGATGGCAAGTTCGTCGACCAGCTCTCCGCCGCCGACCAGGCCAAGGCCCGCGTCATCGACGGCACGGGTCTGGTGGTCGCCCCGGGCTTCGTCGACCTGAACTGCCGCCTCGGCGAACCAGGCCTCACGCCCCGCGAGACAATTCGCACCGGCACCCGCGCGGCCGCCGCCGGCGGTTTCACGACCGTGGTCACCATGCCCGACTCGCTGCCCGCGGCGGACAACGTCGGCACAATCCAACTCCTCCGCGAAATCTGCTCGCGCGATGCCGCGGTACGCGTGCTCCCGACGGGCACACTCACCAAAGGCCATGAAGGCAAGGCCCTCGCGCCTCTCGGCACGATGAAGAAGGCCGGCGTGGTCGCCGTCACCGACACGACCTCGGGCGTCCAGAACAACGAGATCATGCGTCGCGCGCTGGAATACGCCGCAATGTTCGACCTCGTCGTCCTCGACCACTGTCAGGATAGCAGCATGACCGAAGGCGGCCAGATGCACGAAGGAGCCTGGTCCCTCCGCCTCGGCCTCCGCGGCCTGCCCCGCGCCGCCGAAGAAATCGTGGTCTCGAGCGACTGCCTACTCGCCGAACTCACGAAGGCCCGCATCCACCTGCAGCACCTTTCCTCCGGCGGCTCCGCCGACATCATTCGCCGCGCCAAGGCGAAGCAGCTCGCGGTCACGGCCGAAGTCTCGGCACTCCACCTGCTCCTCACCGACGCCGCTCTCGCCCACTACGGCACCAGCCTAAAGACGAATCCGCCGCTCCGCGAAGAAGCCGATCGCCTCGCGCTCATCGCCGCGCTCATCGACGGCACCATCGACGCGATCTGCTCCGACCACTCACCCTGCACGGCCACCGAGAAGGATTGCGAATTCGACCTGGCTCCCTTCGGTGCCGCGACGCTCGAGACGGCCTTCGCGGCCGCCCACACGGCGCTCGTTACCGGCGGACACGCCGATCTTCCCCTGCTGATCGCCCGCCTGACGCACGGTCCGGCCAAGGCCCTCGGCATCGAAGCAGGAACACTTAAGGTTGGCGCCCTCGCCGACCTGGTCATCTTCGACCCCAAGGCCGCCTGGACGCCCACGGCCGCCGATCTCCTCTCGAAGTCCGGCAACAACCCGCTCATCGGTCGCGCGCTCACGGGTCGCGTCCGCGCGACCTTCGTCGGTGGTCGTCAGGTCTTCGGCGCCTAAGCAAAGATGGGCGAGCTCACGCAATCCCTCGACGCTTTCGGGCCTTGGGATTGGGCGTGCGTCATCGTCAGTCTGTTGGCGGCGTTCATTGGCTTCTATGCGCTAAAGTGCTGGCGAGGCCTTCCGGGCAAGGTCGCCGCGCCGACGATCTCCGCTAGCGACGCGATCATGGGCCTTTGCACCGGTGTGCTCTGCTTCGGCATCCTCTTCGGCTTGGTGACGCAACTCGTCATGCAAAGCTTCGGCACTTACTTCGGCATCGCGCAAGCGCACCTTTTCACCTCTGCGTTCTGTGGGCAGATCGCCGCGGCCTTAGCGATGCTCGGCATGGGAGCACTCGCCCCGAGGACACTCGACTGGGCACCGTCTGTTGAAACAGACGAGCCCAAGAACACTGGCTCTCCTTTCCGTCAGGCTCTCCTCGGCTTCAGCGTTCCTCGCGTACTCCTCGGATTGCTCTCGATCTTCGCCCTGGGCCTCGCCACCACGCTCGTCTGGAAAGGCTTCCACGTCGCCTGGGAGCAGCTCTTCCTTAGCGGTTGGGCCGGCCAGCCGCCCGCCGACGAACCCCAAGAGATCGTGGATGCGGTACTCAAGACCGATGTCGATACTTGGCGATTCCTGACGATTGCTTTGGCGGTGACGATTGGTGCCCCCATCATGGAAGAACTCGCCTTCCGCGGGATGATTTACCCTGGTATCAATCGTATTTTATCTGACTCAAATCAGTGGATACGGGCCATTCTCTGGCTCGCATTTATTGGTCCTATCACAATCTGGCTTTGCTCGGATTTAAACCTAGAAGCATTCACCATTCCGCCCCTGGATCCGCAAACGCTGATACCAGGGAACGACAACCCCCTTAAACAGACTAGAAATATTCTGATCTTGATCAACTTCTTGATCAAATCTGCGGCCATCTTGCTTCTCTCGAGTCCATTTGCCTATGCGATGACAAGGCTGACCTCCGAACGCCATGGCCGTTGG
>JAPLTV010000012.1 GCA_026397955.1 Verrucomicrobiota bacterium | reverse complement strand
GTCCGCCGCCCTCGCGAACTTCCCCGCTCCGCCCGAGCCCACCAGCGGTTCGCGCATTCTGACTGAGCGCCTGAAGTTCCCCGAGTTCGTGCCTCCCGCGGTGATCCTGCCGCACGGCAAGGTCGGCAATTCTCCGTCCGGTATCGCCTGCGACATGACCAAGGGCAAGTTCGGCCCATGGGAAAGCCAGATGCTCGTCGGCGAGCAGACCGCCTCGCAGGTGCAGCGCGTCAACCTCGAGGTCGTCAACGGCCTCTATCAGGGCGCCGTCTTTCACTTCCTCGGTGGTTTCGAAGCCGGCTTGATCCCGGTCCGCATGGACCAGGAAGACGGCACGCTCTTCGTCGGCGGTTCCAATCGTGGCTGGGGTTCGCGTGGCTCGAAGCCGTTCACCTTCGAGCGCGTGCGCTTCAAGGGCAAGGTGCCGTTCGAGATGCATGACATCTCTGCCCGCAATGATGGTTTCGAAGTGACGTTCACCCAGCCCGTGGACGCCGCCGCGGCGGCTGACGTCGCGAACTACACCATGGATACCTTCACGTATATTTACCAGTCGAGCTACGGCAGCCCCGAGGTCGATCAGACCGAGCCTACCGTCAAGTCCGCCACTGTCTCGGCTGACGGACTTAAGGTGCGCCTCGTCGTCGACGGTCTGGTCCGCGGTAGCATCCATCACCTCGTCCTCGGCGATATCAAGGCCAAGTCCGGTGATACTCTCTGGCACAGCGAGGGTTGGTATACGTTGAACGAGATTCCGGCTGCCAAGTGAGCTTGGCGGAGGGCAGTAAGCGAGGGCCTGCCCTAGTGTGCAAAGGTGCAAATCGGCCTGCGGCCTGTGCAAAAGTGCAAAGGTGGATGCAGCCGATACAGGTGGCGGGCTGTATCGGGTAGGGTCGGGACCGCGTCACGACATAGCTGTATCGGGTAGGGATGCGATGACATCGCATCCGGGTGTATCGGGTAGGGCCAACCATCCTTGGTTGGCCGCGGCCGAGCAGGGATGCTCGGCCCTACCTTAGGATGTCCCCCAAAACAAAAAAGCCGCCCGGGTGGGCGGCTTGTCTTATTCCTTGTCAACGTGTCCACTTGCCCACGTGTCCCCTCGCGAAGCGAAGCTTCGCGCTTAGAACGCCCGGCGGATGCTGATCGCGGCGGAGACGTCGTGGGCTTCGCCGACGGTGGCGACGTGGGCCGAGATGTTCAGGAGGGTGTTCTCGTTGAGCTTGTGGTCGACGTCGAAGCCGAAGCGAACGCAGTCGGCGCGAGGAGCCGTGCCGGGCAGGCTGAATGACACGCCGCCGGTGACGTCCTGGCCGGTGAGGCTCGGGCCGACGCCGTCGAAGCGATGGATGGCTTCCGCGGTGAGGAGGAGCTTGGTCGCGGCGGAGAGATCCTTGGACGCGGTGATGCCGAGACGGCCTTCCTGCGCGTCATGGGACTGTTCGTTGAACGAGGCCGGGAAGGCGCCGCCGGTCTCGGCGTAGGCGCCGACGACGGTCTGCGTCACGGAGTAGGAAGCATAGGGCGCGAAGCCGAAGCCGCCGTAGGTCACGAGGGTAGGCGCGTCGACGCGGAGACGGGCGGAGCGGGTGATGATATCAGCGACGCCGAAGGAGAAGTCGGTCGAGCCGCCGCTGGTGTAGCCGCGGTTGGTCTTGGATTCCCAGGAGCCGATCATGCCGAGCAGGGAGACGATCCACTGCGTGCCTTCCGGGCGATAGTCATACTCGACGAGGGCGTAGTCGCCCTTTGTGGTGGAGGAGCCGTTGAAGGCGAGGTCGGCGTTCTGTTCACCATGGCCGGCGGCGAAGCCGATCAGGCCCGTCTTGCCGACGTTCCAATTGATGCCCGCTTCACCGGTCGTCACGTGGACGTCGCGGGTGCGGGAAGAAGAACCGAAGTCACCGGTCGCCCAGGCCTGGGATTCCTTGCCCATACGGTCGAAGGAGAGCATCGGACGGTGGTGGGCGCCTTCGAGGGGGAGTTCAGCGAGCGTCACGCCCGTCTGGTAGATACGGTTCTGTCCGTTGATCGAGGACATCCAGGTGACGACGTCGGTGACGCCGTTGGGGCCTATTGAGAGCATAGGCCCGCTACCGAAGACGCTCATAAGGTAGCCATGATGGACAAGGCCACCCCCATAGTTGATGTCCATCATGAAGAAATGCGGGTTAGCGATGGTTGTCGACAAATCTGCCCCTGAAAGGTCCCAAATAAAATTACTTACATCCAACAGGGTTCGTTGATCGAATACGTTATGCGCACTGTCGGCTAGTGTGGAGTCGAACCGGGTGAGCCAGCTATTTACATCGCCTCTAGCGTAAACGTTAAACCCAAATGGGCTTTGGAAACCCTTGGTATAGTCTATGCCGATGATTACCGTTGTCGTGTAGCCGCCTGATCCCCACACAGCTTTATAATCCGTCGCGTCGAGCTGGGTGGCGGTGGCCGCGGCGGCGAGGAGGAATGAGGCTTTGAGCAGTTTCATGGGTGAGGATGTGGTAAAGAGCGGGAATGGCTTACAACCTAAATGCTCAGTTTTGACTATTAAGCGGCATATTCTAGATATGATAGGGCAGTAAATAGCTTCAGGTGGCGGGTGGCAGCCCCGGGTGGCAGGTGGCGGGAGCGGAATGGGTAGGGCGGTGATTGCCATCACCGCCGTTCGAAACCGGAGGCGGGGAATCGTCGGGTCTTGGCTAAGCGCGATTAAGTCGCATGTCCGTCCGCGAACGGACGTGATGGCAATCACGTCCCTACCCAAGGCAGATGCATGAACGCAAAGGGAGACCGGAAACCGGATAGGATGCTGGGGCATATCATTGCTTCAGGTGACGGGTGACGGCCACCGGGGCATCGGCCACTCGGGGGTCGGCCCTTCAGCTGTCGGCCATCGGCTTCGGGTTCCCGGAATATCTCCTTGACCAAGGATGCTCAGCCCTACCAAAGACAACTATGTCGTGACGCGGTCCCGACCCTACCAAGGGAAGCTATTCAAAACTAAATTCGCCGTCGGTGGCTTCGGCGGGAGGAGGATCGCCGGCGAGGATGGTGCGGACGAAGAGATCGCGGTGCTCGGCGCACGGACCGTGCGCGCGCAGGGCTTCGACGTGCTCAGGCGTACCGTAGCCTTTGTGCGTGGCGAAACCGTATTGGGGATAGCGTGCGTCCATCTCGACAAGCATCCGGTCGCGTTCGACCTTGGCGACGATTGAGGCGAGCGCGATGGCGAGGCTCTTGCCGTCGCCTCCTTTGACCGATTCATGCGCCCAGGCGAATGGGCGCAGCGGGAGGCCGTCGACGAGCACGAGGAACGTGCGCGCATCGGTGCGCCCGAAGAGCTCGCCTTCCGTGCCCGCGGCGGCGAAGAGGGGAGCCATGTGGCCCACGGCGAGCTTGGCGATGCAGCGGGCCATCGCGAGACGCGTGGCGCCGAGGATGTTATGCGCCGAGATCTCCATCACCGAGCCCGCGGCCCAGGCGGTCTTCAGCTTCCCCTCGGCTTCCATCTTCGCGATGACCTCGCGCAGTTCCGCGCGCTTCTCGGCCGTCAGTTTCTTGGAGTCGTTCGCACCCGAGAGTTTCCGCAGCCAGGCGGGTTCGCCGTAGAAACCCGCGTCGAGCAACACCGCCGCCGCGATCACCGGACCGCAGAGCGAACCACGGCCGGCTTCGTCGACACCCGTGATGCCGGGACGGTCGGCGCCCTTCTTGCGGTCGAATGACGCCAGCGAGGCCACGGCTTACTCCGCCTTCTTGCGGCGGACGAACGGTTTGGATTCGGGCGGAGGGAGCCCACGGACCTCGTAGGCGGTCTTGAAGTGCAGCTTGGCGAAGTTGACGAGGATCGCCGGACCGAGACGGCCGACGAGTTCGATGCCGGCGTTCTTGGCTTCGGAGCCGGAGCCCTTGGGCAGCTGGACGCCGCCATCCTGCGACAGGCGGTCGATCTCGCGGACGAAGGCCGCGCGGGCGACGATGGAGGCCGCGGCGACGACCGGGTCGGATTCGGCCTTGGTGCGCATGCGGAGGTCGAACTCGACGCCTTTGCGGGCGAGTTCCTTCTGCACGAGAGGTTCTTCGGAGAATTGGTCGAGCAGGCCCCACTTCGGGCGGCGCTGGTGCTGCGCCTCGAAATCCTTGAGGGCTTCCTCGCAGGAGGTCGCGTGCATCCAGCCCAGCAGGCGGTTGAGGTTCTTGCCGAAGCGTGAATGGAGCTCGTTATACTTCGCCATGCGCATGAACGTCGTCTTCACCGCTACGCCGGGGGTGGAGCGGATAATGCGGTCGAGTTCGGCGATCTTCGTGTCGGTGAGTTTCTTCGAATCCTTGATGCCCAGTTCGATCCATTCGCGGGTCATCTCACCCGTCGCGATGACGCAGGCCGAGACCACCGGGCCGAAGAGGTCGCCCTTGCCGGATTCGTCGAGGCCAGCGTGTTCTTCGAACCACTCTGGATTGTTCTCGGCCTCATAGCCTAGGACCGCCTGACCTGTGACGTCGGGCTCGAGGGTGAATTTCACGAAGTCTTCGGTGCCCTTGCCCGAGATGACGCACTTGCCGGACTTATAATGGACGATGTTCAGGTTCTCGCCCTTGAAGGCGAAGGCCGCATGGTCGACCGGGAAGGAGACCCAGCCCTTGGCCACGAGGATCGTACGGAGCTTCGCGGCCTCAGCTACGTCGAGCTTCAGCGTGTGCATCGCCACCTTCTTCGGCTTGTCGTCGGAGTCCTGCTTTGCCTTTCGTGCCATGAGTCCCAAGGTCTACCGTAGTTGGCGTCCAAATCCAGCCCCATCCATGCCCGCCGCGAAACCCGCCCGTAATGCCAGCATCTTCGCGATGCGCCGGGCGCTTTTGGCCTGGTTCGGGCGACACCGCCGCCCGATGCCGTGGCGGGAAGAAGTCTCGGCCTACCGGACCGTGGTGTCTGAGCTCATGTGCCAGCAGACCCAGATTGCCACCGCGATCCCGTACTTTGAAAAGTGGACCGCCAAGTGGCCCGACTTCAAAGATCTCGCCAAGGCCGAAGAGTCCGAGGTCCTCGCGCTCTGGGCCGGTCTCGGGTATTACTCGCGCGCCCGTAATCTCCTGAACCTCGCCAAGCAGGTCGCCGCGCTGAAGTCGCCGCCGCGGACCGCGGCCGAGTGGCGCGAGTTCAAAGGCGTCGGGCCGTATACCGCCGCCGCGATCGCCAGCATCGCCTTCGCGGAGCCCGTCGCGGTCGTCGACGGTAACGTCGTGCGTGTGCTTGCTCGTCTCGACGGCGTGCGCTCAAAATTGCGCGACGCCTCGTCGGCAGCCAAGCTGTTCACCTCGCGGGCCGATGAGCTCGTCGACCCCAAGCAGCCAGGAGATTTTAATCAGGCCATGATGGAGCTCGGCGCCACCGTCTGCCGCAAGGGCGTTCCAGACTGCGCGAAGTGCCCGCTGGCGGAGTGGTGCGACGCGAAGAAAGCCGGCGATGCCCAGGCCTTGCCGCGCTTCGTTTCCAAGGAGCGTAAGGAAGCCGTCGTCGAACGCGCGCTCATCACCCGCGAAGGTAAGATTCTGCTCCGCCGTAATCCGCACCACGCCAAGCGCCTCGCTGGCATGGCGGAGATTCCTGTGCTCTCGTCGCTCGGTATCGAGCCGGCCGGCGAGCCCGCGCTCGTGCGTCGTCGCACCATCGGCACCGTGACCTACGAAGAGAAGCTGCACGCTCTCGAGCCCAAGGTCGCCGAGCTCCGTCGCTGGACCAAGGACGGCGAGCTAGAGTGGGTGGACGCGCAGGCCCTAGACGAGGCCGCACTGAGCGGGCCGCACCGACGCTGGCTCGGCGAGTGGCTTAGTCGAGGCGGTCGGACAGCGCGCGGCAAACGGCCTTGAGGGTCGCCACGCGCGCGTAGCGCTTGTCGTCGCCCGAGACCACCACCCACGGGGCGTGCGGCGTATCCGTGCGCGCGATCATGTCTTCGGCCGCACGGAGGTTGTCGTCCCACTTCTTACGGTTGCGGTAATCTTCCTTCGTCATCTTGTGACGCTTATGCGGGGAGATTTCGCGGGCCTGGAAGCGGCGCAGCTGTTCATCCTTTGAGATATTGATCCAGAGCTTCAGCACCACCATCCCGGCTTCGGCGAGGCGGGCTTCGAAGTCGTTGATTTCCGCGTAGGCGCGGGCCCATTCGGCGTCCTTCGCGAAGCCTTCGACGCGTTCGACCATCACGCGGCCGAACCACGAGCGGTCGAAGACCGCGAGGTGGCCCGGAGAGGGCACCTTGTTCCAGAAACGCCAGAGGTAGTGACGGGCCTTTTCTTCCGGCGTCGGCGCCGGGGTCGGGAAGACCTGATAGTGGGCGGCGTCGAGCAGGCCGCAGAGACGGCGGATCGCGCCGCCCTTGCCCGCGGCGTCGGGACCTTCGAGGACCACGACCGTCGAGAGGCCCTTCTGCGCGGCGAGGCGCGAGAGGCGGCCGAGGCGGACCTGGAGTTTCGCCATCTGCTGGCTGTAGCCCTTCTTGTCCAACGTCGGGTGGGTCGTGGCGCTTTCGAGCAGGCCGCGCGGACGGCCGCTGGGCTTCTTCGCGGCGACCGCCGGGCGACGGCGCGAGACCTGTCCCATCTGTGCCGCGATGGCGAGGCCCGCGTGCAGGTCGCGGTGTTTCGTCTCGCCGCCCTGAATTACTTTCCAGGGCAGGTTCT
The DNA here is from genome assembly GCA_026397955.1 of Verrucomicrobiota bacterium. Taxonomy (GTDB): domain Bacteria; phylum Verrucomicrobiota; class Verrucomicrobiia; order Opitutales; family UBA953; genus UBA953. The sequence goes on along the minus strand of JAPLTV010000012.1, from coordinate 20,357 downwards.
TGCCGCTGCTTTGGACGCGCAGGGAGCGGGCGAGGGTATGGGCGGACTTCTTGGTCAGCAGCAGGTCATCGGGCGTGACCACCCAGCCCTCAGCATCGGTGTCTTCCGCTTCGCGGAGGCGCTTGCGCAGGAGTTTCTCGGGCGAATCGATCCAGATCTTCACCACGGAAGTCCCATCGGCCGCGAGGAGTTCTTCGAACGTGCGGAGGGATTTCAGGCGGACGCGTAGGGCGTCACCGGAGATTTCGTCATGGGCCGCCTGGACCGCCGTGCGGGTGAGCCAATCGCCGACCACGATCGTGAGGCGTCCCTTGGCCGGCATGTCCTGCCAGTAGGGCCAGAGGAAGGGGTGCTTCGGATGCGAATGGGCCGTCGGCGCGCAGATGCGCACCGTGCGGGAGTCGAACCATTCCGTCAGCTGATTCGCGAGCTCGGAGGCCGCGAGGCGGTCGTTGCCACCGATGACGATCACCGCGCTCTGCTGCTTCGTCACTAGGCGGCGCTGGGCGGCCAGGAGGCGAAGGTGGAGGGCGGAGCGGGATCGCTCGAGTACGCTGCGGGTGGCCATCGGCGACACTATGCAGGGCGCCTCCGCGGATGGGAAGCGCGATTGAGTGACAGAACCGTGACGGCTCAGCCCAGCAGCCCGGCGATGTCGGCCACGTAGACCTGACGCCCGCCGGCGTGGGCGGAATCGAAGCAGAACTGACGGCCGCTGCGGCTGGCCGAGGGGTGCGTATCGCAACGCCATTCGCCCGCGTAGGCGGGCGGGGCGGGGAAGGAGCCGACCGGGACGCGACGATTCGTCGGGATATGATACAGGTACGGATTCTGTAGGCGGTCCTTGCCCTGGGGGTAGGTGTCGTTGAGCACCCACTCGCTGTTCGTGTTCGGCAGATAGGTGTTATGCCCGTTGGCCGGCATCGCGTCCTTGCCCACGACCGTGACCTCGTCGTGGAGATCCTTGAACAGGTAGAAGCGTTCGCCGTGCGACGGATGCCAGGCCCAGGCGAAGATGTGCTGCGGGTCGCGCCAGACGAAGTGCGACGTGCCGCCGTTAGGATCCATCACGTGGACCTTGCCGCCGTTGACATCGATGGTCAGCGCACGCGTGCGGAAGGCGGCTTTGTCGCCGGGATTGCGCCAGCGGTGAAGGAAGAAGAGGCGGGTGCCGTCGGTATTGCAGAGCAGGTGATTGAACCAATGGACCGCGCCTGGCTTGAAGGCCGCGGCTGCCGGGCCGGTGAACGGAATCTTCGCCGCCTCGGCGAGGGAGAAGAGCAGACGTTGCTGGCCCGTGGCGACGTCCATGCGCCAGATACCGATGTCGTCAGGTGCCGGCGCAAGTTTCCAGATATCACGTTCGGCCCCCGTCGCGTAGCCGTAGCCCGGGCGGGTGACGTCGAGGCGGGCGAAGTCCGGCGCGAAGGCCGTCTTGCCGTCGGGACTGAACGTGTAGAACGGATGCGGCAGCGTGCGGGTACGGCCGGATTTCACGTCGAGGATCCGCGTGACGAACTGGCCGTCTTCGCGGTCGTTCCAGGCGACATCGGCGTTCGAGCCCGGGACCCATTGGAGCATGCAGCCTTGCTGCCAGTTCCAGGCATTGGAGCCGCCGAGGTCGATCCAGCGATCGCCGTCCTGCGTGTCGACCATCCCGACGCGGATCGAGTCGGCCATGGTCGGCGAGCGGCCTTCGAAGCGCGTCTCGTTCGCCAGCACGAAGCGATCATCGCTGGAGAAAAGGAACTTGTCGTAGTAGCCGCGCCAATGGAATTTCGGCCCACGGGTGATTGGGCGGATGCGGGCTGTGGCTGGCGTGGTCGCGCAACCAGCGAGCGCGCCGAGGGAGGCGAGGGCGGAGAGTTTCAGGAAGTCGCGGCGGGGGAGCATGGACTAATTAGGGGTAAGGGGTTGGGGGTGGGGGTAGGGACAGCACCACGTGCTGTCCTAAGTGCAAACGTGCAAATCGGCCTGCGGCCTGTGCAAAGGTGCAAAAGTCGGGTGGTGGCGGTTAGCGATTGGCGGTTGGGAACACATTAGAGGCAAAGTCGCCGATACAGGTGGCGGGTGGCAGCTCCGGGTGGCAGGAGGCGGGAGTGGCATTAGGTAGGGCGGTGATTGCTATCGCCGCCGTTCGAAGCCGAAGGAGGGAGCTGCCGGGGCTTAGTTAGGTTCGATGATATCGTAAGTCCGTCCGCGAACGGACGTGATGGCAATCACGTCCCTACCTAGAGATGCATCGGGTAGGGCCAACCATCCTTGGTTGGCCGCGGCCGCGCAGGGATGCTCGGCCCTACCATGAGACAAAGGATGAAAAACAAAGGGCATGGGCGGTTCGCGTTGGCCGGTGCGGAATCCAGCCTTGCCGCTCAGCGCGCGGGATCTTCTTCCTCGTCGTCGGCGGGAGGGAGGGTGCCCTTCAGGAGTGCGTCGAGGGTCTTCTGCAGGAGTGCCTTCATGCGGGGCTCGTCGGCCTTATCGACCGCCTTGATCTGCCAGCGGATGGCTTCTTCCTTGCGGCCTTGGAGCCAGCGGAGGCGGGCGAGCGTATCGAGTTTGTCGGAGTGTCCTTCCTTCGTGAGCTTCACCGCCTGGACGGCGCAGCGTTCCGCGAGCGGAAGGTTACGCTTTCCTTCGAAGGCCTTCATCGTGAGTAGGCGCCAGGCGATCTCATTCATTGCCTCCGCGTCGTCGAATTCGTCGTCGGCGAGGCGTTTCAGTTGCGCGTAGAATTTGCTGGGGTCGCCGCGGGCGAGGCCGATTTGGGATTCGATGGATTCGCGGAGTTCCTTGCCTTCCTGGGCGGGGAGCACGCCGGCGGCGGCGGGCAGGGCTTTTTCGGCGGCGTCCCAGTCGCGCTTACGCATCGCATCCGAGAGCGCGTCGAGCTTTGCCTGGGCGGCGGCCATCTCCAGATCGCCGGGTGCGGCGCTGGCGGGGACGGCGGGTTTGCTCAGGCGGCGCTGCGGGATTTTGTCGGCGACTGGGGCGGCGGCGGCGAGGGGCGTGCCCGTGAGGAGGTCGCCGATGATCTCGTCGGTGAGCTGCATTGGGTGGCCCATCCAGGCGATCTTACCGTCGGCGACCACGAACGCGTGCGGGATGCCTTTCACCTCGGCCGCGTCGAGCCAGTCCTTGATGAAAGCCTTGCCGCCGAGGGCGACGCGGTAGGACATCTTGTCGCCCTGGTCCTTGAGGAAATTCTTCGCGCGCTGGACGGAGGCCGCGTCACGTTCAGCTTCCCAGACGTTGACGCCGGTGATCACGACGCCTTTCTTGCCCATCTTCTTGTGGAGGTCGTTGAGGTGCGGGATCGCGGCGATGCACGGTCCGCACCAGCTCGCCCAACATTCGAAGACGTAAATCTCGCCCTTCTTGAAATCTTTCACCGCCTCGCCTTGGAGCATCGACTCCGGGCGCGTGGCGGGAGCGGGATCGCCGACTTTCAGGCCGGCGGCGGAAAGGGTGGCCGTGAGCAGCAGCAGAAGCAGGGCGCGCATGGGAGAGAGTTTGGGTCGAGGATGATGGGAGGCAAGAGGGGGTTGTCGGAAGGTGGTGGCGGTTGGCCGTTGATTGGTTGAATTGTTGGATGGTTGATTCGAGGGAGTGCGGCGCCCTGCGGGCTTTACCTCCTTCTCGATTCAACCATTCAACTAACCAACGATTCAACCCGTTCTCGGGTGCCGGGTGGCGGCCCCGGGTGGCTGGTGGCGGGACCTGTAATTCCCAACCGCTAACCGCTTCCACCTGACAGGGGTAGGGCGGCGATTGCCATCGCCGCCGTTCGAGGCCGCAGGCGGGGTGTCATCGGGCCTTAGCTGGGCTCAATGAAGGGGACTATCCGTCCGCGAACGGACGTGATGGCAATCACGTCCCTACCCCAGGCATGGGCTGGATACGAAAGAAGAATCGTAGGATGGTGGACTCGAAGGAGTGCCGAACCCGAAGGGTCTGCCTCGTCCTCTATCCCACCATCCAACTAATCAACCGTTCAACTTATCTTCAGGCTTTGGGAGCGTTAAATTTCGCGCGGATGGCTTCGACGACGGCCGGATCGGCTAGAGTCGAGACATTGCCGAGTTCGCGGCCTTCCGAGATGTCGCGGAGGAGGCGGCGCATGATCTTGCCGGAGCGGGTCTTCGGGAGGTCGGGGACGAAGACGATGCGTTCCGGGCGGGCGAACTTGCCGATCTTCGCGTCGACCATGGCGTTGAGCTTCTTGGCGAGCTCGGCTTCGTTGACGGTCTTCGCCGCGGCGGACTTCAGGATGACGAAGGCCATGAGGCCCTGGCCCTTGAGGTCATGCTTTACGCCGATGACCGCAGACTCGGCGACTGCCGCGTCCTCGATGAAGATCGCTTCCAGCTCGGCCGTGCCGATGCGGTGGCCGGACACGTTGACCACGTCGTCGACGCGGCCGGTGATCCAGAGGTAGCCGTCCTTGTCGCGGATGGCGCCGTCGCCTGGGAAGTAATATTTACCACCCCAGCGGTTCCAATAGGTATCCACGTAGCGCTGTTCGTCGCCGAAGATGCCCTGCGTGATGCCGGGCCAAGGCTTGCGGATCGCGAGGATGCCGTGGTCGGTCTCGTGGCCATTCTCGTCGAGGACGGCGGCGTCGACGCCGAAGAAGGGCAGCGTGGCCGAGCCGGGCTTCGTGGGCGTGCAGCCGGGCATCGGGGTGATCATGTGGCCGCCAGTCTCGGTCTGCCACCAGGTGTCGACGATCGGGCAGCGCTCGGCGCCGATGTTGCGGTGGTACCAGAGCCAGGCTTCAGGGTTGATGGGTTCGCCGACGGAGCCGAGGAGGCGCAGCGAGGAGAGGTCATGCTTCTTCACCCACTCGTCGCCCCACTTCATGAAGGCACGGATGGCGGTCGGAGCGGTGTAGAAGACCGTGACCTTGTGGTCCTGGATGATCTTCCAGAAGCGACCGAAGTCGGGGGCGTCGGGCGCGCCTTCGTACATCAGCACCGAAGAGCCGTTGAGGAGCGGGCCGTAGACCACGTAGGTGTGGCCGGTGACCCAACCCACGTCGGCCGTGCACCAGAAGAGGTCGTCGCCGCGGAGGTCGAAGACATACTTGTTGGTCGAGTAGGCGTGGACCATGTAGCCGCCCACGCTGTGCATGATGCCCTTGGGCTTGCCGGTAGAGCCGGAAGTGTAGAGCAGGAAGAGCATCTCATTGGCCTCTTGTTGAACCGCTTCGCATTGGTCGGTGACCTTGGCGGCGGCCTCGTGATACCAGACGTCGCGGCCCGCTTGCATGGCGCAGCCGGCGTCGGGCTTGCCCGGGTGGCGCTGCAGGACGAGCACGTGGGCACAGGTCGGGCAATCCTTCACGCCTTCGTCGACCGTCTGCTTGAGCGGGAGGAATTTACCGCGGCGGTAGCCGCCGTCCATCGTGATGACCGCCTTCGACTTCGCGTCGTTGACGCGGTCGCGGATGGATTCGGCGGAGAAGCCGCCGAAGACGACCGAGTGGACGATGCCGAGGCGAGCGCAGGCCAGGACGGCCATCGCGAGCTCAGGGACCATCGGCATGTAGATCGCGACCGTGTCGCCGCGCTGGAGGCCCATACCTTTAAGCACGTTGGCAAAGCGGCTGACTTCGGAGAGCAGCTGGCGGTAGGTGATGCGGCGGACCTCGACGGCCTTGCCGTCGGCGGTGGGCTCGCCTTCGTAGACGATCGCTACCTTATCGCCGAGGCCCTTGGCGACCTGTGCGTCGAGGCAGTTGTAGGCGACGTTGGTCTTACCGTCGACGAACCAGCGGAAGAAGGGCTTCTTGGATTCGTCGACCACCTTGGTCCACGGCTGGAACCAGGTCAGTTCCTTGGCTTCGTCGGCCCAGAAGCCATCCGGGTCCTGGATCGAGCGATTGTAGAGGGCGTTGTAGCCGTCCATGCCCTTGACGCGGGCCTTGGCGACGAACGCGGCGCTGGGCGGGAAGACCTGCTCGTTGGAGCCGAAGCCTTCGGCGCTGGCCTTCTTGACGTCGTCGATTTCTTCGTTGGCGTCGGAGTTCAGAGGGGTGTTGGCCATGTTATTTACGTTTAGAGCGAAGGATGAGGTAGATGGAAAAAGCGACGAGGATGGCGAGGGTCAGGACGAGCCAGGGTGTGTCGGTGATATCAGGGTCGATCTCGGCGAATTGCAAGGGGAGTGCCATAGGGCAGTGGGGTGGGGAATATGAACCCCGCGGGTCGCCGGAGGGCAACCAAAACGCAGGGTCTGTGAGTAGTTTGACCCCTCCAGTAGGGGTTTGTTGCCTAAAGTTCGGCCAGCAGTTCCGCAAACCCATCGACCACGCGGACGCCTAGGCCTTCGAGGCGGGCGCGGTGCTGGTGGCCGTGTGCGGCCAGTACGCAGTCGACGCCCATCGCCGCCGCGGCTTCGGCGTCGTGAGCGGTATCACCAATATAAATCACCTCCTCCGGGCGATGCGCCAGGTCGGAGAGATGGAGGCGGGCGCGCTCCTCCTTGCTGCCAGCGTGGATATCATGTCCCCCGCAGGTCTTGATGAAGTGGCGGTTGAGTCCGTATTGCGCGAGCGTCGTCGTGAGTAGGCTGCGCTCATAGGCCGAAAGCACCGAGTGCGTGAGCCCGGCCGCAGTGAGTCCGCCGAGCAGCGTCTCCGCGTGCGGATGGAGGCGGCACTCGGTCTTGCGTTCTTCGTAGGCGGCCATGAAGCGGACCGACATCGCGCGGAAGGAGGCTTCGTCGGGCGTGAAGCCGATCGCCTGGTAGACCTTGATGACCGGGAACTGGAAGATCTGGCGGTAGCGGACCGGGTCGACGAGCGGGTGGCCGTCTTCCTTCAGCAGGCGGTTCAGCGACTCGCAGCACAGCCAGGTGTCGTCGAGCAGCGTGCCGTTCCAATCCCAGACGGCGTGGCGATACTCGGTGAGCTTCTTACGCATGGGCGGGTACCAGGGAGAAAGCCTCGATGGCCACGCCTTGGCAACAGTGGGCGAGGTCAGGAGGGCGGCCGCCAACGTCGAACCCGTCCCAGCGTAGTGGCAGGTCGCTCCAGGCGGAGGCCTTGGTTGGGCTTAGCTGATAAGGCGCGTGGTGGACCTGGCCGCGCACGAGCCGGCGGCCGCACACCGAGAAGAAGTTATAACGTTCGGCCAAGTGGAATGCGAGCGAGCCGGGCGCGGCGGCTTCAGGTGTCGACGGTGCCGACCAAGCGTAACGCGCCGTCTCCGCTTCGCCGCGACGGCGGCAAGACTGCGCGAGGCCCGGGCCGAAGGACATCGTCGCGTGTTCGTAGGGCAGCCCGAAGAACGCGCGGGCGATCACGACGGCCGGGGCGCGGTCGCAGTCGAGGGAGAAGAACCACACGCCCGGTTCGCCGGAGGCGTCGTGCACGTAGGTCCGGACATTGAGCTCGTTGAAGGTGGAGAGCCAAGGCAGCGCCGGCAGTCCCGCGGGGCGCACCGCGTTCATGCGGAAGCCGACCACGCCGAGGTGGGCCTTGCCGGCGAATGTATCGACCGTGAGGCCGGCGGGTAGACGTGCCTGGAGCGCGGCCGCCTCATATTCCCAATGCAGGAAGAAGAGGTCGTCCCAGCGTTGCCGCATGACCGGGCGCCGCGTCGGGCGGACGCGGGCGCGCAGCAGTCGGTCGAGGGCATCGCTCACCTGCTCATCCTCCTCGGCCGCGGCGGGCGGTCAAGCGGAGCGGTCTTTATTTTCCGTCGGCGAACGGCGGCTTCGACAGGTCGAGCTGGTAGAGCACCTGATTGTATTCCCAGCGCGGCGTCGGCTGCTTGTTACCGGAGAACATCGTCGTATACGTGCCTTCGAAGTGGATCACCGGCGAGTCGGCGCGGAAGAACTCCGGGTGCAGCACCGGGTTATAGAACGTGTAATCGTCGTGTGAGAGCACCTTGCGCGCGTTGACCCAGGGGCCGGTCGGGCTCGCGGCTTCGGCCAGCCAGATCTCGCCGAGGAAGGAAGGCTTACCGGCCTTCTGCGTGAAGATCGCGAGCCACTTGCGGTTCCAGGGGTGCCAGGCGATGTGGCCGCCGTGGACCGTGATGGCTTCGCCAGTCGGCGTCGCAGCCGAGGTCGCGGCGCGCATCGCTTTCCAGTTTTCCGGATTCTTCCAGCCTTCGTAGGTCGCCGGCGTACGCAGCGTCGGGAACGGGTTGCAGAAGAGGATCCACTTGCGACCGACGGGGTCCGTCCAAGGCACCGCGTGGCCTTCCGGCATCGGCGGGGCTTTGGGGTTCGCCGCATCTTCGGTCCAGACCGTGTCGAGCGGGTGGAAGAGTTCTTCATGCGGGTCCCATTCGACGAGATCCCAGCGGTAGGCGTGCATCTCGCCTTTCACCTTCACCGCCGCGGCGACGAGGTGCGGCGCGCCTTTGGCGTCGGGCAGTGTGATCGCGCCCCAGACCCAGGTCGGACCTTCGCCGGGCACTTTTGCCACCCCGCGCGGACGGAGTTCGCTCTGCGCGGTCTTGCGGCTCGCGACATAAGCATAAGGCGGGCGCAGCGGCGGCTTCTCCGGCGGCATGAACTTGTCGGTCGACGCCGCGGAGACATTGAAGATGCCCAGCGGGTAGTGGGCCAGATTCGTGTCGCCCCAGAACCAGAGCAGCTTCCCGCCCAGTTCCGCAGTCACCACGCTGTCGGAACCGAGGACGCCGCTTTCCTTCCAGTCCAGTTGCTCGCCGAGCTTCTGGGATTCCGCGAAGAGGCCCGCGCCCGTGAGGCGGCCGAGACGGCGGGCGAGGATGGTGCGCTCGACCGTGACCTTGAGAGTCTGGCCCGGGGTGGGCGTGAGGCGGACGCCTGCGTAGCCGAAGCCGTCGGCCTTCACGCCGTAGCCGTGGCCGTGGACCGTGAACCAGGTCTCGCGCCCCATGAGTTCGGGGAGGTCGAAGGCGATCAGCCCGGCGTTATCGGAGACGAAGCGGGCGCCGTGGATTGTACGGAGTTCGACGCCGGGCACCGGCCAGCCATCGCCCTTCTCGATGATCTCGATGCGGCAAGGTTGGGTGGCGGAGGCAGTCGCCACGAAGGCCAGCAGGCCGAGGAGCCAAGGGGTGAGCCGCATGTCGGTAGTGTCGGCGGAATCGTCCGTGATTCAAGCCTGCGCGGGGCTTTTCGCTTGGAGCGGGGGCCGTCCGGGCTTACCTCTGGGGCATGCTTCCGGAAGCGCGTCAGAAAGAGCTCAAGGCCTTCGCCGAAAAACTCGCGGACATCGCCCGCCGAGTCTTGGTTGCGGCCCATGCGTGCGTGGATACCGACGTCGAAATCAAGTCCGACGGTACACCCGTGACCGTCGCCGACAAGGAAGCCGAACGCCAGATGCGCGCGGCCATCAAGGCGGCTTATCCCGACCACGGCATCCTTGGCGAGGAGTTCGGCCCCGAGAACGTCGACGCCGAGTATTGCTGGGTGCTCGATCCCATCGACGGCACCAAGTCGTTCCTTTCCCGCGTTCCGCTCTACGTCACCCTTATCGGCCTGCGCTACGAAGGTAAGCCCGTGCTGGGCGTCATCGACCAGCCGATCCTCTGCGAGCGCATCGTCGGCGACAACCGCACCTGCGAGCTGAACGGCCGGCCCGTGCGTGTGGCCGAGGTCGCCATGAAGGACGCCGTCATCGTCTCGACCGACCTGGATAACGTCCGTCGCCTGCATCGCGACGTCCGCTGGAACCGTCTCGCCGACAGCGTCGCCCATGTGCGTACGTGGGGCGACGGCTATGGCCACCTGCTCGTGGCGGCCGGCCGCGCGCACGTCGTGGCCGACCCGATCATGAATCCTTGGGACCTCGTGCCCGTGCTGCCCGTCCTGCGCGGCGCCGGCGCCGTCGTGACCTCCTGGGACGGCGGCGATCCCGTGAAAGCCGGCAACATCATCGCCGCGGCCCCGAAGCTGCACGCCGAGGTGATGCGGACGCTGCGCGAGTAAGCGCGACCATGTCTTCCGTACGCTCCTCGTCTGGCTCCCGACCGACACGACGGGCGTTCTTGGCGACGTTGGCGGTAGGCGGAGCCGGGCTTTCCGCGGGCGCCTATGCCCGGTATGTAGAGCCGGCTTGGCTCGAGCTTTCGGAAATCACGCTCGAGCCCGGAATTTTTCCCGCCCCCAGCGGCCTGCGTATCCTTCATCTCTCCGACCTGCATTTCGGCCCGCACGTCTCCTTGGAGCTCATCGAACGCGCGGTCGAACTCGGGCTCGCGCAACGGCCTGACCTCATCGCCCTCACGGGTGATTTCGTCACCGGTCGCCTACGCGAGACGGAAGCTTATGCCGCCGTCTTGCGCCGACTTTCCGCCGTCGCCCCCACGTTCGCCTGTCTCGGCAACCACGATGCCATCGTCGCGGCAGGCCCCGTCGGCGAAATCGCCCGCACCGCGGCGGTCATGGGTTTGTTGCGGCTGGCGCAGATCGACGTGCTCGTGAATGAGACGCGGGAGGTCGCGGTACGCGGTGGGCGATTGAAGGTCTCGGGCCTGGGCGACTTGTGGACAGGGCAGAATCATCCGGCGCACTGCCTGACGCCGATCCGCGGCCCTGGCCGGGAGCCGCTCCCGCACTTGCTGTTGAACCATAATCCTGACGCGCGCCTCGCGGCGATGCCTTACCATTGGGACCTCATGTTATGCGGCCATACCCATGGCGGCCAGGTCGGGGTGCCGGGATTGGCGGAATGGATCGCGCCGGTCCGCGACAAGTCGCATATCGAAGGCTTACGGAAGCGGGCGGGTCGCCTGATCCACATCACCCGCGGAGTCGGCAGCCTTTATGGCGTGCGCTTCTGGTGTCGGCCGCAGGTGAGCCTGCTCGTCGTCGACTGAGCGCGGCTTAGAGGCGGATCTGCAACGAACGGCCGTGGGCGTCGAGTCGCTCCATGCGGGCGAACGCGTCGACCACGCCGGCCGCCTTCTTGAGCGAGGCCGGATCGTATTGCACCAGGCTCGTGCGGCGGAGGAAGTCGGCGACGCGCAGGCCGCTGAAGAAGCGACCCGTACCGCCGGTGGGGAGCGTGTGGCTCGGGCCAGCGGTGAAGTCGCCGAGCACCGTGGGCGTGTGGCTGCCAATCAGGATCGCACCGGCCGTGGTGATCTGAGCGGACAGTTTCTTGAGCTTACCCTTCGCGACCATCAGTTCGAGGTGTTCCGGGGCGACGAGATTCGCTGCTTCGGCGGCGTCTTCGATCTTCGGGACGAGGATGACGCAGACTTTGGCTGTGAGCGCCTTGCGGATCTTGTCGCCATGGGTGAGGGAACCGGACTGCGAACGGGCGGCGGCGAGGCACTTGTCGGCGAAGGCCGCGGTCTCCGTCACCAGGTAGAGCTTCTCCTTGCCGCTGCCATGTTCGGCCTGAGCGCAGAGGTCGGCCGCGACCCACTCCGGCTTCGCGGTGCGGTCGGCGATGATCATCACTTCGCTCGGGCCGGGGAGGAGGTCGACGCCGACGAGGCCGAAGACCTGGCGTTTCGCTTCGGTGACAAAAGCATTCCCTGGGCCGAAGACCTTGTCGACCGGCGTGACCGTGCTCGTGCCGAGGGCCATCGCGGCGACGGCTTGGACGCCGCCGATCGCGTAGACCTCGCGGACGCCGCAGAGGTAGAGTGCGGCGAGAATGTCGGGATTAATCTTTCCGTCCGGCCCGGGGGGCGTGCAGGCGCAGAGTTCCGGGACGCCGGCGACCTTGGCGGGCAGCGCGGTCATCAGGACCGTGGAGACGAGCGGGACCTGGCCGCCCGGGATATAGAGGCCGCAGCGACGGATCGCGTGGTGGCGTTCGCCGACCGTGGCACCGTGGGGGTTCTTTGCCGTCCAGCCTTTGGGCAGGGTGCGGGCGTGGAAGGCCGTGACACATTTCGCGGCCTCGTCGAAGGCTTTCTTCTTCGCTGGGTCGAAACCGGAGGCCGCCTTCTCAAGGTCCTTGAGCGGCACGCGAATCTGGCGGACCGTGAGCTTCGCGTGGTCGAACTTCGCGGTGTAATCGAGGACCGCGATATCGCCGCGGGCCTTCACGTCGGCGATGATGGCGGCGACGGTCGCGCGTACGTCCGGGGCGGCTTCGCCCGAGCCCACGAAGGCGCGGAGTTGGCTGCGGAAGTCCTTGTCGCTGGTGCGGAGGAGGGTCATGGGCTCAGAAAGAGGGAAAGTCGAAGAGGCCGGCGGGCAGGGCCGGATTAATTTGAATGCGGTCGTAGGTCACCTCGCCGGACTTCTTGCCGTCGACGCTGATGGTCTCCTTGGACGGGAAGGCGATGCCGTCGACCTTGGTCAGTGCCTCAATCTTCTGACGCTGGAGTTCGCCCTTCGGGGTCGGCTGGTCGGAGGCCACGAGTGCGAACGTTTCGGCGTCGAAGTGGCGCGTGAGGCGGAAGCCGCTGGCGTAGGCGTACTCGACCGCAAGGGTCTTGCGGCCGTCGATTTCGGATGGGCCCTTATAGGTCGCCGTGCCGAGGCCGGCAGCGGGGATGGCGAAGAAGGCGAGGTCATCGCGGGACATGTCCTGGAGCTTCTTGAATTCTTCGTAGGGCACTGAGCGGATTTCGCGGGAGGCGAGCGCGTCGAGCTTACGGGTGGTCCAGCCTTCCAGGCGGCCAGCGCAGACCGCCGCCTCGAAGTTGCGGCTCCGTTCAAGGGTCTTCTGCAGGCGGTAGCCTGGCGCGGCGAGCGTGAGGGCGGTGACGTTGATCTCCTTGCCTTGGGGATCGACGGCAGCGAACTCCATGCGGAGCGTCTTCACTTTGTCCAAGGCCGCGACGTCGGAGGTCAGCGCTGCGCGGGCCTTGGCCACGATGGTCTCGACCGTCAGCGGCTTGTCTTCGGCCGACGCCGTGAGCGGTCCGGCGAGCAGAAGCGTCGCGAGCAGCGCGGTGAACGGGCGGAACAAGACCATGGGACGCCGATGTTGGGCGGGGGTGCTTGCTTGGCAAGCATCGGAAGGGCGTTCGCCGCTCCCGAACTCAGCGTTCGCCGGTCGCCTTGAGCAGGCCGGCCACGTCGCAACGGCCTTCGTACAGGGCCTTGCCGACGATGGCGCCGACGAGGTTCGGGTAGGCCTTGGCCATCTCGGCGAGGCGTGCGACATCTTCGACGCCCGAGACGCCACCGGAGGCGATAACGCCGCAGGGGCAGACCTTGAGGACCTCTTCGAGGGATTTCCAATTAGGTCCCGTGAGCATGCCGTCGGTCGCGATGTCGGTGTAGATCACCGTCGACACGCCAAGCTCGCCGGCTTCTTGGGCGAACTCCGTGGCCTTGAGGGCCGTGACGGCGGTCCAGCCTTTGACGGCGACGAGGCCATCCTTGGCGTCGATGCCAACCGCGAGGCGCGGGCCGTGGGCCTTGGCCATCTCGCGGAGGAAAGCGGGATCGGTTGCGGCGCGCGTGCCGATGACGACGCGGCTCGCGCCGGCGGCGTAGGCGGCTTCGGCGGTCGCGCGATCGCGCATGCCGCCACCGAACTGGATCTTCGGGCCGAGCGCGGTGATGCGCTGCAGCGTGGGGAGATTAAGCGGGGCGCCGCCAAAGGCACCGTCGAGGTCGACGACGTGAATCCACGCCGCGCCGGCCTGGGCGAAGACGATGGCCGGTTCAACCGGGTCCTTGTAGTAGTCCGTGCGCGCGTCGTCACGGCCTTGGCTGAGGCGAACGCAGCGACCGCCGCGGATATCGATGGCCGGATAGGCGAGCATGGGAATCAGGAAGCCTTCTTCTTCGGCGCGGCCACCGTCACCGGCTTTTCGCCGCGGATGGCTTCGGCCGTCACCGTGAACTTCGAGCCGGGGGCGGCTTCGGGTAGCGCGTACATTGTGTCGAGCAGCACGCCTTCGAGGACGGAGCGGAGGCCGCGGGCGCCGGTGCCGAGGGCGAGGGCCTTATCGGCGGCGGCTTCAAGGGCTTCGCGGTTGAATTCGAGCGACATGCCCGAGAGGGCGAAGAGCTTGCGGTACTGCTTCGTCGCGGCGTTGCGCGGCTCGGTCAGGATGCGGATGAGCGCCTCGCGGTCGAGGGGCTCGAGGACCGAGATGACCGGCAGTCGGCCGACGAATTCGGGAATCATGCCGAAGGAGAAAAGATCTTCAGGCTGGAGGCCGGCGACGATCTGTTCGGCCGAAAGGGAAGGCTTGTCGTTCTGCGGGGGGACAAAGCCGAGGGACTTTGCGCCGCCGCGGCGGGCGATGATGCGGTCGAGGCCGGCGAAGGCGCCGCCGCAGATGAAGAGGATGTCGGCCGTATCGACGCGGATGCACTGCTGCTCCGGGTGCTTGCGGCCGCCGGCGGGCGGGACGTTGCAGACCGTGCCTTCGAGGAGTTTGAGCAGCGCCTGCTGCACGCCTTCGCCCGACACGTCGCGGGTGATCGAGGCTGAGTCGGACTTGCGGCCGATCTTATCAATCTCGTCGATGAACACGATGCCGCGCTGGGCGCGTTCGATATCCATGTCGGCCGCCTGCAGGAGGCGCAGGATGACCGTCTCCACGTCGTCGCCGACATAGCCGGCTTCCGTGAGGGTGGTGGCGTCGGCGATCGCGAACGGCACGTCGAGCATGCGCGCGAGGGAGCGGGCGAGGAGCGTCTTGCCGGTGCCCGTCGGGCCGATCAGCAGCACGTTGCTCTTGTCGAGTTCGACGTCGGCAAGGTCGCCGGCTTGGGCTGCGGTGGCCTGCGTGTGGCGGTCGTTGAGACGCTTGTAGTGGTTGAAGACCGCGACGGAGAGGACCTTCTTCGCGTGGGCCTGACCGATGACGTGCGCGTCGAGCTCGAGGCGCAGTTTCGTGGGCGGGATCAGCTTGATCGGAGCAAGCGGGTGCTTCGCGGGGGCTTCCTGCATCGCGGGACCGCCGGCGGAAGTGGCCGGTTTACCGTCGCGGCTTTTCTCGCGATCAAGGAGGCGGCCGCAGGTCGAGACGCAGGCATCGCAGATGCCGACGCCGGCGGGTCCAGCGATGAGCTTGCCGGCCTGGGCGGCGGGCTTGCCGCAGAAGGAGCAGCTCTCGGCGCGGTCCCCAGCCATGCGCTTAGGCGCGGACCGCCTTAGGCGCCACGACGTGGTCGACGAGGCCGTAGGCCTTCGCCTGCTCGGCCGTCATGTAGAAGTCGCGGTCGGAATCGCGCATCAGGTCCTCGGCCGTCTTGCCGCTGTGCTTGGCGAGGACGTGGTTGAGCGTGTCGCGCCAGCGGAGGATTTCCTTCGCGGCGATCGAGATATCAGAAGTCTGGCCGCCCGCGCCACCGCTGGGCTGATGGATCATCACGCGGCAGTTCGGGAGCGCGTGGCGCTTGCCCTTCGTGCCGGCGGCGAGGAGTACCGAGGCCATGCTGGCGGAGAGGCCGATGCAGTAGGTGTTGATCTCGCACGTGAGGAAGTTCATCGTGTCGTAGATCGCCATGCCCGCGGTGACCGAGCCACCGGGGGAGTTGATGTAGATCGAGATGTCCTTCTTCGGGTCTTCCATCTGCAGGAAGAGCAGCTGCGCGATGACCGCGTTGGCGACCTCGTCGTAGATCGGCGAGCCGATGAAGATGATGCGGTCCTTGAGGAGGCGGCTGTAGATGTCCCAGGCTCGTTCGCCACGGGCGTCGCGTTCGACGACGTTAGGAATGATGTAGGACATGGTGGTACGAGGGGGACTGTGCCCGGAACGGGCGAAATCTCAACCTTAGGCAGCGATGCTGCCCGCGAGGACGGCGTCGAGAGCCTTGTTGAGGAGGGCGTCGCGGCGGAGTTCGGCGAGGCGCTGGCGGTCCTTGACCAGCTTTTCGGGCTGGGTCTGGCTGGCCTGGGCGGCCTGCATGATCGCAGAGCCGAGCTCTTCGCGGGACACCTCGAGCTTCAGCTCTTCGGCGATGCGGGAGAGGACGAACTGGGCGCGGACGCGGAGGGCGGCGGCCTTCTTGGCTTCGGCGAGGATATCGTCGCGCTGGGTCTCGAGTTCTTCGGGCTTCGTGCCGCTGCGCAGGCGCATTTCGGCGTACTGGTAGAAGAGGCCTTGGGCGACGGAGAGGATGGCGGATTCCGGGAGGGGGAAGTCCTGGCCGGCGAGGAGGGCGTCGACGGCCTTTTCACGGCGGGCGGTCTCGGCGGCCTGCTTCTTCGAGCCTTCGATGCCCTTGCTGAGTTGTTCGCGGAGTTCGGCTTCATCCTTCACGCCGACGGCCTTGCAGAAGGCTTCGTCGACCTTCGGGAGTTCCTTGCGGCGGACTTCCGAGGCCGTGATGGCGTAGGAGACCTTCTTGTCGCGGAGGGCTTCGCGTTCATGCGTGGCGGGGAAGGTGTATTCGGCCTGGGCGGTGGCGCCGGCCTTGAGGCCGATCACGGCCTGGGCGATGGCGGGGACGGCGACGGCGGCGCTATCGGCACCGGCTTCTTCCCAGGTGGATTCGGCGCTGCCGTAGGATTTCGCTTCGGCGTCGATCTCGCTGACGGGCTTGCCGTCGACGGTGCCGACGTAGCCGATACGGACGTAGTCGCCCTTGGCGGCGGCTTCCTCGGTCTTCTCGTAGCGGGCGCGCTGTTCGAGGATCTTCTTCAGGTGCTCGTCGATGTCGGCGTCGGTGACCGTGATGGTCTCGGCAGGGACCTTGACGGACTTCCAGTCCGGGGTCTTGAAGTCAGGGACGACGTCGACTTCGTAGCGGAAGACCGCGTCGGCGCCGGAGCCGGCTTCCTTCTGGACGTCGGCGACGGTGTAGACCGTGAAGGACTTTTCCTGTTGGATGCGTTCGTAGCCCTGGGAAAGGAGGCGCTGGCTGACCTCGTCGGCAATCTGCTTGCTGTACTTCAGGCGCACGACGGCTTCGGGGGCCTTGCCCGGGCGGAAGCCGGGGAGGGCGGCCTCGCGAGAGAAGCCCTTCAGGACTTCCTTCTCGGCGGCGGCGACGGCCGCGGCGGGGACCGTCACGGTGACGGAGCGGCGGGTCGGGTTAGTTTCTTGGATTTTGATGTCCATGGTAGGTATAAAAGGGAGGGAGGCCCCGGGTCTGCGGACGCAGTGGGGGGAATGGCCGAGCAAATAGAACTACCCCCCACGGTCAACAGCGGAAGGCGGGCCTTTTCAGGCCTTTTCGGCCAACCTACGGCGAAGATGGGGCAGGACGCACCGCGGGACGAAGGCAGCGGCTTGGGAGAGCTTATGCCGGGCGATGTCCTTCACGAAGCTGGAGGAGGTGACGAACTGGTCCTGGCTAGGCATCAGGATGACCGTCTCGATCTCGGGGGCCATCAGGCGGTTGGCGTGGGCCAGGTCGAATTCGAACTCGAAATCGCTGAATTTACGGAGGCCGCGGATGATGGCGGCCGCCTGGTGCTTGCGGGCGAATTCGACCGTCAGGCCATCGAGTTCGAGGACCTTGACGTTGCGGATGCCCTTGCAGGCCTGGCGGGCCATGCCGAGGCGCTCCTCGACGTTGAACCACGGGTTCTTGCTGTCGCTGGCGGCCACGGCGACGATGACTTTATCGAAGAGGCGCGAGGCGCGGCGGAGGACGTCCAGGTGCCCCAGCGTGATCGGGTCGAAGGTGCCGGGGTAGACGGCGATGCGTGGGAGGCGGGACATCGTTTTCCTGTTGCGGCGTACTCTCGGGCGGGAACATCCTTTCGGCAAGCCCACATGCGTTTTCTTAGGCATCTCCCCAACCTCCTGACGGCTGCCCGCCTGCCGGCGATCTTCCTCATCACCCTCTGGACCTATTGGGCCGGCCCTTGGGCCAGCGCCGCCTTGGCTCTCTTCATCCTGGCCGCCCTGACGGACATCTTCGACGGCTGGATCGCCCGCAAGCTGGACGCCGTGACCGACTTCGGTCGCCTGATGGACGCCTTGGTCGACAAGATCTTCATCCTCGGCCTGCTCGTCGGCCTCGCCGCCATCGACTGCCTGCCGGTTAGGCAATGGGGAGACGGAGGCCAGACTCTTGCAGTAAACGGAACTACGGTACTCCTCACTTCGTTCGGCGTGATGCTCATCATCATCCGCGAATTCCTGATCACCGGCCTGCGCCTCGTGGCCGCCGCTTCAGGTCAGGTGCTGGAGGCCGAGGGCCTCGGCAAGATCAAGACCTTCCTGCAGATCATCGCCATCGGCCACCTCATCGGCCTGCGCGCCTATGAGACGCATTGGAATCTTTCCGCCGAATGGCACCAGAATTGGGAGGTCATCATCATGGTCCTCTTCTGGCTGTCGGTGCTGATCACCGTGGTCTCGGGCGCCAGCTATCTCATCCGGCATCGTCGTCACCTGCCGGGCCTGGCTTCATGATCGTCCAGATCGCGACGCTCGGTCCGCTCGGACGACTCAAAGCGCCGGGTACCTGGGGTTCCGCCGCTGGTGTGCTGTGGTGGGCTCTGGTGGTGCGGATGGCATACAACAAGGGCTGGTATCACGAACTGATCTTCGACTCTCTCGTCGTGGTCATGGGCATCGTGCTCTGTGGTGTAGCCGCCGCGATCATCGGCAAGAAGGACCCGCAAGAAGTGAACATGGATGAATTCGTGGCCATGCCATTGGTTTATCTTTTCAACCCGATGGGCCCAGCGATGCACGGCGGAACGAAGACGGGCCTGCTTTTCATCCTCCTTGGCTTCCTGCTGTTCCGCCTTTTCGACATCACCAAACCGTTCGGTATCAAGGCGCTCGAGAAACTCCCAGGAGGTCTCGGCATCGTGTTGGACGACGTGATGGCCGCGATCTACGCGAACCTCGCGCTGCAAGGCTTAGCCTTGCTTTGGAAGGTCCTCTGATGCCGCCACGCTGTGCTCCAGCTGACACCGCGGTCGTCCGGGTGACGGGCGAGGACGCCGCGGCTTTCCTGCAAGGGCAGTGCTCGGCCGACTTGCGTGACGTCGCGCTGACCGATGCGCTCTGGCTCAATCGCAAGGGCCGGGCGCTGGCGCACACGGTCATCGCGAAGGAAGCCGATGGCTCATTCCTTTTGCTCTGCCCGCATCTCGCGGCGGACGCGCTCATCGCGGTCGTGACCGCCAACGTCATCGCGGATGATGTCATTGCGACGGACGAAACCGCGCAGTGGCAGAAGTGGGTCGCCTGGGGCGTGGAGCCCGCGCTTGCCGGCGCCAAAGTCTTCGCGACGCGGCGTTTCGCCGTGGATGCTTGGGATGTGCTCACGCCCGCAGGTTCCGTCATGCCGGGCGAACTCGGCAGCCTCGCTGAATTGGACTCCGCCCGCATCGCCGCCGGCGTGCCGTCCGTCCCCGCTGATTGCGGCGCCAACGAGTTTCCGCAGGAGTGCGGGCTCGATGCCTGGGTCAGTTATACCAAGGGCTGTTACCTTGGCCAAGAGGTCATGGCGCGCATCCAGTCCATGGGCTCGTTGCGTCGTATCCTTCGCCGGGTGTCAGGCCCGGTGTCGGTCGGGCAGGAGCTCAAGTCGCCGGAAGGGAAGGTCGTCGGCACGGTGCGTTCTGCGGCCGGTGATGTCGGACTGGCCCTGGTCTCGGTCGACCTGGCCGAAGGCACGGTCCTCGGCGGTGTGCGGATCGGTGCGCCGGCGCAGATGCCCGCGCGCTGACCTGTTTCCGTTTGCGGGCAGGGGGTCGTGCCGTATGGTGACGGCGATGGCTTCTCCCTTCCATTACCAGGAACCTTTCCCGCTGGGCGCCGATACCACGAAGTATCGCCTGCTCACCAAGGAGCACGTCTCCGTCGCCGAGTTCGACGGTAAGCCCGTCCTCAAGGTCGCCCCGGAAGCGCTCACGCTCCTCGCCAACCAAGCGTTGCACGACATCAACTTCTACCTCCGGACCGAACACCTCGAGCAGGTGGCCGCGATCCTCGCCGACAAGGAAGCCAGCGACAACGATCGCGCCGTCGCGCTTGCGATGCTGCGCAATGCCGAGGTCGCCGCGAAGGGTGTGCTGCCGTTCTGTCAGGATACCGGCACCGCCGCCATCACCGCCAAGAAAGGCCAGCAGGTCTGGACCGGCGGCGACGACGCCGAGGCGCTCTCGCTCGGCGTGTATCAGGCCTACGCGCAGAACAACCTGCGCTACTCGCAGCTCGCCCCGCTCGACCTCTACACCGAGAAGAATACCGGCACGAACCTCCCCGCGCAGATCGACATCGCCGCCACGGGCGGCTCGAAGTTCGAGTTCCTCTTCGTCGCCAAGGGCGGAGGCTCCGCCAACAAGTGCTACCTCTACCAGGAGACCAAGGCCGTCCTGAACCCGAAGTCCCTCGTCAAGGGCCGGACCGAGAAGATGCAGTCGCTCGGCACCGCCGCGTGCCCGCCGTACCACCTCTCGTTCGTCATCGGCGGCACGTCCGCCGAAGCGACCATGAAGGCCGTCAAGCTGGCCTCGACCCATTATTACGATGCGCTGCCCACGACCGGCAACGAGCACGGCC
>JAPLTV010000051.1 GCA_026397955.1 Verrucomicrobiota bacterium | reverse complement strand
GGCTGGCCTTTGCGTTGGCGGGAGAGCCAGAGCACAGCAGATGTGGATTCGGATTCATGTCCGCCTTCGAAGACAGTCAGGCGAGCGTTGCCGGAATTGCGGCGGAAGAGGGTGGTCTTTTCTCGCTCGGGGTCGTTTTGCGTCTCAGCGGCGAGCGTCGCGGGGATCTTCTGCTCGCGGACTATGAAGTCGATGTCTTCGGCTGAGACCTGCTTATCCGGTGCCGCCAACACATTGAAGGCGCGCAGCGAATGGCTGACTGGGACCGAGCCAGTATGGCCGTCGTGGATGCCGGTGTTGATGTCGAGCGGTACGCCCTTGGCGGAAGCGAGATGGAAGAGCGGCGAGCGATGGCGGTATTGCACTTCGGTAGTCGGTCCGGGCGCGCCGCCACAGGATTGCTCGATCATCTTGGCGTAATTATTCTTACGTGCCGAACTCTCGGCGTGCCAGGCGGTGAGGTCGGAGATGGGGACCCAGGCGCTGACCGCGGCCCAAAGGTCAGGCGTGCGTGCGGCCATGACGAGCGACATATGTCCGCCGCCGGATCCGCCGACGAGGTAGATGCGGGAAGCATCGATGCGCGCGTCGCGGCGGGCATAGGCGACCGCGTCGAGGATATCCTGCGAGGCCAGGTCCGAGGCGCAGGCTTCAGGCCGGCTGTTCGGACCGCGGAAATCCGGAGCGACGAGCACCCAGCCCATTTTCTTCGCCTGAGCGATCCAGGGCGGACCCTGTTCAAAACCGCCGCTCCAGGAGTGGAGGAACACAATCAACGGCACGGCCGGACCGGCGCCGTCGTGCGCCGCAGATTCGGGGCGCCAATAGATTACCTTCTGGAGCGTGCCGTCCTTAGAGCTCGGCACATCGATGGCCAGTTTGAGCGCGGCGGCCTTGGTCTCGGCGGCGGACGGACGTTTGACCGTGACCTTGGGGTCGGCGGCGAAGGCCACGGCGGTCAGCAGCAGCCAAGGGAGGAAGCGGAGGATCATGGGAGAATTATTGGGCGAGCGTCAGAGCGCCGGCTCCGCCTTCCTTGTATGGGCCGAGGCTGAAATCAGCGGGCTGTCCTTTGCACTGGCGGGCAAGCCACTCGAGGGATGCGGACGGTTCCGAATCATGGCCGCCTTCGAAGACCGTCACGCGCACATTGCCGGAACTACGTCGGAAGAGAGTGGCCATCTGGCGCTCGGGGTCATGCTGCGTCTCGGCCGCGAGCGCGGCAGGAATCTTTTGCTCGCGAGTCATGATGGCGATGTCTTCGCCCGAGATCTGTTGGTCTGGCGCGGCGAGCACGTTGAAGGCGTGGAGTGATTGGCTGACCGGCACGGAGCCGGTATGGCCGTCGTGGATCCCGGTGTTGATGTCGAGCGGCACGCCCTGAGCGGCGGCGAGATGGAAGAGCGGAGAGCGATGACGGTATTCGGCTTCGGTCGCGGAGCCTGGCGCGCCGCCGCAGCACTGCTCGATCATCTGGGCATATTGGTTCTGCCGTGCTGTGCTCTCGGCGTGCCAGGCGGTGAGGTCGGAGATGGGTACCCAGGCACTGACCGCGGCCCACAGTTGAGGGGCACGGGCGGCCATGACGAGCGACATGTGGCCGCCGCCGGAACCGCCCACGAGATAGATGCGGTCGGTGTCGATGCGGGCGCGGCTCTTGGCGTATTCCACCGCGTCGACGATGTCCTGCGAAGCGAGGTCGGAGGCGCAGGCCTCGGGGTGATCGTTGATGCCGCGGAAATCCGGCGCGACCATCACCCAGCCGCGTTGCTTGGCCAGGCCGATGAGGAGCGGGCCTTGCTCGATGCTGCCGCTCCAGGTGTGCAGGAAGACCAGCAGGGGTACGGCCGGCCCCGGCAGGCCTTTGGCCGCGGAGTCCGGTTGGGTGTAGACGACTTTCTGGGGCGTCCCGTCCTTGGTGCTGGTGACATCGACCGCCATCTTGAGCGCCATTGCCTGCATCTCTTCTTTCGTGGGTCGTTTCGCGGGTTCAGCCGCAGCGAGCGTCACGCCAGAGAGCAGGCAGGCGGCGGGGTTCATTTGGTAGACGGGAGAAGGTGGGCCTTGATATAGTCGCTATCCGTGGCGTGGATGATGTTCGGAGCGCCGGGATAGACGAGTTCGCAAGGGGCTTGGATGGCGTCGCAATGCTCCTTGAGCTTCACGCCGAAGTTAGCGGTGTGGGTCGGGTCCTTCTCGTCTTTGCCTAGGTTCGGCGGGTTGGTGTAGAAGAGCCCGACCGGCGGGTCGTCTCGGCTGACGAGCTCGTAAGGGGAGTATTCCTTAATCCAGGGCAGGATGCGCTCGCGCTCGGCATAGAACATATCGAAGGACGAAAGCTTTTGCTTCGCGTCCCAGACGATACCGAAGGCATGCGCGCCATATTTGCTGTTCGGCGTCCATTCGCGCATCTGTTTGGGGTCGAGCGAAGTCTGGGCGCCGCCGACCGCGGCGCAGGTGACGCGGGTGGATTCGCGGGCGATGGGGTCGGCGCTCTGCGGATCCGCGAGGTCGTCATGGAAGGCGAGCCAGAGGCTCGTGCAAGCGCCGGCGGAGCCGCCCGCCAGGGCGACCTTGGTCTTGTCGAGGTTCCACTCCTTGGCCTTGCTGCGGGTGAACTGCAGGGCGCGGGCGCAGTCGAACATCGGGCCCTTGACCGGCGGGACGAGTCCATCGGCGGTGGAGTCCTTGATGGTGCGATATTCGACCGAGACCACGGAGATACCGGCGTCGAGGGCGGGCTTGAGCAGGCTGCGGACGACCGAGCGGTCGCCGCCAGTCCAGCCGCCGCCGTGGATGTAAAAGAGCAGGGGCGTAGGCATATCGGACTTCGCGCGCCAGAAGTAGATCCGCTGCATCCGGTGCGATCCGTAGGAGACGTTCTCATCGGGTTCGATCGGGAGTGGGTATTTACGGAACTCTGGGTCGGTGACTTTTGCCGGCACGGCGGCCTTGGCGGGAGCCTTGGCTGGCGCGTCGGCCGCAAGCAGGGAGGCGACGCCTAGGGTAAGGGCGACGACGGAAGCGAGCAGGGGTGTGTGCATGAAGGTAAGATGGACGATGAAGGATGAAAGATGAAGGATGAAACGGAGGCAGGACGCCTGATGGACGATACAAGATGGGTGATCGTCGTCTCAAGAGCCGGAAGAAAGGGCTATTTATGGCCACTTATCTTCCATCGCCCATCCTCCATCTTTCATCTTACTTAGCCGCCGGGGGGACTTTGCAGGACTGCCAGGCGAGGAACTTCCATTCGCCTTGTTCGAGGCGCCAGACCGCCAGGAAGCTGATCGTGCTTTCGGCCGCGTTGCCTTTGACGACGGCCTTCACGTCGAATCGTCCGGCCATGAGTGCGATGCCGGGGGCCGGAAAGGTCACGGTGCGCTCGTGGAAATCGTATTTCAGATACTTGGCGGAACCGTCGAGCAGGGAGTCGATCAGCGAGGCCTTGGTGTCGACCTGCCCGTTGGAGTGGGTGTAGCGAAGGTCGGACGAGAGCACGGCGTCGAGCTTCTCACGGGTCGGCGAGAGCATAGCGGCGACGCGGGCGTCGTTCGCCGCGTGTACGCGCGCCAGCTCAGGATGTTCAGCGGCCGCGCAGGTGAGGGCCAAGAGCAAGGCGAGGGTAGAGGTCAGGATTTTCATATATGTAGAGGGGGGGCGGCTCACTTCTTCTTCAGAAGCATGGAGCGAACGCGGGCTTCTTCCTTCGCAAGCGCGCCCGGTGGGATCGCCATGGGGACGAACGCCGGGTCCGGCTTGATGACTTCGCCGGCCGGAATCGTCCGGAGGCGGAGGTGACGGAAGGCGACGTCTTGGCCGTGGTCCTGCAGGAGCAGCTTGCCGCCGCGTCCTTTGAGGTCGCCGCCGCGGATGGTGAGCAGGCGGACTTCGGCGGTCCACTTGGGGTCGGTATAATCGAAGGAGAGGACGTTTTGCTCGTTGAGCCAATGCTCGATGACTGTGCCCTGGCAAAGGATGCGGGCAGTATTCCATTCGCCGACTGGGCGAGTGGCCCGCTTACTCGGGGCCATGCAGAAGAAGAGGGAAGCGGCCGCTTGGCGCGGGTTTTCGCCGTAGGGGCTACCGATGTCGTCCAGCACCTGATACTCGACCTGTCCCGGACGGTAATAGACGCCGCTGTTGCAGCCCTTACTGACCTTCCAGTCGAAGCGTAGCTCAAAATCGTCGGGTAGCGTGCGTGCTTCGTAGGTCAGCTGGCCAGAAGGTCGGACGCGGGCGAAGGCGCCGTCTTGGATCTCCCAGTTGCCCGGGTGCTTCCATCCATCGAAGGACTTGCCATCCGAAAGCGCGACGAAGCCGAGCCGCTGCTCCTCCTGGTCCATCGGCGCAGCGAGGAGAGTTGCTGTCACGGCAATCATTGTAATCAGGAAGCGCATTTCAAAGTGGCCTAAGAACAAAGAACAAGGAACCAAGAACGATATCGGCCATCTGTGATCTTCACTGCTTCACCGCCGTGACAATACTGCGATCACACGCGGTGTCTTGGTGGTGGATGTCGGTGAAGCCGGCTTCGGTCAGCAGGTCGCGCATCTCGCCGGTGCCGTAGCAGCGGCCTTCGGTGACGCTCATCAAGAGGGCGGAGTAGGCGGCCACGGGAGCCGGGCCGGTCTTGTCGTCGTTCAGGTGGGCGTCGTGGACGATCAGCAGTCCGCCCTTGGGGAGAGCCTTTGCCGAGGCGGCGAGCAGGAAGCGGACCTTATCCGTGTCCCAGTCGTGGAGGACGTTGGAGAACAGGTGGACGTCGTAGCCGGCGGGGAGGGCCTCGGTGAACATGTCGCCGGCCGTGACGTCGACCCGATCCTGGAAGCCGCGCTTGGCGATCATCTTGCGGGTAATACCGTCGACTGGCGCCCGTTCGAAGACCGTGGCGGTAAGTTTGGGGTGATTGGCGACGAGCGCGCAGGCGTAGATGCCCGAGCCCCCGGCGATATCGAGCAGGCGCGTGCGCGCGCCGATCGGGGAGGCCTTGGCCATGGCAGGTCCGAGGGTGAAGCCGCGGGAATCCATCGCCGCGGTGAAGCTCGTGGCGAACGCATCGGTGAGCATCGCTTCGCTCCACGGTTTCTCGTCCTTGTAGCTGCCCCAGTTGGCGGGCTTGTCGGTCTTGAGGATGACGATGAAGTCCTTCACCACCGGACGGTCCTTGAGCGAGGCATAGTAGGCACCCAAGAAGGTGGCGGACGTGCTGACGAGGTGCTCCTGGCCGAGCGGGGTGACGGAGTAGACTCCGTTCTTCAGCGCGAGGAAGCCATTGGCGGCGAAGAGCGTCAGCATCACGTCGGTCGGACGACGATGCGTGCCGAGGTCGCGGCAGACCGTGGTGAGGTCGGAAGGCTTGGCGGCGAGCTTCGTGAAGAGATCGAACTCCGTGAGCGCGGCGGCGATCAGGTCGACGGCGTAGAGCCCGTCGCGAAAACGATAGATACCGAGCGGGTCGGTAGCGGGCGAGCGGGTGAGGTCGAGGGCGGACGACATGTTACTTGAGGGATTTGATGTAGAGGATGATCGAGTCGATCTGGGCGTCGGAAAGCACACCGGCGAAGCTGGGCATGGCGAATTCCGACTTCATGAAGGAGGCGTGCTTCTTGGCGTTAGGCTCGAGGATAGATTCGCGGAGGTAGGTCTCGTCCGCGATGAGCGAACCTTTCTTGCCCTTGTCGGACACGTAATCGCGTTTGGATCCGAACAGGCCTTTCCAGGTGGGTCCGACGTTGGTCATCACGGTCTCGCCGACGGAGTGGCAGGCGATGCAGCCGAACATGGTGGCGAGGCGCTTGCCTTCGTCAGCGGAGACGATTTCGGCCTTCTTCGTGGCGGCGGCACGCGGGGTGAGGTCGATCTCGATCGGGCCGAAGCCTTCGGCGACGGGGTCGAATTTCGTGAACTCGTACGGCGTCGTGTAGGCGTTCTGACGCATCTCGGTGCCGGTGGCGGACGCGATGCCCCAACCGATCCGCAGCTGTTCGACGGGCTTCAGTCCGGGGACGCCGATGAAGACGCTCTTACCGTCTTGGCTCAGGTAGGCGCTGCTGGCCGTCAGCCAATCGTTGCCGGTCTTGCCGTCGGCCTTGTATTGCGCTGAACCGTAGGTGTGGGCCCGCTTGTAGTGCCACGTCGCGAAGGAGTAGTTGTCGGGATTCGTGGCCTTGGCCGGGTCGAGGGCGACGTCGAAGCGCAGCAGGATGCCGCGGTCCGTCGGGATGACCTCGCGGGGCGTCAGCGAGGGCGCGCCGGTGTGGCGGACGCGTTCGATACCGGTGAGGGTCGTGAGCGTGTTGCCCCAGCCGGCGATCTGAAAGCCCGCGATGTAGAGCTGGCCGTCGGCCGGATTGACGGAGCCGTTGAGGGGTGGCGTGGTGAAATCGCTGGCGATGCTGACGACACTGGCCTGCGGGCGGGAGCCGCGATGATTCCAGAGCACGCGAAGGAGGTCGGGCTTGTTGAAACAGATCTGCACCATCTCGTCATTGAGCGGGCCCATCTTGGCGTCGAAGAGCCAGACCTGCGAAAGGGCGGAGGCGTTGACCGCATGGGGAATCCAAGTGAGCGGTTCGGCGATCGGGGCGGGATATTTCTCCTTGGGCAGCTTATCGCTCAGGAAGCCGTAGAACTGGTCATCTTTGACGATGTGGATCGGCGTGCTGGGGATATACTGTCCTTGCTGGTCGCTGGCGACGACCAGGCCTGTGCGCGGATTGACGGAAAGATTGGGCTGGCGGAAGCCATGGCCGAGCAGGGTAGCCGTCTGCCCGTCGGCGGAGATGCGGAGGATGCTGCCATTGTGCTTACCGATGCTCGTCGCTTCCTGGCCGCCCTTGCCGATGACGAACTCGCCTTTCGGGGCGAGGCGGATGGTGCTCGGGAACTCGCGCATGTCGGCCGTCTGGGCGAAGGCGTTCGAGAAGAGCTCATGGATGTCGGCTTCGCCGTCGCCGTCGGTGTCGCGCAGGCGCCAGATGCCGTTGCGGTCGAAGACGTAGATCTGTTCGTCGCGGATGGCACAGGTCATCGGCTCGTGCAGGCCGGAAGCGAAGCGTTTCCACGTGACCTTGGTGGAGCCTTCCTTGAGGCCACGGGCCAGCCAGACGTCGCCGTCGAGGGTGACGACGACCGCCGTGCCGTCCTTGAGGAATTGGATATCGCCGGTGCGGACGGCGCGCTTCCATGGGTTGTCGACGGGTAGGGCGACGTGGTCGATGACGTAGGTGTCCTTGCTGGAACTGAGGGCGACCTTGGTCGTGACCGAAGTTTTCCAGCGGCGCGTCGTCGGGCCAGAGGGAATGGCGACCGCGGCGATGCTCGCGGCGGGGTGTTCGTCGCAGAGGGTGACGCAGAGCGCCGCGGGCGCGGTATTGGCCGGAACCTTTACCGCAAAGAAATCATCGTCGTGGGCGAGTTCGGCCGGGCCGGTGACCGTGACCCCAGTCTCGAGTTCCTGGGAGGGGCCTTGATGGCGTGCCCCGACGACGAGGAGGAGGTCCTTCGCATGGGCGGAGACGGCCAGATGGCGTTCGACCACGATCTGGCCGTCATGCTCGGAAGTTTTCCAGAGTTCGCGAATGGTCGCGTCGGCGACGCGATACGTCAGCACGACGTCCTGGCCAACGAGCTCGATGGATTGGAATTGGCCAAGTGAGGTCGGGAGCGGGCCGCGGCCGACTTCCGTGGGCGAGGGTGCGGGAGAGCGGGGGTCGGTTTGGTCGACCGTGGCGCCGAGCTGCCAGCCGGGGATGATCGCGTGGCCGAGCCAGAGTTTGCCTTCGGGTTGCGGCGCCGGGAACTGCCCGCCGAGCGTCTTGCGGCTCGGGTCATGGTACGAGCCGGGAGCAAGGGCCTTGTCGCTCACTCCCTTGCCGCGCCAGACGGCGGAGACGCGCAACAGGTCGGTATCAAAGCAGGCCCAGCAGTCGTTGGGTAGCTTGATGATCAACCCGCGCGGCGTGAGGTTGTCTTTGCCGAGTCCGTCGCGGCGTGCGTCGAGGATGGACGAGAAGAATGGGAAGTCGGCTTCGACCCAAGGGCCCCAAGGTTGAGGCTGAAACTTAGCCGTCTTCTTCGTCGGTTCCGCCGCGAGTGCCGTGAGCGCGGTCAGCGACAGGAGGAGGGTAAGACGGAGCGCCTTCATGGTTGGTCAAGGGGTAGCCCTGACCCGATAAAAGGCAACAAGACGAAGTCCCCTAATACGGAATAAATCTTCCGATAGACGGGAACCCTAGGCGCGTATACCGAACGCGGACTCAGAGTCCCTGCAGCCAGTGGAGGAAACTGCCTTCCTCCGAGACCAGGATGCGGAGCAGGTCGCTCCGTTCGTCGGTCCAGGGAAGCACGCGGGCCGAGAATTCGACCGGGGCGCTGGTCGCGTCGTGCAAGAGTGGCTGCTGGAGCAGTTCGGCGTTACGCGACATGATGATCCAGTCGGAGCCGTAGAAGCCGTCGTCCTCGAACGCCGTGTCGTTGTCGTCGATCGTGATGGCCGGGAAACCGATCTTCTCCGCGATACGGTAGACGACCGGATGGAGGTCGAGGTAGCGGTTGGAGACGTGGACGACGATGGCGCCGCCTTTCTTGAGGTGGCGCTGGTAGTGGGCGAAAGCCTCGAGCGTGAGCAGGTGGACCGGGATCGCGTCGCTGCTGAAGGCGTCGAGGATGATGACGTCGTATTGCTGGTCAGGTTCGCCTTCCATGCGGAGGCGGGCGTCGCCCATGACCAATTCTGTCTTTGCCTTCGAATCCTTCAGATAGGTGAACGTGCTGGTCGCCAGATGCGCTACGTCGTCGTTGATCTCGTAGAAGCGGAAGGTGTCGCCCTTGCGTCCCCAGGCGGCGAGGGTGCCGGAGCCGAGGCCGACGGCACCGACGCGGCGGCCGCCTTCGGGTTTATAGGTACGGAAGAGGCGGCCAATGCCGCTCGTCGAGGTGTAGTAGCTCGTCGGGTCCGTGCGACGTTCGGCGCTCTGATACTGCAGGCCATGGATTGTCGCGCCGTGCTGGATGGTCAGGTGGTGGCGAGCGGGGTCGCCTTTCTCAGCTTCGGTAACCTTAAGGACGCCGTAGAACCCGCGGGTCACGCTGACAGCGCCGCGGAGGGAGTTCGAAGCGACGTCGTAGAGGCCATAGCCGAAGGCCGGGAGGAGCAGGAGCAGGACGGCCCAGCCCCAGCGTGCCTTGCCGTGCTGGAGCGGGAAAGAGCTGTCCTGACGGAGGACGCCGAGCACGAGCGCGGCGGTGAGGAAGAGCGCGAGGTGGAGTTCGAAATAGTCCGGGAAGACGAACGGGGCGACGAGGGCGACGAACAGGCCGCCGGCGGCGCCGCCGGCCGAGATCGAAAGATAGTAGCTGGTCAGGCGGCTGGCGCCCGGACGAAGGCGGAAGACCTCGCCGTGGCAGACCATGCAGGCGACGAACATCGTGCCGAGATAGAGCGTGGCGAGCGGGGTGATGTTCGGGTGGGATTCCGCCTGGGTGAGGTTGTGGAGTACCATGCCGAGCAGTGCCGCGAGGAGAGGCAGCCAGAACGCGCGGTGATACCAGCGCGGGCTGTCAAAGCTGATGATGAACGACAGTAGGTAGAGGCTGAGCGGTAATACCCAGAGGAAGGGCACGACGGCGATATCCTGGCAGAGCTTGTTGGTGATCGCGAGGAGCAGCATCACGCCGCAGGCGGGCAGGGCGAACCAGAGCAGCTTGCGGGACATCGTCGGGGCTTCCGCGTCGTCGGCGGCGACGGCGGACTGCATGTCAGCTCCGGCGCTCTTCCATACCTTGAAGCCACACCACCCTGCGAGGGCGGCGTAGAGCGCGAGACCGACCGACCACCAGTTGGCCTGAGCCTGACGGGCGAGCTGCGGCTCGAGCACGAACGGGTACACCAAGAGCGCGAGGAGCGAGCCGATGTTGGAGAGGGCGTAGAGTCGATACGGAGATACGCCGGGATTGGCCTTGCTGAACCAGGCCTGCAGGAGCGGCCCGGTGGCGGAGAGCACGAGGTAAGGTAGGCCGAGGCAGGCTAGGAGCAGGAGAAGGATGTGTCCGGCCGCGTGAGAGCCATCGGCAGGCTTCCATTGGTCACTGGGGGTGATCGGGAGAAGGGCTACCGCGAGAGCCAAGAGGCAAAGGTGCGTGAGGACCTGACGGCGGGGTGTCAGGCGGCTGATGCTGAAGTGGGCGTAGGCGTAGCCGCCGAGGAGTAGGACCTGAAAGAAGAGCATGCAGGTCGTCCAGACCGCGGGGCCGCCGCCGAACCAAGGGAGGATGAACCGCGCGATCAGCGGCTGGACGAGGAAGAGCAGGCAAGCTCCCCAGAAGATGGTCAGGCTGAAGGCGAACATGATGGGGTCGTGCTTGGAACCCCGCCGCGAGGCGAAGGTTGGGGGTAAAAGAGGGCTAGGACCTCGCACCCCATCTGGCAACCCCCATCAGGCCTTCGGACGGATCCGGAGGACGAGCGATTCGTACCCCAGCGTGCGTTCGTAGGAGTGTTCCTTCTCCACGCGCTCGACAGCCGAGACGATTTCCAGCGAGTCCACCAGTTCGACGCATTTCTGGAGGAGCGTGCGGAGGATCAGGCGAGCGTGCGGGGCGCCGAGGCAGAGGTGTTCGCCGAAGCCGAACGAGAGGTGCGGGTTCGGCTTGCGGTCGATCTTGAATTCGTCGGCCTGCGGGAAGACGGCTTCGTCGCGATTGGCCGAAGCCCAGCCGAGCGAGACGCGACCACCGGCCGGTACATTCTCGCCGTGGACGGAAGTCGCGACCGGGCAGACGCGGCCAATGTGCGTCAACGGCATGAAGAACCGGAAGAACTCCTCGCTCGCGAGGGTGATGCGTTTGGGGTCCTCGCGAAGGAACGCCAGCGCGTCGGGGTTCGCCGCGAGGTGGCCAAGGGTGCAGGCGACCGTATGGATGATCGTATCGCGTCCTCCGGCGAAGGCCAGATTGGCGAAGCCCATCATCTCTTCACGCGTGAGTGGACGGCCCTGGAAGCTCGCCTGCGTGAGCGCACTGAAGAAACAGCTGCCGGGCTGTTTGCTCACCTCGTCGAACTTACGCCTGAGATAATCCTCCAGCTCGACGCCTTTCTTGAGGCCGCCGCGAACGCGGAAGACGTGGATGCCCCAGCCGATCCAGAGGTCGGCTTCGCTTTCCACGGTGTTGAGCAGGGTGGTCAGCGCGCGGGCTTGGAGGGGGAGGGCGAAGCCGTGGACGACCTCGGTCGTGTCGCGGGCGATCGCGTCGCGCAGTAGTCCCTCGATGAGCGCTTCGACCTGCGCGATCATCTCGGGCAGCTTCGGACGGTTGAAGAAGGGCTCCACGATCGCGCGGTATTCCGAGTGTTCGGGCGGATTGGTCTCGATCGGCAGCTGGCGCATGGAGCGGGCTTCTTCCTCGGAGGGAATCGGCACGCGGAAGGGCGCGTCGGAGCTATACGTCTGCCAGTCCTTCGCCGCCTTCCGGACGTCGGCATGACGCAGGATCATCGGGATCTGTTCGCCTTGGAATTCGTAACGGGTCACGGGCCCTGCCTCCCGCTTCGCCTTGAAGGGGTCAGACGGCTTGTGGCCGAAGGGACATTTGCCGCCGAACATGGGATTACTTCTGACCGAGTTGCTGCTCGAGCCAAGGCGTAATGCGATCAGCCCAGCGGGCGGCATGTTCGCGTAGGCCGGGTCCGCTGAAATGGACGCCCTTGCCGTTGCTCTGCCGCCACTCGGATTTCAGGGCATCGCTATCCGGGCCGGCAAGCGCCACGCCGGACTTCCAGAGCGCGGCCTGGGCCTCGCGGATATCGGCCGAGGCTTCGTCGCCCGGCACGTGGTAGCTAACCTGCGCGACGAACCAAGGGACGTCCCAGCCGGCCGCCACACGGGAGTCGTGGATGATGCGGGTGAGATGCTCCTGATAAAGATTTCCCGGTAGCGTGCGCGTGGCGTCCTTCTGGTTGGCGTCACTCTCGCCTTGGTGCCAGAGCACCGCGCGGAAGCCGTGCGGACCGAACTGTTTCAGGCGGGAGACGAGCGTGCCGTAGGCGACGCCGTTGCTCTCCCAGCGCCCATCGGGCCGTTTGGTCACACGATACACGAGCGTCGGCGGAGCGGGGAAGGGGATGCCGACGGGGAGCCATTCGCGGACGCTCGTAGCGCCGATGCCGATGGGGATGAAACCGATGGGCACGCCGAACTTGGCGGCCAGTGCATCACCGAGCGGAGGCATGAAACTGCCACCGGTACCAGAGGCGCCACGTTGCGGGTCGTCGCCGGCGTGCCAGTTCAGGCGGTCGAACGAGGAGACTAGCCCGGATTTTACCTTCTGCTTCTCTTCGCCGTGGTTGGCGGAGTTGGATTGACCAGCGACCAGGAAGATCTCGCCGATGCCGACGTGTGCGACCGAGGTCTCGGCCACGGCCTTGCCGTCCTTGGTCAGGCGTGCTTCGCAGCGATACCAACCTCCCGCCTGTGCGATGATCGTACCGCTGAAGGCGTCGTCGCTACCCGCTTCGAGCTGACGCCATTCGCCTTTGCCCTGCGCGTCGAGCTGACGGACTTCAAGCTGCGTGCCCGAGGCGTCCTTCCGCACGCCGGCGATCGTGAGCCGGCCTTCGGACCGAGTCTGGCGTTGGGTCACCTGATAGTCGGTCGGTGACGTCAGCTTGATCTCCGGGATGCCCCAGAGGGAGAGCGGAGCGAGTGCGAGCAGGGAGCAGAGGAGTCTCATCACTTCTTCTTCGCCTTTTTCTTTCCGCCTTCGGCTCCCGGTGCGGGGAGTACGTGGGCGCGTTCGGCCCAAGTGCGCCAGAGGGCGGCGAGTTCCTTGGCCTTCTCGGGCTGGCTCTGGGCGAGATTGTGCAGTTCGGTGCGGTCGACCTTCATGTCGTACAATTCCCAGGCGCCGTTGCGGCCTTGGCGGACGAGTTTGAGGTCGCCCTGGCGCACGGCGGCGTTGCCTTCGTGCTCCCAGTAGATCGCCTCGCGTTCGATGGCCTTGTCGGCGAAGGCCGGCACGAGGCTGCGGCCTTCCATCGGCAGAATCGGCTTACCGTTGAATTCCTTCGGATAGGTGGCGCCGGAGACCTCGACCACCGTGGCCATCACGTCGATGAGGTGGCCGGGCTGGCGGCGGAATTCGTCCTTGGCTCCGATACCGGCGGGCCAGTGGGCGATGAGCGGGGTGCTGATGCCGCCTTCATGGTTGAAGTGCTTGTAGAGACGGAAGGGGGTGTTTTGCGCATAGGCCCAACTTTCGCCAGAATACCACTGCGACTTGCCCGTGCTGGGGTCGCCTTCGGTGCGGCCTTTGGCGCCAGACTCGGCGTTGCCGCCGTTGTCGCTCATGAAGAGGATGAGGGTATTGTCGAGGACGCCGCGCTGCTTCAGGCCGGCGACGAGGTCGCCGATGGCCTTGTCCATGTGGTTCACGACGGCGGCGTAGGTGGCCATCAGGTGGTCGAAGCGCTTTTGCTCTTCGGCTGGTACATCCTTCCAATCCTTGACCGCGGCAGGCAGGGGCGAGCTCGCCCACTGCTTGTCGATCAGGCCCATCTCGAGCTGGCGGGCGTAGCGGCGGGCGCGGACCTCTTCCCAGCCGAGCTGATACTTGCCCAGGAATTTCTCGATGTCGGCCTTGGGGGCCTGGAGCGGGAAGTGCGGCGCGTTATGGCAAAGGTGGAGGTAGAAAGGTTTCTTGGCCGCGAGGGCTTCGTCGACGAACTTCAGGCCGAACGCCGTCCAAAGGTCGGTGGTATACCAGTCCTTGGGTAGGCGCGGGTCGTCGTTCGCGATCTTCTCGCCATCGAGGAAGAGTTCCGCGCGCGGTGCGTCCGCGAAGTAGAAGCCGCCGGCGGCGGCGTTGAGGCTGCGGTCAAAGCCGCGCGACCTCGGGGTGACGCCTTGATTCTGGCCGACGTGCCACTTGCCGCTCATCGCGGTGAAGTAGCCGGCGGGCTTGAGTACCTCGGCCATCGTCACGCAGCTGTCATTGAGACGGCCGACGTAACCCGGGAGTTTCTGATCCTCGACCATGTGGCCGACGCCGGCCTGGTGCGAATAGACGCCGGTGAGCAGGGCGGCGCGGGTCGGGCAGCAACGGGCAGTGTTATAGAACTGCGTGAAGCGCAGGCCGTTCTTGGCGAGGGCGTCGAGGTTCGGTGTCGGGATCTCGCTGCCGTAGCAGCCGATATCCGAGAAGCCCATGTCGTCGACGAGGATGACGACGATATTGGGCTTGGTGGTGGCGGACGCTCCTGCCCCGAAGGCGAGGAGGGCCAGAAGGAGGTGGAGCGCTTTCATGTAAGGTTATTTAGAGTCTTCCTTCGCGGCCTTGACGGACTTCTTGGTCGGCGGGCGGAGTTCGTCGGAGGTCCAGGAATTCGGATGGTCGGCGAACTGCTTGCGGATACCGGTGACGAATTTGGCGTCGACCGGAGACCCGTTGTGCTCCCATTCGCGGCGGACGTAGGTCAGCACGCCGGCGATGTCCTCGTCGCTGAGCATGCCCATCGGCGGCATCGACAGATCCCAGGTGCGACTGCCGACCTTCACGGGTCCGCCGAGGCCGTTGAGGACAATGCGGGCGGTCACGTCAGGCTTGCCGAGGACCCAGTCGCTATCGACGAGGGGAGGGGCCAGGCCGTCAAGGCCCGGCGTTGAGCCAGACCGTCTTGAGCGGAACGGCCTTCTTCTGTTTCGGGTCGCGGGTGGATTGGTCGAGTCCGCGCAATACCGACGCTCGGAGGTGGCGGTCTCCGAGGGTGGCGGCGATCTCGAGCATACCTTCGAACGGCCCAGCTTTGCCGGCCTGAGAGATCAGGGTGGCGAAACCATCGAGGACCGGACCGGTCTGCTTGAGGTTGGCGGCGGAGCCCAGCGCGGCGACGGCCTTAGCGAGGGCGACTTCACGCCCGCGGGCTCCGGTGAGCGCGCCTTCACGGACGAGCGCGTTATCGCCGTGGGCGGCGAGGAGTTCGGCGACGGCCTTATCGGCGTCGGGCAGGTTCGCGCCAGAAAGCCGAATCGCGAGGTGCGCCAGCACGAGGACTTCTTTCTCGTCCTTGAGCGCGCAGAGTTCGGCCAGCATCTCGGCCGGGGCGATGCGGATGGCGGCCGCGCGGACCTGGGCGTCGGTGTCCTTGAGGGCGAGACGGATATCTTCGGGACGGGCGGCCGCAAAGCCGTCGAGCGACCAAAGGGCGTGCAAGCGGGCCGTAGCGGGCGCCTGGGCGTCGGCCAGCAGGGCGCGCAGAGGAGCAGCGGCCGCGGCGTCGGCCGATTCGACCAGCAAGCGCTGGGCGGTGTCGCGCACCCAGCCGTTGGCGTGCTTCAGGAGCTTCACGCGGGCCGCGGCGTCGGCCGGGATCTTGGTGGCGCGAGGAGCGGCTTGGTCATCGCGGACGATGCGCCAGATGCGGCCACCAGAGACGGGCAGCTCGAGCTGACGGGCCTTGATGTTGGCGATGAGGTAGTGGGTGAGGAAGGCTGGGTGCTGGAGCATGCCGCGATACAGGTCGACGACGTAGAGCGCGCCATCAGGACCGTTGGCCATCATCACCGGTCGAAAGCGTTCATCGGTCGACGTCAGGAATTCCTTCTCCTCATAGGCGTTGGCGCCCGTGAGCAGTCCGTCCTTCTCCGTGATCGTGATGCGCTTCACCAGGTTGGAGGAAGGCTCCGGGATGAAGGCGTTACCGCGGTATTCCGCCGGGAAAGCGTCGCCACGGTAGATTGCCGCTCCGCAGGTGGAGGTCGCGTTGGCGAGCGTGCCGTCGGCGCGGAGCGTCTTGGCGTCGTAGCCGCGGTTCACGCCAGGGGTCGGGTGGGAAGGGTAGACCGACTGTTCTTTGATGACCTTGTTGTTGATACCGATCGCGTCGCGGAGCAGCGGATTACGGGCGTAGGCCGCAGCGGGCAGTAGGTCGGCACGGAGCAGATCGGAGTTGTAGTTATAGAACAGTCGGCCGGCATCGTCCTGGGTGAGGCCCCACTGGCCGCGACCGAGCCCCGGGCCTTTCAGCCAAGCGCCGTTGGTGAGCTTTAAGCTTGTGCCGTAGTTGGCGGCGTAGATGCGGTTATCCAGCGCCCAAGTCGGCGTATTGGCCATGTGTTCGGGCTGTCCGCCCAGCGTGCCGAAGTCGGCCGCGATCAGGACCTTCTCGTCGGCGACGCCGGTGCCCTTGGTGTCGCGGCAGAAGAAAAGGTTCGGCGGTTCAGCGACGAAGGCGCCGCCTTTGACGGCCATGACGCCTCGCGGCATCACGAGATTATCGAGAAAGGGGGTCGCCTTGTCCATGCGACCGTCGCCGTCGACGTCGGTCAGTAATGAGACGCGGCTGGTCGGATCTTTTTCCGTCGTACCTTCGAGGTCGCGCATGTAG